>DATKZS010000227.1:0-62344 GCA_035527835.1 bacterium
ATGTGAGTAGCCGGGCGGTGAAACCCCCGGAATGGCGCGAGACATTATCCCGACCCTGAAGGGGTCGCACATCGCGGCCCCTGGTTCAACCCCTTCAGGGTTGATACCTTGTGGGGGCGCTGTTCCGCAGGTTGCACCTACGGCTACTCATATTTCACCCCTTGCGGGGTGCGCCAACAGAGCCGTGGCGAGGTTTGCTTCTTGATCCACGGCCCCGGAGCCTGATCGAGAAAGGGTGGGAACGATGACCCAATTCCTATTTTGGACAAGAATGCTTCTACATTTTATATTCTTGCTTTTTGATTCTTGATTCAGGAGTTTACGATGCCGCTGGAAGTCTACAACACTCTGGGCCGCGCCAAGGTCCCGTTCGAGCCGCTCACGGCGGGCCAGGTCCGCATGTACGCCTGCGGGCCGACGGTCTACGACGACGGCCACATCGGCCACGCCCGCGCCGCCGTGGTCTTCGACATGGTCCGGCGCTGGCTCGCGTTCAAGGGCCTTGGCGTCACCTATGTCCGCAACTACACGGACGTTGACGACAAGATCATCAACCGGGCCAACGAGCTCGGGGTGGACTACCAAGAGGTCGCGGAGAAGTACACGCGCCAGTACGAGGACGACGTGGGCCGGCTGCTGCTGCTCGAGCCTGACGTGAAGCCCAAGGTCTCGGAGCACATCCCCGACATCATCGCCATGGTCAAGACGCTGGTGGACAAGGGCGCGGCGTACGAGGCCGCGGGCAGCGTTTATTTCGCGGTGGACAAGTTCGCGGGCTACGGCAAGCTCTCGGGCCGGACCCGGGAAGACATGGAGAACGTGGCGCGGGTGGACCACGACCCGTACAAGGAAAACGAGCTCGACTTCGCGCTGTGGAAGGCGGCCAAGCCGGGCGAGCCGTCGTGGGAGAGCCCGTGGGGGCCGGGCCGGCCCGGCTGGCACATCGAGTGCTCGGTCATGAGCTCGAAGTACCTGGGCAAAACATTCGACATCCACGGCGGCGGCCGCGACCTCATCTTTCCCCACCACGAGAACGAGATCGCGCAGTCGGAGGCCGCCAACGGGACGCTCATGGCCAAGTACTGGCTCCACAACGGCCACGTCACCAAGGACGGCGTCAAGATCTCCAAGTCGCTCGGCAACTTCATTCCGCTCAAGGACCTATATAAATCCTATGACCCCGAGGCCATCAAGTTCTTCCTCTTCGGCTGCCACTACAGCTCGCCGCTCGACTTCACGGACCCGGGCCTGCGCCAGGCCGAGCGCAACCTCGAACGCTTCTACGAGGCCCTGGACCTGGTGGACGCGCTGGCCGGCGACGATCAGCCGGCCATGGCCGGAGTGCCGCTGGCCGATGAGCTCGCCGGCCTGGAGGCCAAGGTCACGGCGGCCATGGACGACGACTTCAACACGGCCAAGGCGCTGGCCGCGCTCTTCGACTTCCTCCACGCGCTGAACCAGCACCTTGCCGGAAAAAAGTCCGCCAAGAAACCCGGCTCGCGCGCGCTTCTGAAAAAGGCCGCGGCCGAGCTGAGAAGGCTGGGCGGCGTGCTCGGCCTCTTCTCCCAGGACCCCGCCGCCTACCTCGGCGCGCTTACCGCCATGCGGGTGCGGCTCAAGGGCCTGGACCCGTCAGCCATTGCCGCCCGGATCGAGGAGCGCAAAGTAGCGCGCGCGGCCAAAGACTTCGCCCGCGCCGACCAGGTCCGCGCCGAGCTCGCCGCCCAGGGCGTCATCCTCGAAGACACGCCGCAAGGCACCAAGTGGCGAGTCGAGATGTGAAGAGGAAGGCTTGAGGCTTGGGGCCTGAGGCTTAAGGTCCCAATTCCCACGCCTCAAGCCTCAAGCCCCAAGCCTCAAGCCTCAAGCCCCAAGCCTCAAGCCCCAATCCTCAAGCCTCAAGCCCCAAGCCTCAAGCCCCACGCCTCAAGCCTCAAGCCCCACGCCCCAAGCCTCAAGCCCCAAGCCTCAAGCCTGACTTGACTTTACCCATCCTTTTTGGTATCCTTAGAGGTGGATTTCAGATGTTGCGGAAGCGGAGGCGCGAAAGTGGAAATGGATTACGTGGACGAATATCTGAATCATTTGTCGGTTGAGCGCGGCCTGTCCTCGAACTCGGTGGAGGCATACAGTCATGACCTCTGCCGATTTTTTTCCTGGAGCCAGGACAAGCCGGTGGCCGCGGTCTCGGCGGAGGACTTGCGCTCTCACATGGCGTGGCTGCGCGGCGAGGGCATCAGCGCGCGGAGCGTGGCGCGGGCGGTGTCCGCGATTCGGGGCTATTTCCGGTACCTGTTGGAGGAAGAGATCCTGGACCACGACCCGACCGCGCTCTTGGACCGGCCCAAGCTCGCCAAGTCTTTGCCCGGCGTTCTCACCCGGGAGGAGGTCGAGCGGCTGCTCACCGCCCCGGACCTGGACAACCTGGAGGGCCGCCGCGACCGGGCCATGCTCGAGATGCTCTACGCCGCGGGCCTGCGCGTGTCCGAGCTCACCGGGCTGTCCCTGAACGACGTGGACCTCATGGCCGGGGTGGTCCGCGCCTTTGGCAAGGGCAGCAAGGAGCGGCTGGTTCCCATCGGCGAGGAGGCGGCCAACCGCGTGCGCGACTACCTCGTGGCCGCGCGTCCCGTTTTCGCGCGCGGCTCGAACACGGACGCGCTGTTTTTAAGCCGGCGCGGCAAGGGGCTCACGCGCCAGGCGGTGTGGTACCGCATCAAGATGTACTGCCTGCTGGCCGGGATCGGCGGCAAGATCTCGCCCCACACCTTCCGCCACAGCTTCGCCACTCACCTGTTGGAAGGCGGCGCCGACCTCCGCGCGGTCCAGGCCATGCTCGGCCACGCCGACATCTCCACCACCCAGATTTACACCCACATGGACCGGGCGCGGCTCCGCGAGGAGTACGACCGCTATCACCCCCGCTCCGGGGCAGTGCCGTCCCCCGCCAAGGAGGACCCATGATCGAGATCGAGCTGACGCCCACGGAGCGCCGGCTTATCCATCATTGGATCGAGTGCATGAGGGAGGAGTCCAGCCACCGCGGCGACGGCGACGCGGTCTTCCCCGACGAGCGGATCGTGGAGGGCAAGCTTGACCACGCGGGCCCGGTCCGGCTCACCCGGCGCCACCTGGAGGAAATCCTGGACTGGTCGGAATCAAGCCACCAGAGCATAGCCTTCACCGCCGAAGAGGTCATGCTGATCCCGAAAATCAAAAACGCCCTGTTCAGCGTCTGATGCCGGTAATGACGTCCATAAACTCCGATGCGGTCCGGATCTTGAAGCGGCTCCGCGAGCGCGGCCACCAGGCCTTCCTGGTCGGCGGCTGCGTGCGCGACCTGCTCATGGGCCACAAGCCCAAGGACTGGGACGTGGCCACCGACGCCCGGCCCGAAGAGGTCATGGCGCTCTTTGCGAAGACCATCCCGGTGGGCGAGAAGTTCGGCGTGGTCATCGTGCGGCGCCGCCACCGCAACTTCGAGGTCGCGACCTTCCGCGAGGAATGGGGCTACTCCGACGGGCGCCGCCCGGACGGCGTGAGATTCTCGACCGCCAAGGCCGACGCCTCCCGCCGCGACTTCACCATCAACGGCCTGTTTTACGATCCGGTTACGAAGAAGATCATTGACCACGTGGGCGGGCAAAAGGACCTGGCCCGCGGCGTGATCCGCGCCATCGGCGACCCGGAGGCCCGCTTTAACGAGGACAAGCTGCGCATGATGCGCGCCGTGCGCTTTGCCGCGCGCTTTGACTTCAAGATCGCGGCGCGGACCGCGCGGGCCATCCGGGAGCACGCGGCCGAGATCGTCGAGGTGAGCCGCGAGCGCGTGCGCGACGAGCTCATGCACGTCCTCCAGGAGGACCGGCCGGTGCGGGGACTCCGGCTCATGGACGAGCTCGGCCTGCTCGCCGAGGTCCTGCCCGAGGTCGCCGCCATGAAGGGCGTCAAGCAGCCGCCCGAGTTCCACCCGGAGGGCGACGTGTTCGAGCACACGCTGATCATGCTCGGCCTGATGCGGCGCCGCTTTCGGGCGCGGCCGGAGTTCGCGCTGGCCGTCATGCTCCACGACGTGGGCAAGCCGCCGACCTACGAGGAGCTGGACCGCATCCGCTTCAACAACCACATGAGCGTGGGCGCCGAGATGTCCGGGAAAATTCTCCGCCGCCTGCGCTTCTCGCGCGACGCCATCACCATCGTGGCCGAGCTGATCGCCGACCACCTCAGGTTCAAGGACGTGATGAAGATGAGGCCGGCCACCTTGAAGCGGTTCCTGCGCCGCGAGCACTTTGACCTGCACCTCGAGCTCCACCGCCTCGACTGTCTCGCCAGCCACGGCGACCTCAGCAACCACCGCTTCTGCCGCCAAAAACTCCGCGAGCTCGGACAGGAGCCGCAAAAGCTCCGGCCCCCGCGCCTGGTCACCGGCGATGACCTGATCAAGATGGGCCTTCCGCCCGGCCCGGCCTTCCGCGAGATCCTCTCCGCATTGGAGGATGCGCAGCTCGAGGGCAAGGCCCGCGACCGGGCCGAGGCCCTGGAGTGGGTCAAGAATTATATTGCCGCGGCCGGCAAAGATTGAACCGCGGAGACGTAGTGGCGGGGACACTCTTGTCCCCCGCACCTCTCGACCATTGCGACGCCGCCCGACAAGAGTGTCGGGCTCCACCTGCCATAATGTCGCGGAGAAAAATTATTTAGAAATTTCTCCGCGTCCTCCGCGTCTCCGTGGTCAAACCAATGCCGCAGTCTCTTCCAGCGCCGATGAAAGCGGCGTCGTGCCGCCGTACTCCGGATTCTTCACTTGACGCCGGGGCCGCGAATCGGGTATTGATTAAGGGTCGGGGTAACGACGAGCAAGGAGTGAATTCATGGCAGGCATCGGTATCATCCATAATCCTTTTGCCAAGGGCAACCTGAAGCGTCCGTGGATCGCCAAGGACATCAAGGCGCTGGTCGAAGGCGTGGGCGTGTTCCGCGAGACCCGTAACATCAACGAGCTGCCCGCGGTGGCCGAGGAATTCATCGCGCAGGGCATTGACACGATCGCGGTGAACGGCGGCGACGGCACCCTGCACCTCGTGCTCTCGGCCTTCGTGAATGTCTACCGCGGCCGGCCGCTGCCGCGGGTCATGTCGCTGCGCGGCGGCACCATGAACACCATGTCCAATTCCCTCAAGATCAAGGGCAACACCATGAGCATCCTCAAGCAAGCGGTCAAGAAGTACAAGGCCGGCGAGCCGTTCGTCGAGAAGCCCCAGCACCTGCTCAAGATCAACGATAAATACGGGTTCATGAGCGGCGCCGGGATCATCGCCAATTTCCTCGACGCCTATTACTCCGGCTCGAGCACGGGGCCGTGGCAGGCGGCCAAGCTGGTGTCCAAGACCATCGCCAGCGCGCTGACCGGCACCGAGTACGCCAAGAACATGTTCAAGGCCTCGCCCTGGAGCGTCACCGTGGATGGAAAGGCCCTGGAGCCCTCCGAGTTCACCGTGATCCTGGCCTGCACCATCAGGGAGCTGGGACTGGGATTTGCGCCCACGCCCCGGGCCTATGACAAGCCCGGCCATTTCCATTTCATCGCGTCCACCATCAAGCCCTTCAAGTTGGTCCCCTTAGTTCCCGTTATTTGGCTCGGCCGTGACCTCAAGCACCGCGACATCCAGCACACCGACGCCATCAAGGAGGCAGTAGTCGTCCCGAGAGGCCGCCAGCGCTGGAGTGTGGACGGCGAGATGTACGACACCAATGAGCCGCTCCACTACTCGGTCGGGCCCACGGTGACCGTCGTGGAACCGTGAGGAGAGTAGATAGTAGGTAGTAGAGAGGTAATGACTTTTCCCTATATGCTATCTACTACCTACCATCTACTTTTTTACCGGAGGCGAAGATGAATCCCGTACGCATCGGCGTGCTCGGCGGCAGCGGGCTGTACGACGTCGAGGACATGAAGATCGAGGGGACCGTCAAGGTGGACACGCCGTGGGGCGAGCCGTCCGGCGAGTTCGTGATCGGGTCTCTGGCCGGCGTGCGCGTGGCCTTTCTTCCCCGCCACGGCAAGGGCCACCGCATCCCGCCCACCTTCATCAACTACCGCGCCAACATCTGGGGCATGAAGAAGCTCGGGGTCGAGCGCCTGATCGCCTCCGGGGCCTGCGGCTCGTTCAAGGAGGAACTGCCGCCGGGTCACATCGTGGTCATTGACCAGTTCCTCGACCGCACCCGGAACCGCCTGAGCACCTTCACCGGGCCCGGGCTGGTGGCCCACGTCCTCTTCGCCGACCCGGTGTGCGGAGACCTCGCCCGCGTCCTGTTCGAGTCCGGCAAAAAGGCCGGCGCGCCCGTGACCCTGGGCGGCACCTACGTGTGCATGGAAGGCCCGCAGTTCTCCACCCGCGCCGAGAGCTATTTTTACAAGTCCACCGGGGCGGACGTGATCGGCATGACCAACCTGACCGAGGCCAAGCTGGCGCGGGAGGCCGAGCTCTGCTATGCGTCGCTGGCGCTGGTCACCGACTTCGATTGCTGGCACGAGAGCGAGGAGGACGTGACCATCGAGGCCGTGCTGGCGGTGATGAAGCAGAACGTGAACACCTTCCGCGCCATCATCCGCGAGGCCATCCCGCGGCTCGCGGGCGAGCGGACCTGCGGGTGCAAGGACGCCATGAAGTTCGCCGTGATCACCGCGCCGGAGGCCATCCCGGAACAATACAAGAAAGACCTGGACCTGGTGCTGGGCAAATATCTTTAAATTCGTAGCGCGCAACGCCTAGAGCGTAGCGCGGGCAAGAATCGTAATCGCCCATTGCTGCAAGGAGGACCGTCATGAAAAAAACCCGCGTCGCCGGATGGTGCGTCATGCTGGCCCTGGCCCTGCCCCCGGCGGCGGGCGCCAAGTCGGCGGCCATTGACCAGGCGGTGGTCAAGGTCATCACGGTGGTCTCGGACCCGAACTACGACATGCCCTGGCAGGCCGGGCCGCAGGGCATGCAATCCGGGTCGGGAGTGGTGATCGAGAGCGGGCTGATTCTCACCAACGCTCACGTGGTGACCAACGAAACCTTCGTGCAGGTTCAGCGTCAGGGCGACCCGGCCAAGTATCCGGCCAGGGTGGTGATGGCGGGCCACGAGTGCGACCTGGCGCTGATCGAGGTCGCGGACCCCAAGTTCCACAAGGACCTGAAGCCCCTTGGCTTCGGCGAGATGCCCAAGCTCCGCGACAAGGTCGCGGCCTACGGCTATCCCATCGGCGGCGACAAGCTCTCCATCACCGAGGGCGTGGTCTCGAGGATCGAGATGGGCCGCTACAGCCACTGCTGGAAGTCGCTCCTGCTCATCCAGATTGACGCGGCCATCAACCCCGGCAACTCCGGCGGGCCCGTGATCAAGGACGACAAGATCGTGGGCATCGCCTTCCAGGGCATCGGCGGCGCGGACAACGTGGGCTACATGATCCCGCCGCCGGTGATCCGGCATTTCTTGAAGGACGCCCAGGACGGCAAGTATGACGGGTTCCCCGCCCTCGGCTTCGAGTTCCAGAACCTGGAGAACCCGCAGCACCGCGCCGCGCTGGGCATGGCCGCCAACCAAAGCGGCGTGATGGTCACCCGCGTGGGCTTCAGCTCCTCGGCCTGGGACGAGCTCAAGCCCGGCGACGTGATCATGGCCATTGAAGGACAGCAGGTCGCCAACGACGGCACCATCCCCTTTACCGGCGGCGAGCGCATCATGTTCTCCTACGTCCTGATCGGGAAGTTCCCCGGCGATCCCCTCCGCCTCGGCATCCTGCGCGGCGGCAAGGACCAGGCTATCACCGTCACCCTCAATAACGAGCCCTCCATCATCTCCACCTGCGAGTTCGACCGCATGCCGACCTATTACATCTTCGGCGGCTTCGTCTTCTCGCCGCTCACCCTGAACTACCTGCAGGGCGCGGACCCGCGCCAGTGGTGGTACACCGCGCCCGTCGAGCTCCGCTATCACCTGGCCCAGGATATCGCCACGTCCGAGCACCAGCAGGTGATCGTGCTCCAGTACGTGCTGGCGGACGAGGTCAACGTCGGCTACCACGACGTCGAGGACGAGGTGGTGACAAAGGTGAACGGCGAGGGCGTCAAGGACATGAAGGACCTGGTGGCCAGGATCGGGTCGTCAAAATCCCAGTACATCGAGATCGAGACGGAGAGCGGCGACAAGCTCGTGCTCGCCGCCACGGACGCCAATGCCGCCAACCCCCGCATCATGGCCCGCTACCGCATCCCCGCCGACCGGTCGGACGACCTGAAATAGAACTCGCTCAGCCGGCGAGACGGGTAGAAGGGAAATTTTATTGCACGCAAAGGCGCAAAGGACGCAAAGGAAAAATCAGAATAATGAATATGTGTTAATCTGATTTCCTTTGCGTCCTTTGCGCCTTTGCGTGGTTAAAAAAGACCTGATAAGTCTATTGAGCTCATTGGCCTGGGCCAGCCCCGCAGACCTTATCCTGACCCACCGCGTTCGCCACCGATTGCCCGAACTCGGCCAGCGCGGCGTCCACCCCGAGCTGGCCCGTGGCCAGGCGCTCGGTCAGGTACTGCACCTGGAAGCTGACCTCCGGGTACTCGGGCAGGGCCGGCCGGAACGTGGTGCAGGGCATGATGGCGCGGGCGGTCTCGGAGATGAACCGGTGTTGCATGACCTCCGGCAGCTCGGCCAGGTCCCTTCTCGTCGGCGTGAACGGCTTTTTCAGGAAGAGCCGCTGCTGGCGGCCGAGGTCGTTCAGCGCCATCACCAGTTTCCAGGCCAACTCCGGGTTCTTGCAGTGCGGGTTGATGATGAGGCCGTCGCCGCCGGAGATGGAGACGAATTCGGGGTCGCCGGACCTTCCGCCTCCCGGCATCGGGGCCCAGCCGATCCGGTCGTCGCGGTCCTTGATGCCCCACGAGTCGTTGGTGGGGCTCAGCACCGACGTGTAGAACCACGTGGACTCGATATAGACCGCGATCTTGCCGGCGCTGAACAGGTCAAAGCTTTTCTCGCGGGCCTTGGCCGCGACCTGAAGGTCCGGGTCGCCCAGCTTCTCGTCCTGGTAAACAACGCGGTAGAACCGCGCGGCGCGGCGGATCGGCGCCGAGTCCGTGATCCAGCATTCGCGGGCCGGATCGTAGAGCCTGCCGCCGGCGCCGAGCAGGACCATGTAAAAGCCCTGCATGGTCGAGGCCTCGCCCATGACCGTGCCCGCGTCGAGCTGGAGCGGCGTAACGCCCGGACAGCGCTCCTTGATCGTCCGCCCCGCCGCCAGGATGTCGTCCCACGAGCGCGGCCGCCACGGGAGCGCGAGGCCCGCGCGCCGGAAGATCTCCCGGTTATAAAAGATCATGCGCAGGTCCGCGTTCCAGATCACCTGGTAAACGTGGCCGCGGAACGAGCCCATCTCGCGGATCGGCGCGAAGTACTGCTCCCTTACCGGCCAGGCCGAGAAATACCGGTCCAGCGGCATGATGAACCCGGCCCCCGCGAACTCCGGCGTCCAGAACTGGTCCAGCCCGATCACGTCCGCCGCGCGACCGCCCTTGATATCCAGCGCCACCCGCGCCTTGAAGTCCTGGTCGTTCAATCCCGCGGACAGGAACGCAACCGGCACGCCCAGCTCCTTCGAGATCCCCGGCAACTCCTCGTCCAGCCAGTCCGCGAGCTGAGAGTTGACCCCGCCCACCGCCGCGTTGGCCAGAATGGTCAGTCCCTTTTCTTCATTGACCTCGGCGGGGCCGCGATGGCAGGAGACGAGGGAAGCGATGATGAGCGGCGCGGCTAGTGCGCACCGCCGCAGAGAAATCCGCGCCGGGCGGCAACGAGGCAAAGGGGCGGAGCGGGCCATGGCCGTGCCTTCAGGCCTTGGCGAGCCCTTTGACGGCGCCGGGCGGGAGCTTGCCGTCGCGGGCGGCCTTGGAAAGCAGGGTGGCGGCGGGCCGCTGCGAGCGCTCCATGGAGAGAGGGTCGAAGGAGAAGAGCCCGTAATGGGCGTCGAACCCGAGGTTGAATTCATAGGTGTCCACGTCGGACCAGTGGAAGTAGCCGCGCAGGTCCAGGCCCTGCTCGATGGCGCCGTGGACCTCGCCCAGGCACTGGGCCAGGTAGCGCGACCGCAGGCCCTCGTCGCGGGTGGCTAGCCCGCTCGCCGTGATATACATGGGCAGGTTGAGCCCGGCCTGGTGCACCCGCTTCACCGCCTCGTAAAGCCCCCGCGGGTAGGCCCCGAACCCGTGCTCGCTCCGCGCCTCTCCCTCCCGATGCGCGCTGATCCCGGGCATGCCCTCCATCTCGGCCAATGAAGCCAGGCAGTTTTCCGCGGCGCAGGCATTGTGGCCCACCACCAGGCGGAAGAAATAATCTATCCCGAAAAAGTCGGCCGCGCCCTTGCAGGTGGGGAGCTCGACCGCGCCCTTGCCCGTGACCCGGATCACCCCTTCCCGGATCGCGTCCAGCGGCGCCTGGTTGATGAAACCGTCCACGAACTCCGCGGAGATGCGGTCCGACTCGGATTCCGGGTCCGCCTGGTTGACCGGCGCGATCAGCGCGGCAATCCCCACCCGGGCCCGCTCCGGCAGGTACGTCTTCAGGATCCGATAGGCGTCGCCGTGCGCCTTGTGGATGCGGATGAGCATGTCCGAGAACTTGTCCAGCCGCTTCCAGCCCGGAGGATACTTGCCCAAGAGGCACGACCCCGCCGCGTAGGCCGCCGGCTCGGAGAGCGTGAGCCAGAAGCGGGCGTGCTTGCCCAGCTCCTTGGCCACCAGCTCCACGTAGCGGTGCCAGTAGATCATGGCCGCCTCGTCCCCAAAGCCCCCCAGCTTCACGAACCAGGCGGGGAGGCTCACGTGGTGCAGCGCGACCCACAGCGTGATGCCGCGGCGCTCCGCGGCCTCCATCATGATCCGGTAGTCGTCCAGCGCCGCCCGGTCATACACTCCCTTCTGCGGCTCGATCCGGCTCCACTCGATGCTCAGGCGATGGTGCGGGATCCCCAGCTCGGCCTGCCTCAAGAAATCCTGGTCATACCTGCTCCTCTTGTCGTTGCCCTTGCCGGAGGCCGGGGCAAGCCCCGACCGCTCCCGGATTCTCCAATCCGAGCCCTCGGCCGCCCCCTCGCTGGGCAAGGCCCCCGTGGCCGTACCCCAGACGAAAGAGGCCGGAAAAACCACTTCTTTGCCTTGCAAACCGCGTCCTCCTTAAGCTCATTCGCAACTGAAGCGTAACAGAGAATATAAGGTCGGTCAACCGGTTAGGACGCCGGTTAGGACGCGGCGCGGCCGATCTTTATTGCCAAGAAGCAAGGTGTCTGTTAATTTAGTAGATTCAAGCTGGGGAAAGGAGGCATCTGATGGAGCTTGATCCCGAATTATTGGCCAAGCTGGTATGTCCCAAGTGCCACGGCGCTTTGCAGGCGACCACGGACGGGACCGGACTGGATTGCAACTCGTGCCGGCTGCGGTACGCCGTGGAGAAGTACGGGGAGGACGTGTGGGTGCCGGACATGATCATCGAGCACGCCACTGACCTGCGGAGCAAGAATGGCGGATGAGAGGCGGAGCACGGCCCGGCCGCGCATCCTGGTGGTCCAGACCGCGTTCCTGGGCGACGTGGTCCTGGCCACGCCGCTCTTGAAGGCCCTGCGCGCGCGTTTCCCCGAGGCCTTCCTGGCCTTCATGGGCACGCCGGCCGGGACCGAGCTGGTCCGCGGCCTTTCCGGGGTGGACGAGTTCATGGTGTACGACAAGCGCGGCGCCGAGCGCGGCATGGCCGGGCTCCGGAAAAAGGCCCGCGAGCTCAAGGCCATGAATTTCGAATTCGCCGTCAGCGCCCACCGCTCCGCCCGCACCGCCGCGCTTCTGTACCTGGCCGGCATCGAGCGCCGCATCGGGTTCGCTACCTCCGCCGTGCCCTGGCTCTATCATGACCGCGTGCCCCGCCATCCGCGCGACCATGAGGTCCTGCGCAACCTGGGGCTGCTCGGGCCGCTCGGCGGCGCGCCGGAGGGCCTTGACCTCGCTCTGGGCCTGCCCCGGCCGGCCGCCGCCGGCCCAGACCTGCTCGGCGGGAACGGCGCCCGGCCCCGGGTGGGAATCTGTCCGGGCAGCGTCTGGGCCACCAAGCGATGGATGGCGGAGGGATTTGCCCGGGTGGCCGACGTGCTCAGCGACGAGGCCCATGCCGGCATCTACCTGATCGGCGCCGCGCAGGACGAGGAGGCGGCCCGGGCGGTCGCGGGCATGGCCCGCTCCCGCGTGCATAACATGGCCGGGCGCACCAGCCTCGGCCAGTGGCTTCGCCTGGTCGCGGCCATGGACCTGGTAATCACCAACGACAGCTCGCCCACCCACATCGCCTGCGCGCTTCAGGTGCCGGTGGTCACCGTGTTCGGCCCGACCGCCACGGACCAGGGCTTCAGCCCGTGGGGCAATTCGAGCCGCGTGGTGGAGACCGCGGGGCTTAACTGCCGCCCCTGCGGAGAGCACGGCGCCCGGCGCTGCCCGGAGGGCCATTTCAAGTGCATGAGCATGGTGCGGCCCGACGACGTCCTTGCCGCCGCGCGCGAGCTGCTCGCGGAGAAAAAGTGATGGCCGCGCCCAGGCCCCTGTCCGTGGCCATCGTGTGCATGGACGAGGAGGACAGGATCGGCCAGTGCCTTTCGAGCGTCAAGTTCGCCGATGAGATCGTGGTGGTGGATTCCGGGAGCAGGGACCGCACGCTCGAGATCGCCGGCCGGTTCACCAGCGTGATCCATCACCGCGAGTGGAAGGGCTGGCGCGACCAGAAAGCCTGGGCGGCCAAGCGGTGCAAAAACGAGTGGGTCCTCACCCTGGACGCGGACGAGGCCGTGAGCGGGGAGCTGCAAAAAGAGATTCTGGAGCTGCTCGCGCGTGACGAGGTCCGGGAGAACGGCTTCACCGTGCCGCGGCGCACTCATTACCTGGGCCGCTGGGTCCGCCACTCGGGCTGGTATCCGGACCGCAAGCTCCGCCTCTATAAAAAGGAGTTGGCCGTGTTCGGCGGCGACGATCCCCACGAGGTGATCGAGGTCCCCGGACCCGTGGGCGAGCTCCACGGCGACCTCATCCACTACACCTACCGCGACTTCCGCCACCACGCCGCCCAGATCACGCGCTACGCCCTGGTCAACGCCGAGGCCAGGCATCAGAGAGGAGCGCGGGCCGGAGTCGCGGCCCTGGCGCTGCGCCCCCCGTTCGCTTTCCTCAAGCTTTACGTGTTGAAGCGGGGCTTCCTGGACGGCGTGCCCGGGCTCCTGATCGGGGTGATGAACGGCTGGTACTACACCTTTGTGAAGTACGCGCGCCTGTGGGAGCTTTCGCGGGGGGGCCGCTGAATGGAGCTTCGCCCGGGCCGGTTCGTGAAGAAGAGGGTCGGAGGGATCGTCTGGGAGCTCATCCCGGGGACCGAGGAGAGCCTGCTGCCGCTCCTGGAACAACTGGACCAGCCGTTCGGCGGGCATGACCAGCGGGTGTTCCGCGACGACCCGGCCGGGGCCAAGATTTACACGCTGAAGACCAACCGGCCGGGCCTGGCCGGAGAGCTGTTCATCAAGGTGCGCCACCGCCGCGGGCTGAGCCGGCTCTGGGGCGGAAAGAGTGACCCGGTGGTCCGGGAGTGGGTGATGGCGGAGGAGCACAGCCGGCGCGGGCTGCCGGTGGCGGCGCACCTGGCCCGCGGCATCAAGCGCCGCGCGCTGCTGCCCGCGGAGGAGTACCTGATCCAGGAGTCGCTCACCGCGTACGAGTCGTTCGAGAACTTCTTCAAGACCACCTTCCGTCCCGACCTGCCCGGAGTGCGGCCGCAGGACAAGCGGCGCGTGATCCGCGAGCTGGCCGGCCTGATCCGCCGCATGCACGACCGCGGCGTCTCCCGAAAGGAGATCGAGCCTCGAAACATCATGGCCGCGCCCCGCTCCGGAGGCGGAGTCAAGTTCGTGTTCGTTGACCTCCACCGCTCCTCCCTCCGCCGCCGCCGCGCCACGTTATCACTCCCCGAGCGCGTGACCGAGCTGGCCAGGTTCCACCAGAGCTTCTCGCCGCTTTTCAGCCAGAGCTACCGCATCCGCTTTTACCGGGAGTACTTCGCGCCCGACAACCTGCCCGCGGAAAAATTTCAGGGGCTGGTGAAGCGGATCATCGCGCTCTCGGCGGAGCTGGCCGTCAAGGAGGAGCCGGCGCTGGCGCGGGCGGTGCGGGCGCGCAAGGCCCCCTACTTCTGGTTCGAGTCCGGCCCCTCCCGCATCTACCTGCGAAAGCCCATGTACCAGAACTCGCTCCTGGAAGTGGTGGAGAAGCTGGGGACGGCGGAGGACCAGAGCCGGGCGCGGATCAAGCAAGTGGGCGGCCCGCCGCCGCTGGAGCTGGTGATCCGGCAGTGCGCGCCGGATTATTCCCTGCCGTTGCGGGCCCGGAGCGCCGCGGGCTGGGCCTTCCTGGCCAGCGCCATCATGGACCACCACGGTGTCGCCCACTACCGCGTGATGGCCGCGATCGAGCGCAAGGGCAGCCGCGGAGGCAGCATCCTCTCCGTGGTCCCGGGCAAGGGAGAGTACAGCCTGGCCGAGTACCTGGCCCGCCGCGTGGCCGACGAGTTCTCGGGCCTGCCCTGGGACCGCGGGTTCCTGATCCGAGTGGCCCGCTTCGTCCTCAACCTCCACGAGCTCGGATGGCACTTCGCCGACCCCTCCGGAGACGACGTCTGGGTCCGCTACACCGAGGCCGGGACCCATGAGCTCATCCTCTTCAACCTCTATAACCTGAAGCGCCTCGACCGCCGCCACGGCGATGCCCAGCTCGTGAGCCTGTTCAATCTCTGGCGCGTGCTCCCGCTCTCCCAGGCCGACGGGCTGATGCTGGCACAGGAGTACCTGCGCTTCTCGCGAAACCTCTCTACCGCCCGCAAACAGTGGGCGAGGCGGTTCATGGAATGGCAGATGCACTCGGTTAGCGACCGGCCGGAGGAGTGAAGATATGGCGGACGATTTCAGGGTGCTGATCGCGGCGCATATCAGGTGGCACAACGCGGAAGCGGAATACGCGCACCGTCTGGCCCGCGGCCTGTGGGCACGGGGCGTCAAGGCCGTGATCTGGGGCCGGGCCGGATCGCCGCTGCTTGACCGCGCGGCCGCCGACAACATTCCGGTGGTGGCCGCCGGCGACCCCGCGTCGCTCGATCCCGCCCGGATGTACGCCACCGCGCGCCTCGCCCGCGAGCTGGTGACGCGCGGCGGCTTTTCCGTGGTCAACGCCCAGCGCTCGGAGGGCTTCCCGCTGATCGCGTGGGCCGCCCGCCGGGCCGGGGCCGCGGTGGTGCGGACCCGCGGCGACATGCGCCTGCCGCGGATGGCGCTCGTCAACCGCGAGGTGTACCGCCGCCTGACCGACTTCGTGATCAGCGGCAACGACCTGATCAAGGAGGAGCTGCACGTCCGGCTCGGCCTGCCCGAGGACAAGGTCCGCACCGTCCACTTCGGGATCCGGCCGGGCGAGGTGACGCCGGAAGCGGACGAGCGGACGGCGCGCGCGGCGCTGGGCCTGGGTCCCGAAGCGCGCGTGGTGGGCGTGATGGGCCGGCTCGGGCCGGTCAAGGGCCAGGAGTTCGTGCTCAAGGCCGCGGACCAGGTGGTGGAGAAAGTGCCGGACGTGAGGTTCCTGATCATCTATCGCGACGTGGAGGACTCCGACAAGTTCCTGCCCGCGCTCCGGAGGTCTCGGCACCGCGGCCGGTTCGTGCTGGTGGGCCCGGGCGCCGACCACGTCAGCGCCATGCAGCTCGCGGAGGTCGCGGTGGTCCCGTCGGTGGGGAGCGAGGCCCATTGCCGCGTGGCCCTGGAATGGATGGACCTCAAAAAGCCGGTGATCGGCTCGCGCGTCGGCGTGATCCCGGAGATCATCGTCCACGGCGCCACCGGCTTTTTAGTCCAGCCCCGCTACTCCGACACCATCGCCCACTGCCTGATCGAGCTGCTCACGTCTCCACAGCGGGCCCGGCGCATGGGCCTGGCCGGGCGGCAACGGCTGATCGAGCGCTTCAGCGAGGAGAGCATGGTGGATGAGAACCTGGAGGTTTTCCGCCGGGCGGCCAGCGAGCGCGGGCGACAAAGATAATAGGCAAGGTGGCGCGGCGGCCGCGGTGCGTTTAAAATTATAAAGTTGAGCGGATGCCGTCAAGGAGGCTGACATAGTGTATTTCGCTGGAGTTGACGTGGGCTCGATCTCGGCGGAGGTCGTGATCGTGGACGAGGCCGGAGCGGTGCTGGCCCAGGCCATCAGTTATACGGGCGCCAACAGCATTGCCGCGTCGGAGCGGACCCTGGAGGAGGCGCTGACGGCCGCGGGCATCGGCCGATCGGACCTGGCCGCCGTGGTCAGCACCGGCTACGGGCGCGAGCGCGTGCCTTACGCCACCGACAAGGTCACCGAGATTTCCTGCCACGCCCGCGGGGCCGTGAGCCTGTTCCCGGGCACCCGCACCGTGATTGACATCGGCGGCCAGGACAGCAAGGCCATCAGGGTGGACGAGAGGGGAAGGGTGATGAGCTTCCAGATGAACGACAAGTGCGCCGCCGGCACCGGCCGCTTCCTCGAAGTCATGGCCCGCGCGCTCGAGGTGGACCTGTCCGAGATGGGGCCGCTCTCGCTCCGGAGCGAGAACAAGGTGAGCGTGAGCTCGGTGTGCACCGTGTTCGCCGAGTCCGAGGTCGTCGGACTGATCCACCAGGGCCGGCTCAAGAACGACATCATCCGGGGCATCCACGCCGCCGTCTCCGACCGCACCCGCGCCCTCGCCGGAAGGGTCGGGATCGAGCCGGAAATCACCATGACCGGAGGAGTGGCCAAGAACGTGGGCGTGATCAAGGAGCTCTCCCTCCGCCTGGGATCGCCGCTCAACATCCCCGCCGAGCCGCAGACCGTGGGCGCGCTGGGAGCGGCCCTGATCGCGCGGGAGAGGGCGGGGAAGAAGTAGAATCAAGAAACAAGAATCAAGAAGCAAGAATCTATTGTTCTGTCTCGCTCTTATTCTTCAGCCCTGAAAGGGCGATAATAAGATAGCCCAGGGCTGGCCGTCTTCGGCCTACCCTGGGATATCGGCGACCATGACATCCTTTTCAGCCCTGAAGGGGCGTAATAGAAGCTATGTGGGCGCCTCCGGGCACGGGATGGATATCCAATAAAAATGACGAACGGAAACTCACGGCATGATGCACGGATGGCCCCTGCGGACCACGCCCGGGTCCTGGTGGCCGCGGCCTCTTATGATGACCTCGCGCCCGCGCTCGGCCGCGTGATCGAGGCTTTAAGCCTGGAGTCGTGGCTTTCCGGGCTCCGGGGCAAGAAGGTCTTCGTGAAGCCCAACATGCTGGGCCTGTTCCCGCCGGAGCGGGCCGCCACCACGCACCCGTCGCTGGTCCGCGCCGTGGTGAGGCTGCTGCGCGAGGCGGGGGCCGAGGTCACGGTGGGCGACAACTGCGGCGTGGGCGGCTACGGCCTGAACCAGCGGGTGGCGAAGAAGACGGGGATCATGGACGGCGCGGACGGGGCGTACGTGAACGTGGCCCAGGACACGGTGATGAGGCCGCTCAAGTCGCGCTTCGTCTCGGAGCTGCCCATGGCGCGGGCCATCCTGGAGGCCGACGCCGTGGTGAGCCTGCCCAAGATGAAGACGCACTCGCTCACGGTGCTGACCGGCGCGGTCAAGAACATGTTCGGCATGGTGGCGGGCGCGGGCAAGGGAGGGGCCCACCGCGCGGCGCCGGGGATCAGGGACTTCGGCGAGATTCTGGCCGACATCTTCGCGGCGCGGCCGCCGGACCTCACCATCATGGACGCCGTCGTGGCCATGGAGGGCAGCGGCCCCTCCGGCGGCGATCCCGTTTTGCTGGGCCGCATCCTGGCCGGAACCAACGCGGTGGCGGTGGACGCGGTGATGGGCCGCATCATGGGCTATCCGCCCCAAGAGGTCCACCATCTCCGCATCGCCGCGCGCCGCGGACTGGGGCCGCTCGATCAAGACGCCATCGAGTTGATCGGCAGCCTCCCCGCCGGCCGCCGCTTCAAGCTGCCGCGGACCGCGCAGCGCCTGCGCTTCGTGGGCCGCTTCGTGAACGAGCGCGTGTTCCGCCTGGTCACCGACACCACGCTGCACCTGGACCAGGAAAAATGCAAGGGGTGCAAGATCTGCGTGGAAGGCTGCCCCACCGGCGCCATGCGGATGGGCGAAAATTTTCCGGCGGTGGACGAGGACGTGTGCATCAAGTGCTTCTGCTGCCAGGAGCTGTGTCCGGAATCGGCCTGGGAGGCCCGCGGCTTCTTCGGCCGCTTCATACGGGGAGGGAGGTTTTAAAGATGGAAGGCAAAATCGGCCTGGACCAGGCGTTCGAGATCATTGACCGCTCCGTGCGGCGCCTTCCCGTGGAAACGGCGGAGGTGACGCTGGCGGGCGGGCGGGTGCTGGCCGAGCGGGTGAGCGCATGGGTGGACGTGCCGGGCGCGGACATCTCCGCGCTCGACGGCTGGGCGCTGCGCTCGGCGGAGGCCGCGGCGGCGGGGGCGCGGCTGAAAACGGCCGGCGTGTCCAGCTTCAGCGCGCCGTTCGAGGGCATGGCGCCGGCGGGCTCATGCGTCAAGGTGTTCGCCGGCTCGGTGGTGCCCGACGGGCTCGACGCCGTGGCGGGCGATGAGATCGCCCAGGAGCAGGCAGAGGAGGTCGTGGTCCGCGAGCCGGTCCCGCCGGGCCGGGGCCTGCGCAAGAAGGCCGACGAGTTCCGGGTAGGCGAGGCCGTGGCCGAGCGTGGCATCGAGCTCACGCCCGGCTGGATCAGCTTCCTGATCGCGGCGGGGTGGGCGGAGGTCAAGACCGTGCGCCTGCCGCGCGCGCGTGTGATCGCGGTCGGCGACGAGATCTTGCCGCCCGGCCGCGCGCTCAGTCCCGGCGAGGTCTATCCATCCGCCGCCTCCGGAATCGTGGCCTGGCTCCGCATGATCGGCATCACCGACGTGCGGCTCAACCTGGTCGCCGACGACCAGCTCGACATCCAGGAGGCCGTGCCCCGGCCCCACGAGGCCGACGTCGTCATCACCCTGGGCGGCACCGGAATGAGCGACCGCGACGTCGTCATCGCCGCGCTCACCGAGCTCGGGGTCGAGTTCCCCTTCCGCGGCATCACCGCGCGGCCCGGCCATTACACCGCCTTCGGCTTGAAAGACGGCGCGCCGGTGATCTGCCTCCCCGGCGGGCCCTCCGGCGCCGAGATGATGTTCCAGCTCCTGGTCCGCCGCGCCGTCTACTCGCTGATGGGAATGCCCGGCCGCGGCCTGCCCGTGCAATGGGCCGAGCTGGCCGCCGACGTCAAAGCCGGGGCCGAGGCCGACCGCCTCGCCCGCGTCCGCCTCGAGCGCGGCAGCGGGACCGCCGTGGCCGTGCCGCTCGCCGACAAGGGCATCCACCGCGGCATCGCCGAGGCCGACGGCATCCTCCGCGTCCGCGCCGGAGAGACCAGCACCAAGGGCGACCAGGTCGAGATATGGATCATAAAATGACATCACATCGGCGGGCCCCGGCCATCAAAGCCATAAGCCTCGCCCTGGTCCTGCCGGCAATACTGCTCCTGGCCGCGCACGCCGCGGGACCGGCCTGTACGCCGCCGTCAGCCGACAACGCCGGCCCGGACAGCTACCAGCAGCGACGCGCCGCCATGGTCACCGAGCAAATCGCGGCCCGAGGCATCACCGATCCCGCCGTGCTCGCCGCCATGAACAAGGTCCCGCGCCACGAGTTCGTCCCCGCCGACATGAAGCCCCTGGCCTATACCGACCAGCCGCTCCCCATCGGAAACGGCCAGACCATCAGCCAGCCCTATATCGTGGCCTTCATGACCCAGGCCCTCGAGCTCAAGCCCGGCGACAAGGTCCTCGAAATCGGCACCGGCTCCGGATACCAGGCCGCCGTGCTCGCCGAGACCGCCGGACAGGTCTATTCCATCGAGATCATCCGCGAGCTCTCTGAGCGCGCGCGAGAAACGCTCGACCGCCTGGGCTACGCCAGGGTGATAACCAGGTGCGGCGACGGATATAAGGGCTGGCCCGAGCACGCGCCCTTCGACGCCGTGATCGTCACCGCCGCGCCGGACCACGTGCCCCAGCCGCTCGTGGACCAGCTCGCCGTCGGCGGACGCATGGTCATCCCCGTCGGCGACCACTACCAGGAGCTCCTGCGCATCACCAAAACCAGGGACGGCATCAAGAAGGAGAAGCTGCTCCCGGTGCGCTTCGTGCCCATGACCGGAGAGGCCCAGAAGCCGGGGAGTAAAGATTGAACGCCAAGACGCCAAGTCCGCCAAGGCCGGAAGGAGAATTATTTTTATCAAATATTTTTCTTGGCGGCCTTGGCGTCTTGGCGGTTAATCTTTATTGTAATACCTGGAGGCGCAATTGAATCGGAGTGATATGGCCGAGCCGGGCGAGGATGAAATCAAGCGGACGCTGGAGGCGCGCGCGCCGTTGCGAATCGAGCCCGGCGATTTGAAGATCGCGGCGGTGCTGGTGCCGATCTTTCAGAAGGACGGGCAATGGCAGGTGCTGCTGACGCGGCGCACGCAGAAGGTCGAGCACCACAAGGGCGAGATCTCGTTTCCGGGCGGGCACCGGGACCCGGAGGACGCGGACCTGGTCTCCACCGCCCTGCGCGAGGCCGAGGAGGAAGTGGGCCTGTGCTCGGCCGACGTCAGGGTGCTGGGCCGGCTCGACGACATCAGCACCATCACCGGCTTCCGCATCCGCCCGTTCGTGGGCGTGATCCCGTATCCGTTCGATGCCCGGCCGGCGCCGGCCGAGATCGCCGAGATTTTCACCCTGCCCCTGGTCCGTTTTTTTGCTCCCGACAATTTCATCCGCCGCGAGTTCAAGAAAGACGGCAAGCCGTACCCCGTGTACTACTTCGACATTGACGGCTACAACGTCTGGGGCGCCACCGCCAAGATCATGGTGCAGTTCCTGACGCTGGTCATGGACTTCAAGGAACCATCAAAATGAAGCGGAAGAGAACCGCCAAGACGCCAAGGCCGCCAAGAAAAAATATTATAAAAAATTCCTCTATCCGGCCTTGGCGGTCTTGGCGTCTTGGCGGTGAAAAATTTTCATGAATCAAAAGATAAATAAAATGTTCTCGTGGCTCCTCCGGCAGGCCGGCGGCCCGCGCTATCTGCTGGTCACGCTGCTCATGGCCTCAGCCATCTACCTGCCGTTCCAGGGCCACGGGCTGTGGCGCACCAGCGACGCCCGCGAGGCCGAGATCGCCCGCGAGATGCTCGCGAACGGGAACCTGGCCGTGCCCCACTTCAACGGCGAGGTCTTCCTGGAAAAGCCGCCGCTCTTCTCCATTACCATCGCGCTCTCTTACAAAATCCTGGAGGTGTCCGAGCGCGCCGCCCGCCTGCCCTCCACCCTCTTCGCCATCGCCGCGCTCATGGGCCTCGCCGTGATCGGCAAGAAGCTGAAGAGCGGGCTTTTCGGCGTGGCCCTCGCCCTGGTCACCGGGACCACCGTGCTCTACCTGAAGCGCGGGCACGAGGCCTACCTCGACGTGGCGCTGGCCGCCGCCGTGATCTGGTCGCTGGCCGCGTTCCTCCACGCCTACCGTCCCTTCACCCGCGAGCAGAAGACCGCGCCGCTCATCGCTTTCTACGTCCTGCTCACCGCCGCGTTCTTTGTGAAGGGCCTGGTCGGCCCGCTGGTGCCCCTGCTCACCGTGGGCGCCTACATCCTGTGGCTCCGCGACTACCGCGCCTTCTTAAGGCTCAAGCCCTGGCTCGGACTCATCATCTTCGCCGTGCTCGCCGCGCCCTGGCACTATGCCCTGTTCAAGCAGGGCGGGACCGAGTACTTCAAGATTTTTTACATCAACAACCACCTCTACCGCTTCGTGCAGTCGGACGAGGTGGACCTGGGCCATCACACCGAATGGTGGTGGTACTTCTGGACGACCTGGAAATTCTTCCGGCCCTGGAGCCTGCTCTTCCCGGTCGCGTTCATCACGCCGTTCCGCAAGGAGTTCAGGGCCTGGCTCGGGCCGGACAGCGTGAAATTCATCGTGTCCTGGCTCGTGCCCTCGTTCCTCTTCTTCACCGTGAGCTCGACCAAGCGGGAGGACTACCTCCTGCCCATCTACGGCGCGCTCGCGGCCTTGGTGGCGGGATGGATGCTGTTCCGGTTCGAGACGGAAGAGGGGCCGAAGTGGGAGCGCTTCTACGGCCTCGCCTTCGCGGCCATTATCGCGGCGGCCGCCGTTTTCGTGCCGGTGGCGTCGTTCAAGGGGTACGCCGGGCCGTGGCCCCTGTTCGCGCTCATTTCCCTGGCCGCGGCGGCGGGCGCGGCGTTAGTGGTATGGCGCATGATCACGGACCGGCCGCGCCGCGTCTGGGACGCGGTCATGGTGGCGGCATGGCTGGCCGCCATCGCCGGCGCCGTCCTGCTCCTGCCGGTCGAGGAAAAGGACCGCGACCACAGCGCGTTTTGCATCAAGGTCGCGGAGCTGACCGCGAAAAAGCCCGCGCTTTATTGCATGGGCCCGTCCGAGACCGAGCGGGCGTTCCTGGGATTTTACTGCCGGCGCCGGGTCACCAACCTGGAGCTGCCGCCGGACGTAAGCCTGCTGCCGGGCCCGGGCCGGCGCATCCCGGTGGCGGTGGTGGCGCGGACGACAAAGCAGATAGAGGAGCGCAAGGCCGCGCTCGAAGCGGCTGGCATGAAAGTGGAGCAGGCGCTCTTTGATAAGGTGAGCTCACACCGGGCCTGCGTGCTGTGGTGGGTGAGGAAGAAATAGAGGTTCAGTGTCACAGCTCGGAGCAATGAGCCAATGCGGCCCGGTTGCAGGAAAGCATTGCGGAAAATATTGGGGGAACGGCCCGGCCCGCGCCGCGCCGCCGCCAACCACTGATTATGGCTCGATATTTCAGACCGTTCGGAATTGGTAAGGAATTTGCTTAAAATATAAGCGGAGGCGTTATCAAGAGGTGTGCGGGCAGGGAAAAAAATCAAGCGGGTGTTTAAGGGCATGGGTGCCGGCCATGGCCGCTATGCTTCTGCTCGCCCTGTTCTGGCCCGCGCCTTCCCGTGCGGGCGATGAAGAGGTGGCCCGGGCGGTCCAGCTCCTCGACCAGGGCGAGAAGAGCCTGGACATCGCCTCGCTCAACGCCGCGCTCGCCATCTTCCTGAAGGAATGCCAGGGCCCGGTCCGGAACTCGCTGTGCGAATATTACATCGCGCGCGTTTACCTGGCCCAGTCCAGTTATTACTCCCGGGTGAAGGACGACTCGTCCGCCGCCAACCAGGCCCTGGCCCAGGCCGAGGCCTCCGGCAAGGAGGCGATCCTCCGGCGGCCCAACGACCCCGCCGTGCACGTGCTCATGGGCAAGGTCTTACAGGTCAAGCTCATGCGTTTTCCCATCTCATCCATCACCGTGGCCATGATCTCGACCTCCCCCGTAATCACCGAGTACCAGCGCGCCCTCGAGCTCGACCCGAACAACGGTCCCGCTGAGCTGGGCCTGGGCATCTACTACCAGTTCATCCCCCGCCTGATCGGCGGCGACGGCCACCGCGCGCGCGGCCATTTCCGGCGCGCGGCCGAGCTCATGCCCGCCGACCCGGAGCCGCTGGTATGGACGGCCATCAGCTGCCGGCAGGAGGGCCGGCTCGGCGAGGCGCGTGAGGCCCTGGACCGCGCCCTGGCGCTCGATCCCGACGACAAGTTCGCCCGGGCGGAGGACTTGCGGCTCCGGGCCGCGGAAAAGGCGCAAGGAGGCCGCTGATGGAAAGCATCGCGGCCCCCGCCTCCGACCGGGGCCTTTCCCGGTCCCGGCTCAGCCTGCTCGCGCTCGTCTTCCTCGTCAACCTGGCCGGAGGACTGCTCATCTTCCTGTACCTCTCCGTCATTGACGTATCATCGCTCACGCGCATGCGCTTCATCCAGAGCTGGCAGACTCTCCTCATCATCATGGTGCCCGCGGCCCTGGCCCTCGTCTATTGCCGCTCCTACAGCGCTCCCCTCTTCGAGTATCTCAAGGTCGTGGTCCGGCCCGGCTTCACGCCGCTCGACGAGACCACCGGCGGCGGCCGGATCATCCACCTCCGCCGCCGCGCCCTGCGTCTCCCGCTGCTCTGCGCCCTCGCCAGCCTGGGCGGATGGGTGGTCATGGGAATGATCATCATCGCCCGGCTCTGGGCCACCGGCCGCTCGCTCGCGCCCGAGGAACCGCTCAACGCCCTGGCCGCCTCCGGCCACGCCGGCGAGGTCCTGTCCGAGGAGCTGTTCCAGTCGGGCGCCAACCTGCAGCGCACCTGGAACTACCTGGCCCTCTCGCTAAAGGGCATGGGACTGTCGCTCCTCATCGGCGGCATGGTCAGCGCCACTCTCTTTTTCGTCATCGAGTCAATGTGGCAGAAAGAGCTGCCGTGGTTCTTCCCCGGCGGACGCATCTCCGCCGTGCTCGACCGCTGGATCATCCCCGTCCGCTACCGGCTCACCGCCATCTTCGTCCTGGTCGGCACCGTGCCGCTCGTAATGATCGCACTGCTGTCCTATCAGCGCGCGTCCTTCATGGTCTCGCAGCCGCCCGAGGCCGTGCTCGGGAGCCTCTTGCTCCTCAACCTCTTCATGGTCATGGTCGGAGTGGCCCTGGCCATCCTGCTATCCATCTACGTGGCCAAGAGCGTGTCCCGGCCGCTCGAGCGGCTCCGCGCCGCCATCGAGCGGGTGGGAGCGGGAGAGCTCGAGGTCAGGGTCCCGGTCCGCGCCAACGACGAGATCGGCCGGGTGACCGAGGGCTTCAACGACATGGTGAGCTCCCTGGCCGAAAAGAACGCCTCCATCCATGAGCTGGCGCAGGGACTGGAGCTAAAGGTCCGGGAGCGCACCCGCGAGCTCACCGAGGCCCTGGCCGAAAAGGAGCGCACCCAGGCCCAGCTCGTGCAGTCCGAAAAAATGGCGAGCCTGGGCCAGCTCGTCGCCGGCATCGCCCACGAGATCAACAACCCGGTCGGCTACATCTACGCCAACACCGACCACCTCGAGCGCTACCTGGGCAAGGTCCGCGAGGCCTTTGCCCGGGGCGACCAGGCGGCCTTCGAGGAGGCGCGCGAAAAAATGGAGCGCCTGCTCGCGTCCACCAGCGAGGGCGCCAAGCGCACCAAGGAGATCGTGGCCGGCCTGCGCACCTTCTCGCGCAAGGACCCGTCGCACAAGCAGCGCATTGACATGAAGGAGTCCGTCGAGACCGCGCTCATGCTCCTGGCCCACGAGCTCAAGCGCGGCATCGTCGTGAAAAGGGCCTACGGCGCCGAGCCCCTGGTCCGCGCCAATCCCGGCGAGCTCGCCCAGGTCTTCATGAACATCATCATGAATTCCATCCAGGCCATGGGCGACACCGGGACCATCATCATCGAGACCGGGCGCGACGGCGACGTGTCTTCCGTCACCATCCAGGACACCGGGCCCGGCATCCCGCCCGGGAACCTCTCCCGCCTCTTCGAGCCCTTCTTCACCACCAAGGAAGTGGGCAAGGGGACCGGACTCGGGCTCGCCATCGCCTACGGAATCGTCAAGGCCCACGGCGGAGAGATCCGCGTCACCAGCGGGCCCGGCAAGGGCGCGGCCTTCGAGGTCAGACTCCCCGCCGCCGACCCCGCACGCAAATAAACAAAGGATGTTGCCGCCGATGGAAATTAACGGAGAAATTATGATATGTTTATCAATTAATGCTGAACTGTGGCCCATGCCGCGAGGCGGCACCCTGGAATTATGGAAATTTCTAAAGACAGGATTAACAGGATTTACAGGATGAGAAAAAACCAGGAGGCGTATTCTGAATATCCTGTTGATCCTGTTAATCCTGTCATGGAATTCTTTGAGCGGTTCTAAAAGGAGGCGTACCATGAAATTAAACAGCACCCGGCTGAAGTCGCTCATCCTGGCGACGCTCGCCCTGGGCTTTATCGCCGCGGCCGTCAGCTCGGCGGACTTCCTGGCCCAGCGCCGCAAGTTCCGCGACGAGATCAAGAACAAGGTCGAGACCAAGCTGGACCAGGACGGGAATTACATCGCGGTGATCTTCAAGGGCGAGGAGAGCAAGTATAATTTCAAGGTGAGCCCGGAGGACCGGGCCCGGCTCAAGGCTTACGCCGGCCAATATTTTTCCTGCACCGACGGCGCGCTGCTCGATAAGATCGTGGACCAGATGAACACCGGCCGCTTCGTGGTGTTCAAGGAGTTCCAAAGCGACGGCGTCAACCTCAAAGTCCTCTTCCTCTGCCCCAAGGCCAAGTACTGGGACTGGCTCACCGACTGCAACGGCATCGAGAACATGTTCCACACCTACAACTTCTCCGTGGGCCTCGACACCGGCGACCGCTCCCGCATGAACGTGATCATCCAGACCGAGGGCTCGTTCTTCGGCATCACCCAGTCCGTGAGCCTGCCCGTGTACTTCGAAAGCGACGCCAAGTCCCGCACCTTCTCCTTCCGCATGCCCTCGCAGAAACAGATCATCCAGGCCGTGGCCTCGATGAAGCCGGTCAAGCCGGGCCGCGTGAGGCCCGAGGAAAAGTTCCTCGACTCCTGCCGCACCCATCCTTATTTTCAGCAGACCAAGGGCAACGGCGAGCTCGTGGTGAGCGACGAGGACATCATGAAGCTCTACCACGCCACGGTGGAGGACCTCCAGGAATGCCCGGTCAAGGAAAGCACCGGGCACTGGACGGTGCAGGAAGACTACCCCTACCTGGTGGTGGACTACTCGCTCAAGACCAGCGTCAACGTCAACGCCTTTATCCCGACCTCCATGCGCTTTCTCTCCGGCACCCTGGAGGACGTGGCCCAGTCCATCTCCGATGAGGTCAGCGTCAAATACCTGCCTCTGTCCATGAAAAACTTCCGCGACTTCACCCAGGAGTGGACCAGGACCGGAGGGCCGAAATAAGAAAGGTTTGTGGTTTGAGGTTTGGGGTTTGGGGTTAAAGACCGCGGGGGAATCAAGGAATTCGAGCCAGACGCGAACCCCAAACCACAAACCTCAAACCACAAACCCTGGTAAGTAATGACTGAACTGTCCATACTTTTTTTATGGCACATGCACCAGCCCTATTACAAGGACATGGTCCAGGGCGGGTGCATGATGCCGTGGGTGAGGCTGCACGCGATCAAGGGCTACATGGACATGCTGGCCGCGGTGGAGGCCGTGCCCGGGACCCGCGTCACCTTTAACCTCACCCCGAGCCTCATCCGCCAGCTCGAGGAGTACGCGCAGGGCCACACCACGGACGACTTCCAGGTGATCAGCGAGAAGCCGGCGGACGAGCTCACGCCCGCCGAGCGCGCCTTCGTGCTCCGCCACTTTTTCATGGCCAACTGGGACGTGATGGTCCGGCCGTATCCCGAGTACCAGCGCCTGCTCGGCAAGCGCGGCGCGCAGCCCGGCGCCGACTTCGAGCAGATCCAGAAAAAATTTTCCGACACCGAGATCCGCGACCTTGTCGTCTGGTACAACCTGACCTGGTTCGGCTGGGCCGCGCTCGCCAAATGGCCGGAGCTGGAGGAATTGAAGCGCAAGGGCCGGGAGTTCACCGAGGACGACAAGCAACTGGTCCTTTCCCGCCAGACCGAGGCCGTGGCCGGCATCATCCCCGCCTATCGCCGCCTCTGGGACCAGGGCGCCATCGAGGTCAGCGCCTCTCCCATGTATCACCCCATCCTCCCGCTCATCTACGATTCTTCGCTCGCCGACCGCGCCCATCCCGGCGTGCCCCAGCCCCCGCGCTTCCGCCACCCGGAGGACGCCGTCGCCCAGACCGGCCGCGGCCTCGCCTTTATCAAGGAGGCCATGGGCAGAAGGCCCGTGGGCATGTGGCCCTCCGAGGGCAGCGTGGCCCACGAGATCGTGCCCCTGCTCATGGACAATGAGGTGCGCTGGGTCGCCACCGACGAGCACCTGCTCTGGAAGCGCGTCCGCTCCTACCGCCGCGACGACGCCCTCTTCCATCCCTGGAAGGTCATCGAGGGCGGACGCGAGCTCGACGTCTTCTTCCGAGACTCGGGCCTTTCCGACCTCATCGGCTTCAACTACTCCAAGCAGCCGCCGGAGCGCGCCGCCGACGACCTGGTCCGCCGGCTCCGCGAAATCCGCGCCGCCGAGGCCCGCATCAACCAGGACCACGCCGTCGTCACCATCGCCCTCGACGGCGAGAACCCGTGGGAGTCATACCCCGACGGCGGAAAACTCTTCCTGAACCGCCTCTACCAGCAGATCGCCCGGACCGAGGGACTCGCCACCGTCACCGCCTCCGAGTACCTCGACCGCCATCCGCCCACCCGCGTCCTCGACCAGATGCCGACCGGATCATGGATCAGCTCCAACTTCGATATCTGGATCGGCGGGCCCGAGGAGAACAAGGCCTGGGACTACCTCCGCCGCGTCCGCGACGACATGCCCGGCCTGATGGAGGACATGCCGCAGGGCGTGCGCGACGGCGCCATGGACTCGCTCTTCGCCGCCGAAGGCTCCGACTGGTTCTGGTGGTACGGCGACAGCTTTCAGTCCGACCTTAAAGCGGAGTTCGACTACCTCTTCCGCCTCCACCTCAAGAACGCCTACGTCATCCTCGGCGCCGAGCCGCCGGCATTCCTCAACGAGCCCGTCCGCTTCGCGCACCCCGTCCAGGCCGCCGAGGAGCCGCTCGACTTGATCTCGCCGGCCATTGACGGCAAGGTCACCGACTATTACGAGTGGCGCGCCGCCGGCCGCCTCAACCTCCGCGGCTCGCAGGGCGCAATGTACCAGGCCGTGACCCGCTTGAAGGACATCTACTTCGGATTCGACCTCACAAACTTCTACCTCCGCCTCGACCCCCAGCCCGGGTGCGAGGACTGCGAGAGCCTCGACGTCCACCTCTCCATCATCGGACCACGCCGCCTCGTCATCATCTTCCCCTTCCTCAAGCCCCAGATGGCCCGCCTCTGCGAGGAGCGAGACGACGGTGTCCTCGAACCCGTCGGAGACGTCGGACCGATCGCCGCCGACAAGATCATCGAGCTCAAGGCGCCATTCGACGCCCTCGGACTCGCCCCCGCACAGGAGGTGGACTTCGTCATCAAGCTCATGGACCGTGACCTCGAAATCGAGCGCCACCCCCGGGACGGATACATCTCATTCACCGTCCCCGACGAAAACTTCGAGGCCAGGTATTGGAGCGTGTGAGAGGGAAAGGGGCCTATTAAGGAGAGTGAAGGCCAAGATTTTATTTGCCGCAGATGAACGCAGATGAACACAGATAAAATAAGATTAATCAATAATTATCTGCGTTCATCTGCGTTCATCTGCGGCAAAAATAATATTCTGCATTCCCTTGGCGTCTTGGCGGTTAATCTTGCCTGATAATCTCGATCGCCCTTAATTCATTCGAGTACCACGACGTCACGTACAGCGTCTTGCCGTCCGCGGACAGCGCCATGCCGCACGGCGATTTGCCCAGATTCGGGATGGTGGCGATGACCGCGCCCTGCCCAAGGTCCACGATGGACACGGAGGCACCGTTGTAGTCGGCGGTGAACGCCAGCTTGCCGTCGGGCGTCACGCATACCGTCTTGGGCCCGCGCCCCGTGCCGATCCATTTTTTGACTTGCAGCGATTCCGGGTCCACCACCGCCATGGCGTCTCCGCCCCGGCCCATGCAGGTCACCAGGATGCTCCCGTCGGGCGCGCGCGTGACGTGGCGCGGCAGGCGCTTCATGGGGATTCTTTTGATCTCCTGCATCGCGCTGAGGTCCACGACCGAGAGCGAGTTAGCGTTGAAGTTGGCCACGAACAGGAGCTTGCCCGCGCGGTCGGTGGCGCTGCCGCGGGGGTTTTGGCCCACCCGGATCCGGCCGGTCTCCGTGAGGCTGTTCGCGTCAATCACCGAGACGTCGTTGGACGACCAGTTGGACACGTAGATGGTTGCTCCGTCCGGGGACAGCGTCGCGATCTTGGGGTTGGTCCCGGCCTTGGCCGAGCCGGTGATCTTATACGTGGCCGTGTCCACGGCGTAGAGCCGGCCCGTGTCGAAGTTGGAAAAGTACGCGGTCCTTCCGTCCGGCGCGAACGCCAGCTCCACCGCGCGGCCCTTCACCGAGACGTTTCTCTTCACCTTGCCCGTCGCCGTATCGAACACCGTGATGCTCTTGCCGTGGTCGTGCCCGAAATTGGTGACCCACGCCTCCTTGCCGTCCGCGGTCAGCGCCACCCCCTTGGGCATGCTCCCCGTCGCCGCCCGCCACAAAATGTTCCACGTCACCGCCGGGGCCTTGGCTTCCTTTGGCTGCCGCGCGGCGTTCTCTCCCGCCCGGGCGTGAAAGCACAGGGCCAGGAGCAGCGCACCGAGAGCGCCCGCCATGCAATAGGTGGAGCCCGACACTCTTGCCGGGCGGCGTCGGCTTGGTTGACAGGCGCGGGGGACAGGAGTGTCCCCGCCACCATTTCGGCAGCGTCCAATATTTATCGCTCCCTTCATTGTGTCACCTCCAACCAATGGCCGGCGCGTCCTCCGGAATCGTGGGCCACGGCGACGCCACTACGAAGCTGGGCCAGTCCGCCGCGCCGGGCCGGACCGCGCCGGTAAAGATGAGATCAATCTTGCCCTCTTCATGCACCGTGAGCCTCGCCTCCTCCTCCACCGGCGACGCCGACGGGACCACCAGCACGGCCCGCGACTTGCCCGCCAGCTCCAGGATTCCCGCGAAGAGCGGCCGCGCATCCGCCACGTCCACCGGCACCAGGGCCCCCGCCCGGAAAAATACCGGGTACGACGCCAGCCCGTAAGCGTGAGTAAAGGAGCAGCCGCCGCTGAGCAGCGGCGGCCCGGAATTCCGGATCCGGCATTTCTCCAGCTCCGGCGCGTCCGCCTCCGTGAACAGCGGCCACCAGTCGTCGCCCTGGGGCAGGGTCACCCGGACCTTGCCGCCCGCCCGCCGCACCGGCGCCACCAGCACGTCGCGGCCGAGCAGGTATTCCTCGCCGCTCCCGAGCGGCAGGATCAGCGACCGGCCCTGGCGCCAGGCCTCCACCGCCTCCGAATAAAGGTACGGCCCCAGCGCCTGGTGCAGCAGCGCGTAGGCGCGGTAAATATCGAGCGTCTCGTCGTCGAACCTCCACGGCCGGTGCTCGCCGATGCCGCCGTTCTCCATGAACGGCGTGAGCGCCCCGAACTGCGCCCACCGGAGCAGCACCTCCTGGTACGGGCCGCCGCCGCGGTAGCCGCCGATGTCCGAGCCGATAATCAGGTAGCCCTCCCGGGCCGAGCGCAGCACGTGGCGCCGCGCAATGGCGAGACCATCAAAGGTCGGGTCCTGGTCGCCCACCCACGACGCGAAGCTCTTCTCCACCGGCGCGAACCGAAGCCACACCCCGAGTCCCAGCGGGTTGGCCCAGCCCGGCAGGTGCAGCGTGCTCTCATTGATCCCCTGTTCCATGGGCCGCGCCATGGCCACGATCTTGCGGCCGGTCTTTTCGCGGCTGTAATCATAAAAGTCCGAGTAATATTTAGTCGCGTAATCCTGACGGCGCTTCCAGCCCTGGTACAGCATCAATGGGTCGGTGCCGTCCACCTTCCATCCGTCAATGCCGAGCTCGAGCGCGCGGTCCATGCGCTGATGCCACCACTGAAGGGCCTCCGGGTTGTCGTAGTCCAGCATCCCGCCCGTGCCCTTCCACCACGAACGCGCCTCCATGCCCTTCACGAAATAGCCGTGCTCGAGCGCGGACTGATACTCGGAGTCCTCCTGGTTCACCATCGCCGTGATCCAGAAAATCACCCGGATGCCGTTGGCGTGCAGGTCCGCGATCAGCTTCCCCATGTCCGGGTAGCGCTCTTCATCCACCACGAAGTCGTTGTAGGCCGTCTCCCACGGCGAGTCAATGATCACCGCGTCCACCGGAACCCCCCGCGTGAGATAGCCGTGAACGAGGTCATAGACGCTCTGCGTCGTGGACTCGTCCTCCCATACCACGTGCCCGAACACCCACGCCGGGAAAGGCGGGTCCAACGTGTCCTTCATGCACGGGCACTCCGCCCTCGACCGGATCGGCCCAAGCAGCAAGAGCGCCGTCACCAATAACGCGATAAAAAAAACACACCGCCTCATCGCAATCCTCCCCAAGTCATGCGTGAACTTACGGCCATCAGTCTATGACAAAGCTCCTGGAAAATAAACCCGATGGATTCAGAGGAAGGTATAATTAAATGGAAAGGAAAACCGCCAAGACGCCAAGAACGCCAATAATTATGATTAAGTTATAAGTTGAGCCCCGCCTTCAGGCAGAAAATATTTCTTGGCTATTCTTGGCGGTCTTGGCGTCTTGGCGGTTTTCTTAGGGCTTGATTAGGGGCATAACTCCCTAATAATTTCCCCCGAACTCCAGTCCCTCGACCAGCCGGGCGGTGAGGGCCTCGATCTCCTGGTCCACCTGCTTTTTGAGCTTGAGGTCCTCGCTGTAGAGCCGGATCAGGCGGTCGCGGTAGTAGCGGCGTCCCTTCTGGTCGCGGAAGTTGAGCGCCAGGAAGGAATGGTAGCGGAACACGTCGGCCCGCGGATCGTAGTCCTTCTTGCTCTCGTCAAAGCTCTGCATCTGCTTCACCAGCACGTTGGAATACAGGGGCCCGCGGGTCTCGAGCTGCTCGCGCAGGTAGTCCATCAGGTCGCGGAAGATGAGCTCGAACAGGATGCGGGCGTCGGTGCCCTTCTTGTGCCCGGCCAGGAGCTCGATCAAGAGCTCGTAATAGATGCCGGAGATCTTGTACTTGAGTTTGTTGCCGGTGCAGCCAAGGAGCGTCTCGTACACGCCCTTGCCCTTGCCGGTGTGCGTGCCCGCGCCGGAGCCGGAATGGAACGAGAGCATGGCGCCGTAGCGCGAGGCGATGGCGTGGGCCGCGCGCACCCTGTTCTTCAGCATGTCCAGGCCTTCCTTGTAGTCCTCCCGCTTCCTGAACCCGACGTTGGGCGCCACGTAATCGCAGGGCAGCCCCTTGTTCTTCCACTCGCCGAGGTACACGAACAGGTCCGCGCCCGGGGTGGGCTTCTCGGTCTCGTCCATCGAGATCTCGAACCCGAACGGCCGCCGCATCCGCTGCGCGATTTCCTGGTAGATGCGCTCGTTGATCTCGATGCTCCGCTTGTACTTGAGCGCCAGCCGGTAGGCCTTGTCCCGGCTCAGCTCCAGCCGCACCGGCTTGCCGTCGCCGCCCTTGAACCGGTGCCTGCCGGCATAGGTCTTGGCGATGCGCTCGCGCTCGGACTCCGAGTACTCCGCGTGCAGCAGCTTGCGCAGCGAATACTCTTTAAGCCGCTCCACGTCAGTGTCGAACAGGTCGGAGGTGTCGGTGGTGAACGACCGCACCACGCCGGTGGCCACCGCCTCGTCCAGCGCCTGCATGTTGTAGCGCATGGACTTCTCCACCGCCGCGTTCCCGACGAACTTCGGCGTCTTCACCCCCTCGATCCGCTTCACCGCCAGCGCCGACGACTCGGTGATGATCAGGTGGTCCGCCTCCATCTCCACCGGGATCCCGGTGGTCCGCGCCATGCGCGCCCCCATGGTCAGATACCGCCGGATCGAGGTCCCGGTATGACCCAGCGTGATCTCGTAACGCCGCGGCGGCGCCATGATGATCTCCTCCGGCGCCGTCTCCCGCCCGAAGCTCAGCATCAGACCCGCGGCGCAACGGTGCTTCTGCAAGGAGTTGATGATGCCGGTCAAGAAGATCTCCGGGATGCGGATCCCCAGCGCCGGATGGTGCCGCGCGCCCAGGTAGTTCGTGCCCGTCTTCAGGTCGCCCGTGTCATGCACGACTTCATTTTCGTTTTGCTCAGCTTCCAATTTACCGCCCTCCGATTGGTCAGACCCCGCTAAACGCGCTGAATGCTCCGTCCACGGGAACCACCACCCCAGATATGAACCGGCTCGCCGGATCCAATAACCAAAACAACGTGCTCAATAGGTCCTCCGCCCGCCCCAGCTCACCCGCCGGGGTGTGCGCCAGGATCGTCTGGCCCCGCGCCGTGAAGCCCCCGCTATCCTGGTCAATGAGCAGGAAACGGTTCTGGTTCGTCAAAAAAAATCCCGGCGCAATGGCGTTGACCCTGATCTTAGGGGTATAATTCTGGGCCATGTGCACCGCCAGCCACTGCGTGAAATTAGACACCGCCGCCTTGGCCGCCGAGTAGGCCGGGATGCGCGTCAGCGGACGCAAAGCGTTCATGGAGCTCAGATTGATGATGTGCCCGAAGTCGCCGCTCCGCTTCACCGTCTCCACGATCAGCTTGCCCAGCGCCTGGCACGGGACGATCGTCCCCAGGCAGTTCAGCTCGAACACCTTGCGCACGGCATCCACCGGCAAATCGAAAAACGTCTGCGCCTCCGAGGTCGTGGCCCCGGGATTGTTGCCGCCCGCGCCGTTGATCAAAATGTCCAGGCCCCCGAACTCCGAGCCGATCGCACCCGCCGCCTGGTCCATGTCCGGCCGGCTCACAACGTCCGCCGCGATCCCAATCGCCCGGCCACCGGCCTTGACGATGCCATCAGCCTTCGCCCTCGCCCGCGCGCCGTCAATGTCTATCACCGCGACCCTGGCCCCGGCCCGCGCCAGGGCATCAGCCATCGCGCCGCAAAGCTCTCCGGCTCCTCCGGTGATCGCCGCGGTTTTTCCGGTGAGAGGGGAAGGCGGGATTTCAATCTGCTTCGGCATCTTCAGCTTCTCCGCTTATACTACATTTTACCAAAGCATTTCGGAAAAGCAAGGAAAATTTGGGCGCAATAAAACATTGCAGCAAGGAGTTTTATCCATGAACTAAGTATTTAACCTATGGATTTATTTTGATATTTTATATAAAATTCCGGGCGGAAAAAAGAGGTGAAAAATAATGAAAAGCTCTAATCATCATGCCCAAATCGGCCCTGACTGGCAAAAAGTGCGCCAAGTTATTGACTCCGCCCCCTCCATCAACCGCGACTTGCAGGTCCCGCTCAGCGAGTTCAAGCGCCGGCAAAAACAGGTTGCCAAGGCCCTGGCCGCGCAAGGCATTGATGTGGGCGTGGTTTTTTCCGACGAGCATTACTGCGGCGACGTGCCCTACCTGGGCGGCAACATCAACGTCTCCATCGAGCAGGTGGCCGGCGCCATCGGCAAAAACGGCTTCCACATCCTGGCCGGCCTCGAAGGCGGCTACGTGGCCGAACAGCTCGCCCCTCGCGCCGGCGCCACGGTCCACAAAGTCGAGCTCCTCCAGCTCGCCGACGAAAAATATCCCATCCGCGCCGAGCGCCTCCCCGACGTGCTCGACCAGGCCGCCGGCAAAAAGGTCGAGACCGTGGCCCTGCTCACCCCCCGCCAAGTCATCCCCGCGGCCCTCGTCGAGTATCTGCAAAAGATATATGGGAAGCGCAACGTAGTGGATGCGCAACCCATCTACTTTAAAATAAAATACGAGAAATCCGTGGCCGAGATCAGGCTCGTCTTGGAGGCCGCCAAGATCGCGGACACGATGATGCGGGCCATGCTCGCCGTGCTCCGGCCGGGGCTTTACGAGACCGAGGTCGCGGCTTGGGCCGAGCTGGTGGCCAAGCTCATGGGCGCCGAGGACCTGGGATTCAAGACCATGGTAGGCGCCAACTCCGCCAACCGCACCCTGATCGGCCCGGCTCTCAACCGCCCCATCCGGGAGGGCGACTGGGTGCATCTCGGCGTCGCGCCCAAGCGCGGCGGACTCAACGCCTGCGTCCGCCGCTCCGTGATCGCCGTGAGCTCGCCGAAAAAGGTGACCGCGGACCAGCGCTTCTGGTTCGACCTGGTCGAGGGCGCTTACCAGGTCGGACTCGCCAGGTTCATCGAGGTCGCCAAAAAGGGCCTGCCCGCCCGGCTCCAGGAGCAGGCCCTGGTGGATTACTTTGCCGGGAAGTCCAATGAGGTCAGCCGGCGCATCGGCAAAAAGGTCCGCCTCGAAACCCTCAAGCCCTACACCGGCACCCACAACTCCGGCTATACCGAGTGCCAGGAATTCTACGGCGCCATCACCCTCGACTCGGACCAGCCGCTCGGCCGCAACATCATCATGATGCTCGACGTGGCCCTCCGCGGCTTCGGCGACCGCTCAACCGACGTCATCATCCCCGGCTTCGATTACCTCGTCATCGAAGACACGCTCGCCAAGCAAGGCAAAAAGGTCGAGGTCATGGACCAACTGCCCGTGAACGTACAGCATTTGGTGGGAAGGGTATAGCCAGACGTTATTCAGCGATTTTCTTTTTCAGCAGCTTGTACAATTGGCTGAAGTCATGGGGCTGGAATTCCGTTGCCTGGCTCAGAAGATCTCTTGCCACCTCTCTGACGGCCTTGATCCCTTGCATATTTTTCCCGTCCGTTCCCTTCACTCGAAAGCATCTGTTTATCACGGTGGGCAGTATCTCCTTGCCTTTTACCATCTCCAGCCATTTTCCTTGTCCATATTCAGGCCGGAGAGAGTTTCCCAGAAGATAGTTGACGGTCTGCTCGAAATTTTCCTCAATGCTCTCAGCCCCGAGGTCTTTGGCCACCTTCCCGGCCTTGTCCGCCAACCCCTTTGCTGAAAGCAACTTCTCAAGAGCCTTGGCCTTGCTTTCAAATCCATTCACCTTATCGAAACATTTTATCCAATTTTCCTTGAGTGTTTCTCGAAGCCGGATGATCACCAGGTTCGCCGCGTCAAGATAGATCCTCTTGCCGGCAAGAGAGGCGATCTCGCGCCTCAGCACTTTCGGGCTTTTGACCAGATAAGAGCTGGCCGCCAGGTAATCCGGATCAAGGAAGTAGTTTTCAATCTCTCTCCTTCTCCAGATCAGCAGGTTAAATGAAGCGGGGTCCGGGAACTCTTTCCAGCTCTTTTCCACCGCGGCATCGTCAATATGGTCGCGGTCTATCAGGAAGTAATAGGAAGGATGGTTATCATGTAAGGCTTGCGCCACCGCCTTGACGTGATACGCCGGACCCATGGGTTGCACGCTGATCTTCAGGTCCCGCAGGATGAGATTGCAGGTATAGGCATCCAGCGAGGCTTCGCCGATGCCCTCAACAAAGAGGGTGTGCCGCGCGCGGGACCGGATATCATCGGGGCGCGCCCCGGCTCGTGGCGTGGGCATTACCCGGCCTCGCGGTCGGGCTCGATGATAATCCGGTGATCGGCGTCAACCGAAGAAAACACGTCCTCGGAATGGGTCGCGATGATGTACTGATTTTTTGGGCAGAGCTTGGCGAGAGTCCTCACGTAGCCTATTGCCCATTCCGCGTTCAAATGCAGCTCGGGCTCATCAATCAGCACGATATTCTGTTGCTTTCTTGAGTAATACCAAATCAAGAACAAAGTTGATACGATTTCCTTCTCTCCCGAGCTAAGAGAATCAAATGGGATGAAGGTGTTGTCCGGCATCTCTACAAGAAGGTCTTGAGGCCCACGATCCCATATGAGTTTGCAACTTGTGCCTCCAACAAATTCATTTAATAAGTTGTAAAGTTTTTCTAAAACTTGCTCATCATCGAAGGCGGCTTCGTGTTCAATCAGACCTGCTTCGGTCATCTTGGCTTTAAAAATAGCGTTCTTGAACAAGCCTAGACGATCGGGTTCCGCGAGAAGCGATCTGCGAAATGGCCCCCGTGGCGCTCCGCTTGTCATCGCTGTTATTATTTCAATATTTCCCTTGAAAATTTTCCGGTAGCTATGCAAATAAAGAAGAGAAGGAATTATCAGGCAATCCTCGCTCTCTCCAATTAATGCCCTGAAAGGGTCTTCACTATAGTCCATGTCGGAAGTGCCCCAATTATATCCATCCAAGTATTCTCCAATTGGGAAGTAATTGCGAGTTTTCACCTCCGAGAATGTCGGGCCTTCACCTTTATTGAGTTGTATTTTAAATTTCCCTTTGCTTTCTCCGAAGCAGAATTCACATAAGACCTCTGCTTGCTTTTGCTTGCTTTGCTTTCTTATGAACAGGTTGGGGTCTAATGATCGCAGATCAATGGATTGCGAGCTTGAATCCAGAAAATCCGTGTATTCGAAGTTGGCGGCAATCATCATCAGCGAGATCGCCTCTAGGATCGAAGTTTTTCCCAGGCCGTTTCTGCTCCCAATAACCACGATGTCCGGTTCAGCGGGCACGGAGGGAGGGGGAAATGGTAACTTGAAATTTTCGAACAGCTTGAAATTTTTCAGCTCAATTGAATCCACCCTAACGGCGTTATGTTTAACGGCTTTATCGGGGGATTCAGACCGGTCATTGATCCTAGGCGCGGAATTCCGCTCACGTTCATTCACGCCGTTTTTTTTCGTCTGCTTCGAGGTATTCATTTCACGCCCTCCTACGCCTTCTCAGGTAATAGTACCATATTATTTTTTGCATTTAAAGAGAAAAGGCTCGGCGAGAAATTCAATCCTGCTTATGCCTTTGGAATAAATGTCCATCAACTGCCAATCCCGACTTGATGTTCCAAAATGGAACTTCAAGTTTTGCAATTCTTGCCGCGTCAGTTGGAATATGAAATCGTCCGGAAACCTCTCCTGGTTGGCCGGGCCGGGCGTCCGCTGTATAATCGCTGAACCGGCGCGGGGCGGATGGTGTGCCCGGGCGCTGGGAGAAGGGGAGGGAAAGGATGACGGCCAGGATGCGGAGGATGGGCTGGGTCGTGATGTGCGCGCTGGCCCTGGCGCTGGGCCCGGCGGCGGGCGGGGCGGCGGTCCGGGCCATTGCTCCGGACGGGCCTTACCCGGTGGGGGTGAAGGTGCTGAACGTGGAGATCGGGGGCGAGTCGCGGCCGCTGCTGGCCTGGTATCCGGCGGCGGCGTCGGCCTCGTTCCGGCCGCCGGTGACGTACGGCACGGGCGTCCGGGGCTGGGCGGTGCGGGACGCGGAAGCCGACCGCGGCGGCGCGCCGTATCCTCTGATCATTTTTTCGCACGGGATGGGCGGGTGCGCGGCGCAGCACATTTTCTTCAACGAGAACCTGGCGAGCCTGGGCTACGTGGTCATGGCGCCCGACCACGACGAGGCCGCGATGTGCCACATCGGGGGCGGGGCCGAGATCGGCGCGGGCGATCTGACCTGGTCGGTGCTCAAGAACAACTTCGACCTGTCGCGGGTGGTGTTCGACCTGTTCGGCCGGACGATGGCCGAGCGCGGCTATAATTTTTCGTACCGGCCGGCCGAGATCAAGGCCGTGATTGACATGGCGCTGGAGCAGGACCGGGACCCGGCGGCCTTTTTTCACGCCATGATCGCTCCGGACCGCATCGGCATGGCCGGCCATTCGCTGGGCGGCTACACCACCTTGATGGTCGGCGGCCTGCCGTTTTACTGCGGCCAAGCCCCGCCGCCGGAGCGGTGTCGGATGGACGACCTCGCGCTGGACCGCCTGCCCGATCCCTGCTGCTTCGATTATGTCAGGGACGCCGGGCCGTTCGGGTTCCGTGACGCCCGGGTCAAGGCCATCCTGGTCATGAGCCCGGCCATAATGTTCCCGGACCTGCCCCGCGCCGCCGCCGCCCTTAAGCTGCCCATCATGCTGATCAACGGCGACGACCAGAGGTTCGAGGTGCCCTGGACGCCGCTGCAGACCATCTACGATAACGCCCCGCCGCCCAAGTACCTCATCCGCCTCCGCAAGACCGACCACATGACGGCGGCCGATGCCACCCTCAACTTGAGCGTGGCCCGCCTCGTCCTGCCCGGCTTCAGGAGCCACTTCCCGGACAAGGCCCAGGCCTACAAGCAATATTCAGCCGCATTTTTCGACCGCTATCTGAAGGGCGCGGCCGGGGACGTCCTCGACCGGCCCCTGAACCGCTTCGTGGAAATCTGGTCGGAGCCATAGCAGGCCCGCCATCCGCTGCCCAGCACATGATCGTGATAATGTCGTATTTCAATCTGATCGGTGTCTTTGTCTTCCGCCCTGAAAGGGCGATAATAAGATAGCCCAGGGTTGGCCGTCTTCGGCCTACCCTGGGATATCGGAGATAATAATATCCTTTGCAGCCCTGAAGGGGCGGCATAAAGATGCAGCCTGGCCGAATTACCAGGTAATTAATCGTATATGATTCTAATGCGCTGAATTGCCCCCGCTCATAACAACGCTTGGGAGGATATGGATGAAGATCGAAAAAGGCGTGAAGGTGCTGATCACCGGCGCGGGCAGCGGCATCGGCCGGTCAACGGCGGTCGCGGTGGCGGGCCTGGGCGCAACGATGTTCCTGACCGACGTGAACGCGCAGGGCCTGGCCGAGACGGCGGAGATCATAAAAGGGCAGGGCGGCGAGGTGGCCGCGAGCCGCGCGTTCGACATCGCGGATTACGAGGCGTGCAAGTCGTTCGCCGCCGACGTGCACCGCGAGCACGGCCCGCTCGACATACTCATGAACATCGCCGGCATCGCGATCTGGGGCCAGGTGGAGGACTTGAAGCACGAGCACTGGCAAAAGGCCATCAACGTGGACCTGTGGGGCCCGATCCACGTGATCGAGTGTTTCCTGCCCGCCGTCATCAAGGCCGGCAGGGGCGGCCACCTGGTCAACGTGGCTTCCGTGGCCGGGCTCACCGGAGCGCCCTGGCACGCGCCCTACTCCGCCGCCAAGTGGGGACTGGTCGGCGTATCCGAGGTCCTGCGCTACGATATGATGCAGCACCACATCGGGGTCACCGTGGTCTGCCCCGGCGCCGTGGAAACGCCGCTCAAGCACACCGTCCAGATCATCGGCGTGGACCCGGACAGCCGCTACGTCCGGGGCATGAAGGCCGGCTTCTCCGCCCACGCCATCCCGCCGGAAAAGGTCGCCCAACAGATCATCCGAGCCGTCAACCGCAACACCTTCCTCGTCCTCACCTCGTTTGACATCAAGCTCGTCTACTTCCTCAAGCGCCACTTCTTCCCCCTCTACCACTACACCATGATCCGCATCTCCCGCATGTTGAACAAGGCCAAGGAATAACGATCGCGTCACCTCATATGTGGGTGCGACTTTAGTCCGAATACGTTACTCATTTCAGTTTCTACCTGGAATAGATAATATGTCCCCCGCTTTAAGACTTTTTGATTTCATTGGCCCACCTTTGTATGATTCCCATTACCCCGATTTCTAATTTCGACAGGAGGCACAAATGAAAAATTCCTTCTTTAAAATGGTTTTCAGCTTCTCCGCGCTTCTGTTTTGTATAGCTTCCGTCAATGGGGAAAGAGAGGTGGTTTTCAAGGATGAGCATCTCCAGACTCAGGTGAAGGAGCAACTCAATGCCCCGCTCACACCGGAAAATCTTGCCGCAATGACTTACCTGCATGCCTTCGATGTTGAACACCTCGAAGGCATCGAATTTTGCGTCAACCTCCAAGATCTTAATTTGTCCGGCGGAAGAATTTCCGACCTTCACCCGCTCGGCGACCTTAAAAGTCTCCGGGAACTCAACCTCTCAAACAACTTGATTCTCTCGGTGGAGCCGCTCTCCGGGCTCACGGCACTGGAGTCGCTCGACCTCGGGCTTAACCTCATTCGCGACCTCCGGCCCTTGGCCGGCCTCACCAAGCTCCGCGAACTTGCATTGTACGGCAACAGGATTTTTGACCTGCGGCCCCTGGCCGGGATGACGCAGATGCGGATTTTGGACCTCAGCGCCAATCCCCTCTTCGATCTCGGTCCCTTGTCGCACCTGAAAAATCTCGAAAGCCTGGCCCTCATGCAGGAGCGGACCTTCAGCTGGGCCGACGGAGTCAAATTTCCCATTGCCCAATACGTATTAGGAGTGCAGTTCGCGGTGATGGAGGGGGCCTTGAATCCGGCGAACTCGATGAATGTTCTCAATTCCTATGCCGGCCGAATAACTCGCACTATAGGCGTCATCAATATCTCTCCCCTTGCTGGATGCGAAAAGCTGAAGGGCCTTCTGCTGGGGGCTAACCGCGTCCACGACCTCCGGCCCCTGGGCGGCTTGAAAGAATTAACGTGGCTATCGGTCCCGGAAAATTTCATCACCGACCTCACGCCGCTCACCGGGATGGAAGAGGTTGAAGGCCTCCGGCTCGAACAAAACCTGATCACCGACCTCGAACCACTCCTCGTACTGGGTCGGGCGGGGAAATTGAAGAACGCGGAAATCCACCTGGTCCTGAACCCGCTGTCTCTCCGGGCCCGAAAGCAGCAACTCCCTGAACTCAAAAGATACGCGAGGGTTGTCACCTTCACCACTAAGGAGGTGATGAAATACCTGGATGAACTGGAGGGTGGCCTGCCGATGTAAAATTTAAAGGGGTGGCTCTTGCGGTCCCGCTTGGCGGAATTTTATGGCCGCGGAAGCCTGAGGATTAAAAAGCGCCACTTGATCCATGCTCCATTTTTTCTCAGGACCCGGGCCCGGTCCATGTCCAGGGAATCAGGCGATTGATACCGGCCCGCCCAGCTCAGCCCGTGGCGTGGCCGCCCACGCAGTTTCCAAATGAAACCGCGTGGGCCACCCGCGGCCGGAGGCCCGGTATGTTTCCCCGGAGGGGAATAATGTGAGTAGCCGGGCGGTGGAACCCCCGGAACGGCGCGAGACATTATCCCGACCCTGAAGGGGTCGCACCTTCCCGCCGCTTTTGGTTCAACCCTTTCAGGGTTGGCAGCGTGTGGGGGACTGTTCCGCAGGTTGCACCTGCGGCTACTCATATTTCACCCTTTCAGGGTTGGAAATGATATGATGTACTCCGATAGGCGGCCGGGGTCAGACCCCTGTTTAACTCTGTTTAACTGAGCCTCAAAGTCTAATCTTCTCCATACCGGGCCGGTGAGCTCGAAGTATTTTGAAAAGGGGTTATGAAAATGGAACTTAAGGATAAAGTTGCGGTAGTAACCGGCGGCGGCTCGGGCTTGGGCCGGAGTTTGGCCCTGGAGCTTGCCAAAGCCGGGGCCAAGGTGGTGATCACGGACATTGTGGAGGAGAGGATTGAAGAAGTTGTCCAGGAACTAAAGGCCACAGGAGCGGAGGCTGGAGGATACAAGGTTGACGGCTCGGACTACGAAGCGGTCCGGAGATTCTCGGAAGGTTTCTTCGAGGAATGGGGACATGCGGACATATTGTGTCTGAACGCAGGCGTGCTCGTAGGCGGAGTGATCGAAGAGCTCAAGATCGAGGACTGGCAATGGATCGTGGGCGTCAATTTCTGGGGCGCGATCTACATGGTGCATCTGTTCGCGCCGAAAATGATCGGGCGCAAGCAGGGGAAGATACTCATCACCGCCAGCGCCGCGGGATTGACACCTCTCCCGGGCCTGGTTCCCTACAGCACGACCAAGTTCGCCATGGTCGGCCTTTCCCAGGCGCTTCGGGTCGAGCTTGCCAAACACAACATCGGCGTAACCGTCCTCTGCCCCGGCGGCATGAATACTAATATCGGCAAGGACGCCAGGCTTCGCACGTCCGACAATAAAATCGAAAGCCGGCGGCAGCAGCTCGAAGCTAAATACGGGTTTCTGGCCAAAGATCCGGCCGGCGTGGCGCGGGACGGACTTAAAGGACTTCTTCGGGACAAACCGATCGTGGTCTCACCCCGCTGGCAGGTATGGCCTCTGTGGCTCCTGGTCCGATTCTCACCGACGATATACTCCGCGGTGGCGAAGCTGATCTGGAAGAGGGCATCGGCCAAGTAAGCTTGGGATACTTTTCAAGGAATAAGCCGCGGGTGGCCATCCGCGGAATGAAGAAACAAGGATATTTAGGATAATCAGGATAAGAAAAAACTCGTATTTATCCTTAACATCCTAAATATCCTTGTTTTTTTAATTTCTGTTCGCGGATGATTGGGCGGGTTATGAAACCAGTTGTAGCTACTTCTTCCTCCCGAACGCCATCGCCGCCGCGCTGAGCACGGCGGTGTCGAACGCGGCGAGCACGGCCACGTCGAGGAGCGGGGAGAGGAAGTGGTGGCCGGTACCGAGCAGGATGCCGCGGAGCGCGTCCACCCCGTAGGTGAGCGGGTCCAATAGGCTCGCCGTTTGCAGCCACTCCGGCGCCGCGTCCAGCGGGAACAGCGCGCCCGACAGGAAGAACATCGGCATGATCGCGAAGCTCATGATCAGGTTGAAGCCCTCCAAACTCTCCATGAACACCGCGATCAGCAGGCCGATGCACACGATGCCCAGCGCGATCAGGAACATCACCGGCAGCGCTTGGGCCACGTTCCACACCGTCAGGTGCACGTGCACCAGCGGCGCGAACGCTAAGAGGATCACGCCCTGGACCATGGCCCCGGTCGCGCCCCCGAACGCCTTTCCCGCCACGATGGCGGGCCGGGACACCGGCGCCACCAGCACCGCCCGCAGGATCCCGAACTGGCGGTCCCAGATCACGCTCACCCCGGTGAACATCGAGGAGAACAACAAAGACATCCCCACGATGCCGGGAAAGATGAACACGCGGTAATCCGTGGCCCCGCCCGGCGCCGCGGCCGCGGCCGCCCCGAAGCCGCTGCCCCGGAGCCCCGACCCGAACACCACGATCCATAGAAGCGGCGTGACCACGCTGGTCACGATCCGCGACCGCTCGCGGGAAAACCGGATCATCTCCCGCTTCCACAGCCGGTAGATTTTCTCAAGCTCCAGGTTCATCGTGATACGCTATCCTCAATGTTTTTTTTGCCGCAGATGAACGCAGATTAACGCAGATAATATTTTAATAATTTATTCTTAATCTGTGTTCATCTGCGTTCATCTGCGGCTAATAAAATCCCCTGCCCCTTTGGTTGAAGGCAAGTGCAAGGTTCCAACTTGTTCTTCTTGGAAAAAGCCCTATCTTTTTGTTCTCGCCCTTTTCCGCATCATCATGCCGTCCACCTTGTCGGCCTTTTCCTCCCGGAGCTCCCGGCCGGTGAACTTGAGGAAAACGTCGTTGAGCGTCGGCCGCGAGATGCTCACCGACATCACCGTGAGCCCGCGCGACTCCTCCAGCTTAAAAGCCCGCCCCAGCATCCGCTCCGGGTCGGCCACGCTGAGCGTGATCCGGCCGTTCACCAGCGACGCCCGCGCCCGCTCGTCCTCCGTGAGCTCCAGCCCCTCCAGCAATTCCTCCGGCCGGTCGCTGGCCATGGTCACGATGCTCTGGCCCAGCCCTTGCTTGAGCTCCTCCGGGTCGCCCACCGCGATGATCCGGCCCAGGTCAATGATCGCCACGCGCGAGCACAGCCTATCCGCCTCCTCCATGTAATGCGTGGTCAGCACGATGGTCATGCCCAGCTCCGAGCCCAGGCTCTCCAAATAGGTCCAGATATGGTCGCGGGTCTGCGGGTCAAGCCCGACGGTGGGCTCGTCCAGAAACAGCACCTCCGGCTGGTGGGTGAGGCAGCGCGCGATTTCGAGGCGTCGCCGCATCCCGCCGGAAAAGGTCTTGACCAGCTCGTGCTGCCGCGCCTTGAGCTCGATGAATTCCAGCGCCCAGTCCATGCGCGCGGCCCGGTCGCGGAGCGGGACGCCGTAAAGGGAGCAGTGCAGCTCCAGGTTCTCGCGGGCCGTGAGCCGCTCGTCCAGGCTCGGGTCCTGGAACACGATCCCGATTTTCGCGCGCACCCGGGCCTGTTCCTTCGCCACGTCCAGCCCGCAAAGCTCGGCGCGGCCCGAGGTCGGCTTCAACAGCGTGGAAAGCACCGAGATCAGCGTGGTCTTGCCCGCCCCGTTCGGGCCCAGCAGACCGAACGACTCCCCCTGCGGCACCTCCAGGTCAACCTGATCGAGCGCCGTGAGCGAGCCGTAATTCTTGGTGAGCTTCTCCGTCAAGATCGCATTCATTACCGCCTCAAAGTCCTTCATGGAAGTATAGGACGGATAAGCGCGATGGCAAGTCAGCACGGGCCGAGGATCGGCAAGCACCGGGGCGAGCTTTATGCGTTGTCATCAGGCGGCGGCGGGAGAAGTGAGCGGAAAAGGAATTGCCTTTTGCCCCTCATCTTACGCATGAGTTTTTGCCGTTGCCACCAGGAGGGCGCGGCGGCCTTGAGCCTTTGCCGGAGCTCTTTTTTCAGGGCCTGCTCGGTGCGGTAAACGGAGCCGCCGCGGTCATGGTTGGCGACGAGCAGCCGGGTGCGCCCGTCCCATTTGGCCTGCGGCGCGCGCGTCTCGATCAGGTCCATGATCTCGAAGTAGCCGATGAAGCCGGGCCGGAACACGGTCTGGCGCGGGCCGGAGACGATGGCGGTGAACAGGTACTCGCCGTTTCCCGTGGCCAGGAAGTCGCTGAAGACGGCCTCGGCGTCGAAAAAATGGATCCGGGTCCGGGCCTGTGTTTTTCTCATGCCGGGCAGGAGCCGGAAAAAGCGCAGGAAGGGGTAATACATCTCGATGGCGTCGTCGTCCACCGTGAGCAGGGGAATGAATTGCCGGAAAAGCACCATGGCCGCGAACCCGCCGGCCAGGACATAAAGCAAGATCTGGAGCGGCGGGAAATAATCGAGCAGGGACGCGTTACAGGCGGCGAGCACTGATCCGGCGCCCCGCGCCAGGTCGCCATGCCCCCGGCAATTCAAGACCGGCCAGACGATGAACCCGGCAACCACGATGATGATGAGCAGGACGTACAAGATTATCAGGACTTGGATCATCCCCTCCCTGGTCTGGAAATTGGTTTTGAACCGTATGGGGCCATGAATCTTGCGCATCGTTTTTTCCGGCCCGCCCGGCCGGGCGCGGCCCGGTAAAACCATAGATTAAAGCGGTGCGCGTGTCAACGGGGAATGAGCCGCGGGCCAGGATTCCATTGAATCATGACGTTCATGCCGTATAATTTTTAAAAGGTTCCGTGCACTCGAGAGTAGATCATCCTCTGAAGGGGTTTAAGAATTTACACGGATGAACACGGATGGGACGGCAGCCTGCGCGCCAAAGCTGCTTCGGCGGCGGAGCGATGGCACGGATCAGAGAAGGGCGGGAAATTTCCCGATCCGTGAGATCAGTTTCCATCCGTAAGCCCGGAAAAAAATCGCTGATCTCGATGACTTGAAGGGGTGCGATTTAACTTGACGCCGACGGATGGGATACGGATCGCACGGATATCCTGGTCCGATCCGTGAAATCCGTTCGAATCCGCTCCATCCGTGTAAAACTCTTGGCGGTTCATGCTGCAAGTATCATCCACTCTAAAATGCACAGAGCTTTTTAAAACATGCGCACTTTTTTCCCGGCCCGGTGATGTGATTTTACGGGAAAAGAGAATATCCGTGCCAAGTTAGCTCATTGGCAGCGCGGGACCGGACCATTGAATATTTTCTCAAAACCAGGCCCCGGCCGCGGTCTTGGGCCCCTAACTTGCTAAAACTTAAGGGGTATTGGTTCTCGACCATGAAAAAACCTAGCAATAATAATGAGATCAGGGCTCCTGGGGCCGCTTTGTTTCCCGGATTCGAGCCGACAAATTTGCGCATAAGCCAATTGAAACTATGCAAATTGTACTGGCGGGCCGCTTTTCCCGGCGGTAAAATCTACGCAACTTGCTTAATAATAAAGATAAAACAATAAATTCCAGATTCGGCACGGGGTTTGCTGTGCTATTAGTTCAGATTGGCGGATTAATGAATCACAACTGCTGACAAAGGAGGCAGGACATGAAAAAGATAAAGATAGTAGCAGGTCTGGGAGCGCTGGCCCTCATGGTGATCGGCTCTCAGGTGTTCGGCCAGGTTGCCGAGGCCCCGTTTTACACCCAAAAGAGGGCCCGGCCCAATGTCATGCTCCTGCTTGACAACTCCGGCAGTATGATAAGCAATAAGATTGATGTGGAAGGCGTTCTTAAAACCCGTCTTGATATCCTCAAGATCGTTCTGACCGGGGATGGCCAGCTTCAATACAAAACAACCGACAACGACCCGGTCTATATCGCTCACGGCGACACGACCACGATCGGCGGGCATTGGGTCCTGGACGATCTCATGGCCTCCCGGGTGCACGTCTACCGGGTGCGTTGGGATACGTATGGCACCGATCACTACGACGCGTACAAAGGCGGCCCTTATTTCGTGTTTTATTCCCAATACGACGCGCAGCATCCTGACACCGATGTCACGAACGCCCTGACCTTCCTCGACGCCTACGCGCGGGAGGAGGCCACAACCTGTTTCCACCGGCGCGCGACCGCGAACGTCGCTAACGACTCCACCGGCAGCGGCAACCGGGACATCTGGGAACCTTCAAGCACAAGCCCTTGCCCCAGCGGGTTGGATTACATGTCCTTCGGCGGGGCTTTCCGCAAATATTACCGGTACGAGGAAACCGGCACGCTTTTCGGCGGGACCGTCTACGTGGTGCCCGTTTACAATGTTCCTCCCAGCTCGAGCGCGATCTGGTGGGACCCCAGCAGCCATCTCATCCCCCAGTGGCGCACCGGCCTTTGTTATTATGTCAGAGACCCCTGGAACCAAAGGGGCTGGAAAGAATGTTATAAGCCGATTGCATCCTCGGATCTCATCGTGTTTTACGCCGACCTGGGGGTCACCGATGCGGATACGATCGAGTCCAAAAAGATGACCCTGGCAGCCTGGGCCGCCGCCAACGGCAACGCGACGCACATCTGCAAAGTAGATGAGATGGAGGTCTGGGGCGACGGCCGCTACGACCTGTGGTACTTCGATACCAGTGGCAGAGCGAGGGACGACGGCAATATCGGCGTGCGGAACATTTATACGAAATGTGATGAGGGCACCGCGGGCGCCATCCCCACCAGCGCCACGATTGACGATGCAACCATTAAGGCGGAAATGGGCGCCGATTTGCCCAACGTGACGGCGGTGGACGTGGTTCCCCAGCCCGACAATATATTTGGCCCCGAGTTCATTTTTGACACCGAGGGCTATACCCGCATTGACGACTACATCTGGCAGAAGATCGGCCTCGACCCCTTGACCTTTGACGATATAGACCTTGACGACCCCAAGGGCGGCATCTTCTTCGAGCACCTCTACTATGACGACGCCAAGTACGAGGACCAGGGGATCATGGACAGATACCCCGACGTCAATTACGGGCTCATGGTTTACGATAACACGACGACCTACAAAGTAGGCAACTATACGGAAGACCAAGAGTCCCCCAGCTGCACGGACGACGACTTCCCCGCTGACGCCTCGAGCATGTGTGTGGGAGCGAAACTGATCTGGAACCTGGATGGATGGGCCGATTTCCCGGCTTACAAAGAGACCAATTCGGTGGACCAATTGAATCTGGACCTCCAGACTATGATCAACAGCGGCGCCATTGATCCTCCCGGCAGCGGCGCTTTGACCCCCATCGCCGCGGCCTTCCACGACGCCTATCGCTATTTCTACGACGATCTTTGGAGCGGATGGGACACTACTCAGCGTCCCAAGGATAAGCTCCTTACCAGCATTACCACAAATAACCACAACATGTTCTATGACCTGAGCTGGCCCATCGCCAGCGGGAGCTTGGATGAGATTGAACATATCGTCCAGGACGACCCCTACTTCCATACCGGCGATTCCAGTGTAAAACCGTGCCGGCGCAACTTCCTGATCTTCCTGACCGACGGCGATCAGACCCAGGGCGAGAATAAGAACAATGCAATCACCTGGACTAGTAGACTGGCCAACGACGGCGGGGGCTTGGAGCCTTCCCTCACCGGGGTCAAGACCTATGTCATCGGATTCCAAGGAGTCAGTGATGCCGGACAGATTCTATTGACTGATATTGCCGAGGCCTCAGAGATGTCTGACGTGGAAGATGACATTATTACTTTTTTCTTCGCGGATAATAAGCCTCAACTCTTACAATCATTTTCCATCATCATGAACGCCATCATGCAGGGCAGTTATGCCCGCACCGCGCCCAAGGTCTCCACCTATGATAATGCGGGCATCACCAGTTACTTTGACGTCAGGCTGGATAGGCCGTTGTGGGAGGGCCACCTCATGTCATGGCAACTGGAACCCCTGCCCGGTAACACCGCGTTCAACTGGCAAGACATCGACGCGGCCGTGACCCTCAACAGCAATCACAACCGCAACCTCTTCTTCGCGGTGGGCGACAACCCGCTGTATGTGCTGGATGACCCCTCCTCTTCCAAAAAGAAGGATTTTGATCCCACTCACATCTTGGCCCTCGATCCTCAGCCGTTTAACCCGATTTACAATGCTTACACGAACACGGTGATAGAGAAAACGGTAGAGCTGATCAGGCATGACACGGGCGCGACCTTTGCATCCGGGGACACGGTCCCTTGGGCGCTGGGCCCGAACTTCCATTCCCAGCCCCAGCTCGTGGGCCCGCCCCGGTCCACCGAGTACTCCTTGATGCCCTATTACTCTGATTTCGTCACCGCTAATGCGAACCGGCCCAAGCTGATCTACATGGGCACCGGCTACGGCGTGCTTCACGCCTTTGACTCCAAGACCGGAAAAGAGGCCTTCGGCTACGTCCCGCAGGGCGAGATGAAGTCGCTGGTCAACTTGTACAATGGACTGCAGATTTACGGCGTGGACGGCTCGCCGGTGGTGGACGACGTTTTCGGCGATTTCGACTACGACACGGACACGCCCGACGTATGGAGAAGCGTGCTCATGGTCGGACTGGGAGGCGGCGGCACCGCCTATGTCGCCATGGACGTCACGGACGCCACCACCACGGATGACACCGGGGTCGAGCCGCTGTGGAACTTCCATGACCAGCAGCTCGGCTTTGCCTGGTCCGTTCCGGTCAGGGATTTCATCAAATACCCAGACCAAGACCATCAAAAGAATGTGGCCTTCTTCGGGGGCGGACTCAGCCCGGGCAACACCTCCGACGTGAGCGGCTCGTTCTACATCATAGACTCGGTCAACGGAGATTTGCTCAAGGTCTTTGATCTCTGGGACAAGGACCAGATCAACAATACCGACTTCAACGATGACTTGGACGTGGATACCAGTGTCAAGAACTGGAACCAGGTCCCGGGCTCGCCGTCCATCATTGACGCCGACCAGGACGGATTCTATGACTGGGCCTACGTCGGCGACAACCAGGGCAGGGTCTGGAAAATGAATTTCCACGACCCGGACCCGGCCACTTGGACCCAGTGCCTGTTCTACGACGTGACCGACACCGACGTGGACGGGATCCCGGACGAAGAGACCCGGCGCCAGCCGATCTGGTACACCCCGATCCTGGTCAACGGGCCCAACGAAATGCTGTTCGTCTATTTCTCCACCGGCCACATCGAGACCGGAGACGCCTCCCAGAGCGACTCCGACATCTATCGGCTCTATGCCTTGCTCGACAACCAGCCCGCGGCCGCGGCCGGCTGCCAGTATGCTTCCACCATACGGGAATCGCTCACCGGCGACAGCGACAGATGGCCCAGGGCCTTTGACCCGGGCGAAAAGCTGATCGCGTCGCCCACCGTGACCCAGAGCCTGCTCATCTTCCAGACCTGGGTGCCCAACTCCGGGATCGCCTGCTCCGAGGGCCAGATGAGGCTATGGATCGTGGACTACCTCAGCGGGGGTACGGTGTGGGATTTCGATCATGATGGGACGACTGAGCAGTTTACGGTCATGCCGAATACCGGGACCCTGGCCATTGACGACCGCGGCGGTATCTGGACCACTTGCTTGAGCGATGATTGCAAGGGAGAGATTCAGGGTCAAGGCTCACTCGGCACTCCGCCGCCGTATGCCATGTCCTGGGGAGAAGGCATCGAGCTGCCATTCTAACCGGAACCCCAAATACCATCAGCCTCGGGGCGTGAGACTAAAAAAGTCTCACGCCCCGGGTTTTTTCCCGGCCGCATACATGGCACTGGATTGAACGCGGCCATTGAACCACCAAGGGGATCATCCATGATTCCCGGTTAAACGCGACCTCCGGTTTTGGAGTGCGGTGGCTTGACACCGCCTGAGGCGGATCATCCGCTTTGACGAGCCGGGAGCTTGATCCCGGCGGAGCATGGATGGACCGGAAAGGTGAAGGAGCGAGACCAACGCGCCGCCACGCCCCGTCAAGCCGGGGCTAAGAAAAGCGCAATCAAGCTTGCGCACTCCAAATCGCTTAATCGGGAATCATAGGGGATCACGGGAAAAAGATTTTTTCTTTGTGCCCCTGGTGTCCTGGCGGTTTCTTATTGGCGGGACCTTGCAACGGGGCTAAAACGAGTTGTTCCTGACGTTCTCCACCTTGACGATGGCCCAGTCTCCGGTCTTGGTTTTCTTGAAGGTCAGGCTCGGGGCCTCGGGATCGGAGTCGGAGCCGAAGGGGTAATACACCTTCCCGTCGCGGGTGGCCTCCGCCACGATCCGCGCGCTGGCCCACGCGCTATCCCCCGCCACCGTCACCTTGACGTCCGAAACCTTGATCCGAATCTCGTCCACCCGGTCCAGCGAGCCCTTGATCATACCGTAGATCATGAACTTGGTGTTGCCGTCACGGTCGGAGTAATCGTTCGAAAAATGCCCGATGACCCCGTCCGCGCTCTTCTTCTCCGCGGCCTGCCGCATCTCCTCGATGACCGCGGCGATCCTTTTCTCGTCGTCCTGGAACAGGCGCCGGTGGAAGCACCACGCGGTCAGCACCAGGCAGGCGGCCGCGAGGACGACCAGGAACTTTCTCATTCCACGAGTTCCGCGTTCCAGTAGGACACGTCAATGAAGTTGAGGAAGGGCACCCACTCCTTGTACTGCCGCGAGTCGAACTTGAAGCCCATGTTCGGGGTCCAGCGCGGACGGGACGGCCTCTTGACCAGGCGCACGCCGGCCTCGTCCGGTGTCCGCCCGCCCTTTCTCCGGTTGCATTCCAGGCAGGAGCAGACAACGTTCTCCCACACCGACGTCCCCCCCCGCGACCGCGGCACCACGTGGTCAATGTTCAGCTCGCGCCGCGGCAGGCTCCGGCCGCAATACTGGCACGTGTTCCGGTCACGGAGGAAGATGTTGAGCCGCGAGAAGCGGACGTGGCGCTTGGGGATGCGGTCGTAGGTGATGAGCAGGATCACGCGAGGAATCTTGATCGCCCCGTGAACCAGACCGATCTGGGCGTCGCCCGCCTTCGGCTTCAACTGGCTCCAGTCATCGAAATTGAAAACCTCGTACTGCTCGTTGACGGCCTTGGCAACCCCCTGATACAACATGGTCAGGGCCCGACGCACCGTCGTGATGTGCACCGGCATGAATGACCTGTTTACTACCAGCACGCTCGAGCTGAGCATTTGCCAAAACCTCCCCGAGGGTTAAAGGTTTAGGGGCCGCGGGTATCCTTTCGTATCCTCTATTTTATTCCGCGGTGGCGCCGAGTTCCAGTCCGGCCGGAACATCGGCCGTCGAACCCGATCCCGGACCAGCCGTCGAACCCGCCGCCGGACCAGCCGCCGGACCAGCCTGCTCCTTCATCTCCATTTCCTTGACCGATTCAGCCAGACGCGCCTGGTATTCCGCCGCCGCCTTCTCGTCCTTGAGAGCCTTCGTCAGACGAACCAGGACACTCAGCGTCTGCGCGTTCTTGGGCGCCAGCGCCAGCGCGCGCTCCATGTAAAGACGCGCCGAACCCAGGTCATGGTCCTTCACCTCCGCCGCCTCCGCCAGCTTGTCGTACGCCATGATCTTCCAACGGTACTGCGAGATGTCACCCTTCTGGTTCCGGCTAACCGTCTCCTGGAACTGCTGCAACGCCTCCGTGGTCTTGCCGTCGTGAAGATACACTATCCCCAGCGAGCAATAACCCGCAAGGTCCCCCGGAACCAGCCGCTGATACGTCTGCAGCGCCGCGATCGCCTGCTCATAGTTCCGGCTGATCAACTCCTTATTCTGCTCCAGCTTCGACGGGTCCCTCATCGCCTCCAACATCAGCTTGTCGCCGGCCGTCTGGTACGCGCTCGCCAGGTTGAAATAAGTCTTGCCCAGGTCGGGATTCACGGCCCGCGCCCGGCTCAGGACCTCGATCGCCTTGGCCGGGTCCAGCGCCAGGTAGATCGAGCCCTGGACGTAAAGGTTCTCCGCGGAGTCAGGGGCGATCTTCAACGCCAGCTCGATCACGTCAAGCGCGTAACGGGTCTGCACCTCCCCCGTCGCCGGGTCGCGGTGGTGACGGTAAAGGTCGGCCATCGCCCTGTATCCCGCGTCAACCTCCGGGTCAAGACGAACCGCCCGCTGAGCCTGCGAGTAAGCCTCCTGGAACAACTGCTCCGGGATCATGAAGCTGTACCACATGCTCATCGTCTCCGACCACGCCGCCAAAGCCTCCGGGTAATCGTCCCAGTAAGCCATCGCGTCCTTGAAAAGCTGCTGCGCCTGGTCGTAGTTGTTAGGGTCGCAAGTCAAAAACAACCGCCGCCCCTCCGCGTACTTCTCCCGGGCCTTCGCCTTCAAAGGGTCAGCCTCATCGCCCGGCTTATCGCCCTCGCACCTGCTCCCCACCAAACCGGCCGCCAAAGCAGCCAGCGCCACCAAAACAACTATCTTCCTTAGCCTGCCCAATCCAAAACCTCTCAATCCAAGATTCGATGCCTTATCCAAAAGATACTACCACTACCAAAGGGCAAGTTCAAGGCCGGTCCGCTCAACTCCGATCCGTGTCATCCGTACCATCCAATCCTTCAAATCCGTGTCGTAAAAAAAAAGACGCCCCGTTGAGAGGCGTCGGGGTCGGGCCAAGGCCCGGAGCCCTGCGAACGAAAGTTCTTACTATGGGTTGACAGAACAATCGTCGCTTAGGTACACTATACGTATAATTACATATCTCCTTAATCTTGTCAAGCGTTTTTTTGAAAAAATTTAACGGGGGTGTGGAAAAATGAGCGAAGCCAAGAAAATTCCTTATGTTCTGGGTATAGACTTAGGCGCCAACTCCATCGGCTGGGCCGTGCTGGACTGCGAAGTCAAAGAAGATGACCAGCCTGAAATCACCGACATCAGGAGGGCGGGTGCACGGGTATTTGAGGCCGGTACGGAAGGGGATGTGGAATCGGGAAAGGATGAATCGCGGGCCAAAAAGCGCCGCTCCGCCCGGCTCATCCGCCGCCAGTTGAACCGGCGGGCCATGCGGACGTTCGATCTTTATCAGCGTCTCCAAAAGAAAGGGATGCTCCCAGCCATAAAGCCGGAAGAGGAAAGCCTGGATGCGCAGAGGGCCGCCAGGGATCCGGCCCTGGCCAAACTCGACCGGGAAATACTTAAGCGCTGGACCGAGAAGCTGAAGAAGAAGGGCGCGGATGAAGATGCAATCAGGCTTCTCGCCAAGAAGCTGCCCTATATTCTGCGGGCAAGGGCGCTGGATGAAAAGCTCCCCATTCACGAGCTTGGCCGGGCGCTTTATCATCTGGGACAGAGGCGAGGCTTCCAGTCCAACCGCAAGGCCGGCAAAAAGGATGATGAGGAAAGCGGAAAGGTCAAGGCCGGGATAAAAGAGCTTAATGAGCAAATAACCGGCGCCAGGGTCCGGACGCTCGGAGAGCTTTATGCCCGCACCAACCCGGAAGAAAAGCGCATCCGCCAACGCTGGACCTCCCGTGACATGTATAAACACGAGTTCGAGGAAATTTGGAAGGCCCAAAATAAGTACTATCCTGAATTGCTCACGGATGATTTTAAGAAGGAGATCTTTGATACCATCTTCAGCCAGCGCCCCCTCAAATCACAATCCCATCTCATCGGCAAGTGCGAGCACGAACCCGGAAACAAAAGAGCGCCAATAGCCTCGCTCACCTTCCAGAGATTCCGCATTCTCCAAAACGTGAACAATCTACGCATCACCTCCGAGGGCATAACCCGAGGGCTGACGGACTCGGAGAAAAAGAAAATAATCTCCGCCCTGGAAGAAGAGGGCGACCTGACCTTCGGCAAGATTAAAAGCAAGGAACTACTGGGTCTGAAAAAGAGAGACAAGTTCACACTTGAAAAAGGCAATCAAAAAGGCCTGATAGGTAACCGAACCAGTTTGGCGCTTAAAGGTATTTTCAAGGAGAAATGGGAGAAGTTGTCCGAAGATGAGAGGGAAGTCATGGTCGAGGACATCATGAGCATGGAGGATGATGACGCCCTCAAGCGCCGCGCCATGAAAGCCTGGGGATTGAATGAGCCCGAAGCCAAGGATCTATCCGAACTCGAATTGGAGCCGGATTATTGCAATCTCTCAAAAAAGGCCATGAAAAAGCTCATCCCGTTAATGGAGAACGGAAATCCGTACATGACCGCGGTCGCCAAGGTATATGATCCGCCCCCGCCCGAGCCTGAAGACAGTTTGATCCCCGTCCGTAATGCTTTAAAGGAATTACGTAACCCGGTTGTGGAAAGATCGCTTACCGAAATGCGCAAAGTCGTCAATGCAGTCATCCGCGAATACGGCAAGCCGGAGATGGTGAGGGTAGAGCTGGCCCGCGACATCAGGAACCCGAGAAAGAGAAGAAAGGAATTAAACGAGCAGAACAAGAAGAACCAGAAGGCCCGCGAGAAAGCCCGCGATGAGATTCTCAAGGCAATTAAAAATCTCAAGGTGTCGCGCCGCGACGAGCTCAAGTATCTCTTGGCCGAGGAATGCAATTGGGAATGCCCCTACACCGGTAAAAAGATCAACGTGAATTCGCTCTTCGGCATGAATCCAAGGTTCGACGTCGAGCACATCATTCCTTTCAGCCGCTGCCAGGATAATTCTTTCATGAACAAGACCCTGGCCGATGCGGAATGGCAAAGGAACGTCAAGGGCAACAAAACCCCCTGGGAGGCCTGTGCAAGCGATGAGGAGAAATACGACCGCATTATCGAACGGGTGAAGAAGTTCTCGGGCGACGCTAAAGACGCCAAGCTCCGCCGCTTCCTGATGAAGGATGAAGAGCTTAAAGATTATTTGAGTAATTTCAGCTCAAGACAATTGAACGACACCCGTTACGCTTCCAAGCTGGCCGTCAAATACCTCTCCCGCCTTTACGGCGCCTCCGGCCTGTTCAAGACCGAGGACGGAAAGATGACGGTCATGGGCGTGGACGAAAAGGGCCGCCGCCGCGTCCAGGTCTGCGCCGGCGGAGTAACCGCGCACATCAGGAACGAACTCGGTCTCAGGACCATTTGGAACTCAATCCTCGAGGAAGCCTACCCCAAGATTGATGAAGAGGATGAAACCGAAGAGTCCTTGCAAAAGGAGTCTTTTGAAAAGGAGCGAATAGACCACCGCCACCACGCCATTGACGCCATCGCCATCGGACTCGCCTCGCCCAGCATGGTCAAAAAGCTCGCCGACGCGGCCAAGCGCGCAACCAAAGAAAAAAGGCGGCTCTACGCGAAAATGGACGCCCCCTGGCCGAGCTTCCTCGACGACTTCCGAGAACAAAGCAATAAAATTATCGTGTCCCACCGTGCTTCAAAGAAGGTCACTGGCCCGTTGCATCAAGAGACATATTATGGCAAACCAAGAAAGGATGAACAGGAAAAGCTTTATGTTCACAAAAGAGAAAAGCTTGAGACTTTGTCCGCCAAGGACGTGGAAAATATTGTTGACCCGATAATAAAGCAAACGGTTAAGAAGAAACTGAATGAACTGGGAGGAGACGCCAAGAAATTTAAAGAGACCGCGAATCATCCATTCTTGAAAACGAAAGATGGTAGAAAAATACCCATTCATAAGGTCAGAATAAAAAAATATGTAACTACCGAAAAAATTGGAACTGGGCCTAAAGAGAGGAATGTTATCCCAGGCTCAAATCATCATATTGAATATTTTGAGATCAAGGATAAAAACGGGAAGCCCAAATGGGAGGCCGTTATCATTACCACTCGTGATTCAATGCAACGACTTAGAGAGAAGAAGCCAATAATCGGTAAAGATAATTCAAAGGGTGGGGAGTTTCTCTTTTCCCTATCCCAAGGGGAAATCATTGAATTGGATGAGATGGATGCTAATGGGAATAAATCGGGAACCAGAGGAATGTATGTTGTTCGAAGCATGAGCTATGTAAGACAAGGGGGGAAGCTTTACCCGAATATCGCCTTTGTTAGGCTAAATGATGCAAGGCTCAAAAAAAATATTGAAAAAACTGGAGATTTCAAGACCGGTTTGCCTGAACCTTTAAGAAAATTGAATTTGAAAAAAGTAAGCATTGATCCTATCGGGCAAATCAGGGCTGCCAATGACTGACCGCATCATAGACATCTCCTCCGATCCCGCCCGGCTCCACGTGCGGCACGATCAGTTGGTGATTGAGGCGGAGGGGAAGCCGGAGGCCACCGCGCCGCTGGCGGAGATCGCCGCGCTGGTGGTGTCAAATCCGCGGGTGTCGTACTCGCATACCGTGCTCTCCGGCCTGTCCGCGCACTGCGCCGCGCTGGTGGTGTGCGATGAAAAGCATCTGCCCATCGGCATGATGCTGCCGTTGGCCGGGCATTTTGTGCAGGCCGAGCGCTTCGAGGCCCAGGCCAATGCGTCGCTCCCGGTCAAAAAAAACATCTGGAAACAGATCGTCACGGCCAAGGTCAGCGCCCAGGGACGGCTGCTCGCGGACCTGCGCGGGTCGGACTCCGGGCTTATGGACCTGGCTAGGCGGGTCAAGTCCGGCGACTCGGAAAACATCGAGGCCCAGGCCTCGCGCCGCTATTGGGGCCGAATCTTCGACGATGAAAAGTTCCGGCGCGACCGGGACAAGGACGACCAGAACCGGATGCTCAATTACGGCTACGCCGTGCTCCGCGCCATTGTCGCCCGCGCCATCTGCGGCGCCGGACTGCATCCCTCCATCGGCGTGCACCATCACAACCGCTATGACACCTTCTGCCTTGCCGACGACCTCATGGAGCCTTTCCGGCCGCTGGTTGACCGGGCCGTGGTCAAGCTGGTGACAGAGCGCGGGAAGGTTTGCCCCATGGACAAAGAGGCCAAGGCCGCCCTGATCAACCCGCTCCTGGAACGCTTTGAGCTTGAAGGCGAGCAGAGGACCCTTTTCGACATCTCGGCCCGCGCCGCTTCCTCCCTGGCGCAGGTCTTTCTCGGCAAGACCACGAAGCTGCTCCTGCCGGAAGAAATTATTAACAAGGATGTCCAGGATGCTCAGGATTCAGAAGAAAAAGAAAGAAAATAATATTCTTATTTCTTATCCTGAAAATCCTGTCCATCCCTGTTGAATAACTCTTGATTGAAACTCCCATGCCTTCAAACAACTACAACCTATCGGAGTATCGTGGCATGTGGTGCTTTACCTTGTTCGACCTCCCGGTGGATTCCAAGGCCGCGCGGAGAAGGTACACCCGCTTCCGCACCGCGCTCCTCAAAGAGGGCATGACCATGCTCCAGTTCTCGGTCTATGCCCGCTACTGCGCCTCCGAGGAATCAGGAGAAATCCTCAAGACCAAGATCAGAGGCCAGATACCAGAGGACGGACAGGTCAGGCTCCTCATGGTGACCGACCGCCAGTTCGGAAAAATGGAGGTTTTCTACGGAAAAAAACGCAAGCCCGTCGAGGATCCGCCAATGCAACTATCGTTTTTCTGACCCGATAATAAGCAAAACCCCCGGAAAATCCGGGGGTTTTCGCCCGTGTAGTGTACCTAAGCTACGATTCCTGTCAAGCCACAGCTGCAACGCGCTCGCGTATCCTATCTCAAATAGTGTACCTAAGCTACGATTCCTGTCAAGCCACAGCATGGTATCCTTATAAGGAAGGTGAACAAATAGTGTACCTAAGCTACGAGTCCTGTCAAGCCACAGCATACCCCGGGGTGTGGCCCGGGGCGCTTTTAGTGTACCTAAGCTACGATTCCTGTCAAGCCACATCTTGGAGTCGGCCAGCCTGTCCTGAGCAAGGTAGTGTACCTAAGCTACGATTCCTGTCAAGCCACAGCCTAACAGCTTTGATCCCGGCCATTCGAAGCAGTGTACCTAAGCTACGATTCCTGTCAAGCCACAGCTGAGCGTTCACCTCCGTTAGTTCCGCGACCAGTGTACCTAAGCTACGATTCCTGTCAAGCCACAGCTACGGGTTACCCGTACTGCCTTCCTGATAAAAGTGTACCTAAGCTACGATTCCTGTCAAGCCACAGCCAAGCTGTATTACCGCTCGCTGATTTGTTTAGTGTACCTAAGCTACGATTCCTGTCAAGCCACAGCCACGGCCATGAACGGAGCGGCCCGCCCGAAAGTGTACCTAAGCTACGATTCCTGTCAAGCCACAGCGGCCCCTGGACGCGCCCTCGCTCATCTGGTAGTGTACCTAAGCTACGATTCCTGTCAAGCCACAGCATATGGTCAGGAAGCGCGTCGCCGTGCATTAGTGTACCTAAGCTACGATTCCTGTCAAGCCACAGCTGGCGTAGACCAGGTTCTCGATCATGTCGCAGTGTACCTAAGCTACGATTCCTGTCAAGCCACAGCCGGCTTAGTGTGCGCGTCTAAGGCGTGATAGTGTACCTAAGCTACGATTCCTGTCAAGCCACAGCGAGGCCGGCCATGAATGACCGTTATCATCTAGTGTACCTAAGCTACGATTCCTGTCAAGCCACAGCAGCAATCAGTGTCGGTAAACGGACATCTCTAAGTGTACCTAAGCTACGATTCCTGTCAAGCCACAGCGAGTCGCCGCGCCAGGCACTCATGGCCCTTAGTGTACCTAAGCTACGATTCCTGTCAAGCCACAGCATTGCCGCGCCCACGTCGCCAGCTTGAACCAGTGTACCTAAGCTACGATTCCTGTCAAGCCACAGCATCGCCACCGACGGCAACCTGTTGGTGCGCAAGTGTACCTAAGCTACGATTCCTGTCAAGCCACAGCTCGATTTGGTCTGCCCCGATGATGATGGAAGTGTACCTAAGCTACGATTCCTGTCAAGCCACAGCGAGCGCCGTGTGCGACGCCCTCGGCGTCTGAGTGTACCTAAGCTACGATTCCTGTCAAGCCACAGCGTAAGACGTACGCTACACCGCAAGAAGCGAAGTGTACCTAAGCTACGATTCCTGTCAAGCCACAGCACCTGCGCGTCAATGCCGCTGTATCCGTACAGTGTACCTAAGCTACGATTCCTGTCAAGCCACAGCCGAAAAATTTCCACCCGTTACAGGTCACGGCGGATTTTTTCGATTTATCGAAAAGGTCGCCGTCCCGGTAACGGGGCTCTTTGGCCCCGTTATCGGGTCGGCGAGCTCTGGGAGCAATTGAAGGGCATTAATAAGGTTTGTGGTTTGAGGTTTGTGGTTTGAGGTTCAAGACCAAGCCCCAAGACTCAAGCCTCAAGCCCCAAGTGAGGTTTGCGGTTCAATCCTCTTTTTCAGTCCTCTGATAGAAGACCATTCCGACTCTCTCGATGTGCTCTTTGAGGTCCTGGTGATTGAGGTCTTTGTAGAGGGAGAGGTCAATGGTGTATGGGAGGAGGAGGTCATCGAGCTCTGATGCGATGGTGTCGCGGATGTCCGGGGTGAGGGCTGGACCGATGAGGGTGAGGTCAATGTCGGAGCCGGTTTTGAAGTTTCCCTTGGCTCGGGACCCGTAGATTATGGCCTTTTCAACCTGGGGAAAGCGGGCGATGACGGCGTGGATTTTGGCGACGGTTTCGTGGGGCAGTCCGTGTTTCATGATTCAATCGCCCGCTTTGGCCAGCGCGGTGAATTTTTCCTTCATGCTCTTAAAGGCCGGATAAAAGCGGTGGATGATGTCGGCGGCCACCGCGTCGGCGACGTTGGGGTCGTAGGTGTGCGAGGTCCGGTTGCGGGCCTCGATCATTTTCATCCAGTCGTCTCCCTGCTCGATCAGGCCGTTTTTGAACGCCTGCCGGGCCGCGTCCTTGGAGCCGACCAGACCGGTGATGCCCTGGTCCTCCAGATAGTCCTTCAACACGTTCCAGGCCAGCTCGTGGGTGAACTCGAAGCTCTGGATCAATCCCTGCTGTTCCAGATCGGTAAGTTCCCGCTGCCCGGCCAGGTCCACGGCCTCCGCGAGCGATTGGAAGGCCTTGAGGAAGTTATTGAACCGCTGTTTCCACCGGACGTCCAGCATTGATCGTTCTCCTTACAGACATGCGCCTCGACCAGTATTATGCATGGGCTGGCTGGCAAGGTCAAGGCTTATCAATTATAGGTTTGAGGTCTGAAGAAGGTTTGAGGTTTGAGGTTCAAGACCGATGTTGCAGAGGTAGTGCGTAGGGCGGAGGGCGAATGTCGGGCCGGTCGAAGAGGTAGGTCGTAGTGCGGAGGGCGAATGGCGGGTTCCGGTCCCTGACTACTTGCTACTGGCTACTTGCTTCCTCTTTCCTTTGTGCCCTTCGAGTCTTTGTGGTTCAATCCTCTCCGGAAAAATTTACCACTAAGTCACAAA
>DATKZS010000228.1:0-4133 GCA_035527835.1 bacterium
AAGCCCCAAGCCTCAAGCCCCAAGCCCCAAGCCTCAAGCCCCAAGCCTCAAGCCCCAAGCCCCAAGCCTCAAGCCTTCTTCTCCCACTCCCGAATCTCAGCTTTCACCCTCCCGTCCTCCACGGTGATTTCCGCGTAGGTCTTTTTCGCGTCGCCCATGGACATCCCGCCGGGATTGACCAGCAGAACGCCGCTGATGGTCCGGACCAGCGGCACGTGGGTATGGCCGAACAGGGCGACCTGGGCCCGGGCCTCCTCGGCCCGCCGGGCGATCTCGGCCAGGTCCGCCTCCAGCTTGCCGTCCCAGTGGCTCACGTCGAGGTCGTGGCCGTGCAGGGCGTAAAAACCCACGCCGCCGGCCTCGAACACCAGCACGTCGCGGCTTTGCCTTGATCCCGGGTGCTCGTTGTTGCCGCGCAGGGCCACCACGTCCTTCCTAAGCTCCGCGGCCAGGGCCACCGCGTCGAGCGCGCTGTCGCCCAGGTGAATGATCTGGTCCCACGGCCCCAGCTCGCGGGCCACGGAGCGGGCCGCGTCCAGATAACCGTGGGTGTCGGAAATGACCAGTAAGCGCATGGGGGCAAGACCTTCAATGAAAGATCGGCGGCATAACGCCGCCCATCAAGATTATATAGGCTAATGGCGTGCTTTCAACCCGTATCCTGCGGCCGAGAATATTTATTAAGCGCAAAGACGCTGAGAACGCAAAGATGTAAAGCGGAATGAGATCCAGTCCCGGGCCGCAATTGGAAATCGGAGGCGATCCGATCCGTGATAAAATATTTTTCTTTGCGTTCTTTGCGTCTTTGCGATGAAAACAAATTCAGCAGGGAAGGCGCCGGCCCCGGGCCTGGTGATCGAGGCCGGGGCCGGCCGGAAGAAGAGAACCGGACGCGGGTTATCTCGTCAGCAGGCACGAATAAAGGGCTTGGGGCGCATAAAGGGCGATCTGGCGGTTTTGGGGACGCAGTGCGATGGCCTGGTTTTTTTCCCGGAGCGCCAGGGCGGTGACTACCTTGCCTCCACGGGGCAGGGCGGCGAGTCTCACCGCGCTCTCGATGTTGAAGACGAGGTCCATCATGGAGAAGGGCTTTTCGATGAGGGTATAGGCTCCGCGGCGGACCACGCGGGAGAACAGGTCGTCGGAACAGGCGCCGGAGACCATGATCACCGGGAGCCGGGGGTTCGCGGCCTTGAGCTCTCCCAACAAGTCCACGCCGTTGCCATCGGGGAGGTTGACGTCGAGCACGGCGGCGTCGGGGACCGCCTCCCGGCTGAGCATGCTCCTGGCCTCGCCACATGAGTGCGCGGGCATGACCATCCAGCTCGGCCGGAGCTCCTTTAGGTGTTGGCCCACGAATTCGGCCAGGTTCCGGTTGTCCTCGACATATAAAAGCCTGGTTTCCATTTTGTCGTCTCCTTCCCTGTCCCTACTGTTGATCTTTCGCGGCTGATCGCGGCCGTTTTCCATATGGTCCAATAAAAAAGCAAAAGCCTATAGCGATCAAGACCCGCGCCGGGTCAATCGCGGCCATAACGTCCCTCCTTGATCCGGGCCAGGTCGAGCTCGAGCTCGGCCAGGCGCACGGGCTTTTGCAGGTAGCCGAAGACCCGGTTGGAAATGGCGACGGTTGAGGGGAGCGTGAGGCGATGGTCGGACATCAATAAAATATCGGCGCTGGGGAAATCCGCGTGAATTTTTTCAATGATGTTGCCCTGTTGTTCCTTGGGCGCTCCAGTGTCCATCAAGATCAGATCCGCGGAAGAGGCCAGCTCATGGCCCGAGGCCTCCGGCCCGGTCCCCTCCCGCAGCTCCAACACCGAGTTGAACGATAATACCTCATGGCCGAGATCGGCCAGGAAGTCGCCCAGGGTCTTCAGAACGATCTTTTCCTCGTCTATTAAAATTATCAGCATGTTCGCCCTGGTTGCCGACTCCCGTTCCACGACTAGTTCATTCGCGAGCATTTTCCGCAGTTCCTTTTTCTCCTTTTTATAAGGCAATGCCCGTGCCGTAATCTCGCGGACAGTGGGAAGCTAATTAATACGGGAGGTTAGAGGAATGATCTTAAAGCGTGGGGTCAATAAATCCGGAGTTTTGAGCAAGATTTGAGGATCAAGATCAATTAATCATGCTCAAGACAGGCCGTATTTTTTGATCTTGTAGCGCAGGGTGGCGTAGGACATGCCCAGGGACTTGGCGGCTTCCATGCGGTTCCATTTGGCGTTGTGGAGGGCGGAGAGGATGACCTGCTCTTCGCCGGCCGGGGCGGGGCCGGCGGTTGGGGGCTGCTGCTCCGCAATGGCCGGCGGGCCTGCCGGCAGGTTCAGGTGTTCGGGTCCGATCATGCCTTGTTGGCAGAGGATGGCGGCGCGCTCGATGAGGTTCTTGAGCTCGCGGACGTTTCCGGGGAAATCATAGCTCATGAGTTGTTGCCTGGCCTCGGGCGCGAAGCCCTTGACGGCCATTCCCCTTCCCCTGGAGAAGGCTGCGAGGAAATGGCCGGCCAGGGGCAGGATGTCCTCCTTCCGCTCTCGCAGCGGCGGGACGTTGATGGTGAAGACGTTGAGGCGGTAATAGAGGTCGGAGCGGAAGCGGTTTAGCTTGACCAGGTCTTCGAGGGGATGGTTGGTGGCGGCGATGACGCGGACGTTGACGGCGACCTCCTTCGAGCCTCCGACCCTGCGCACGGTCCTGGTTTCGAGGCTCCTGAGGAGCTTGGCCTGGGCGGCGGGGGAGAGGTCGGCGATCTCGTCGAGGAAAAGGCTGCCGCCGTCGGCAAGCTCGAAGCATCCGGCCTTGTCGGCGTCGGCGCCGGTGAAGGTCCCCTTGACGTGTCCGAAGAGCTCGGACTCGACCAGGGTCTCGGGAAGCGCCGGACAGCTCAGGGCGATGAACGGGTTCTGGTGTCCGCTCATGAAGTGGAGCTCGCGGGCCACCACCTCCTTGCCCGCGCCGGTCTCGCCGGTGATGAGGATGGTCTCGCAGCGGGCGTCCACGGCGAGCCTGATCTGCTCGCGGACCTTCTGCATGGCCTTGCTCTCGGCGATGAGTCCCCCGGCCCGCTCGCGGCCGTCATCGAGCTGTTGGATTCCGGTGATGGTTTCCCGGAGGCGGCGCTGGACTTTTTTCAGCTCGCGGATGCGGGCGGCCTTTTCCACGACGGCGTCGAGCTCGAGCAGCTTGATGGGCTTGATGAGGAAGTCGGCGGCGCCGAGGCGCAGGGCCTGGATGGCCATGTCCATGCTGCCGTGGGCGGTGATGATGACCACGGCGAGCTCGGGTCTGATGAGGATGGCCTTGCCCAGGGTCTCGATGCCGTCCATGCCCGGCATCCGGATGTCAACCAGGGCCAGGTCGTAATCGTTTTTTTCGATGAGCTCGAGGCCGGATGGTCCGTCGTAGGCCGACTCGACCAGGTGCCCGGAGTTGACGAGATAGGGCGCCAGGGTCTGGTGGATGATCGGTTCGTCGTCCACCAGCAGGATGTTAAGCTGTTTTGCGTTGTTCACGGTTTCCATCCCGTCAGCTGGTCCGGGATTTCCTGGCGGGATGCCGGGCCCCCTAACTCCGATGGTAATATACTCCCTGGGCAGGCTGGTATCAAGGGAGGCGCCGATTCGGATCGGGCCCGCGATTTTTTCCGGGCCTTGGTCGAGAGCAGGGCTTTGCGGGCGCCCGCGGTTTGTGCCGCCATGACCGCTCTTGTATAATCGCTTCATTCCGGCCCAGCCGGGAAACTATAGAGGGGGACAGTGCTGTCCAAAACAAACGAACCAGAAAACCGCCAAGGCGCCAAGAACGCCAAGAATCATGATTTTATTTCAATTTCAATCCAGCTTCCGGCCAAATGATTCTTTCTTGGCGCTCCCGTCGGCCGGTTCGCCAAGCATGTCGGGGCCAAAGGCCCTGGAGCTGTTTTTAGTCCCGCCGCAAAGAAACACCAGGATTTACTTGGCGATTCTTGGCGTTCTTGGCGCCTTGGCGGTTTTCTTGGCTATTTTGGAATGAGAGGGGGAGGAAAAATGAAGCGCAGGGATTTCCTGAAAACGGCTGGGGTATCGGCCGCGGCGCTGGCCATGCCGGGGAGCATGTGGGCGGCGCTGTCCGGGCTGGGGGCGGACGAGATCGAG
>DATKZS010000229.1:0-43073 GCA_035527835.1 bacterium
TCCCCCCCAATATCGCCTCCACTACGCGTCCGCGCAGCGTCTCCTGCGACTCGGGGGAAAGCTTCCGACCGTCATAGTTTTTCATGGAGACGATTATAGCACAAAATCAGGCAAATGTCCAATAAATAATGCTCTGATTAGTAGTATTGCCGCAACTTCCTTTCTAATCTCACCATCCTTTTTCATAAGTTTCCTCCGTATTATTTTCAGAGGCAATGACGGACAGAACTTAACATTCTATAAATTGGGTATTGCGATCTTTCCAAAGGCCCAATGTCAAACTCTCCTATAGTGTATAGGATAATGGATTGGGAAGGATTATGTTTTGAAGGGATATAACGTTACTCTTCTTTATTTCCTCGTTACGCATTGATATTAGACCACATCTGCATCCAAGATGAAATGGAGGGATAAAATCAAATAAACGGGGATCGTCTTTTGAAATAATCTTATTTTTTAATGAGCGACAAAATTTACATTCTCCGAGCATGACCGAAAATCGCAAGTAAGGAAAAACTAGTTTAACTGGCGGCTTAAGAGCGGCTTCTATATTTCTTATTGAATCTTCAATACCTCCTTCCCACATTTTGAGAAGTCTTTCTATATCCTTTTGTGGCAACTTTTCCTTATCTATACATGGCGTCTTAAATAATTGCGCATGTTGATGTAGCTATGCCGCTATTTCAGCGGGATTGTCTGATTTGCATGCGCACATTTCAGCGACGCCATGTATAGAAGCATAGCAATGTCTTCTTTATTCATGGAAAATCTATCAGGCAATCTCATGATGAACATTTTAGTCTCTTGACAGAAGAAATCAAGTCTCATGTTGCAAATTCGGGAAGGTAGTGGGGTCAGGGAAATTGGGCTCAGGTCTCAACATCTAACATTAGCCCCTTGTATTGGAACCTATTTCTCTGCACCGGCCTTTGCTTTTGGAGCGCTTCACGCCCATTGTGACGCCGGCGCGGCTGTTGCCGCTGGCGGTGACGAGACAGACCGCCTCGGGGAACTGTATCCTCCACGGCCAAGCCATGGCTTATTCTTATGACAACCGGAAACGGATGTCAAGCTATGCGCCTTGGAGTGCGCAAGATTGATTGCGCTTTTCTCGGCCCCGGCTTGACGGGGCGTAATGCCGCGCGGGAATAACTCACTCAGCTTCGAGGTACGTCCCCACGCCGCCGGGATCAAGCTCCCGGCTTGTTAAAGCGTCGTCAAGCCGCCGCACTCCAAATGGCTTAACCGGGAGTCTCGGTTAAGGCCTGCCCTTGTATGGCGGAACTGGTCGGATATAATGGCCTAAGGAGGCTGGGATGGCTGGCATGAAGATACTGATCATCGGCGCCGGGGAGGCGGGAGTTTACCTGGCGCGGGTGCTGTCGGAGGAGAACCACGAGATCGTGATCATAGACCACGACCAGTCGCGCCTGGATTCGGTCGAGGAATCGCTGGACGTGAAGACGGTTCTGGGCCACGGCGCGGCCGCCGGTGTTTTGGAGCGGGCGGGGGCCTGGGGCGCGGACATGGCGCTGGCCGTGACCAATGATGACGAGGTCAACATGCTGGGGGGCTATTTCTCCAAGGTGCAGGGCGCGAAAAACGCCATTGTCCGGCTGCGGGGCGGTGAGAACCTCCAGTATCACCGCAACTTCTACAAGAAATGGCTGGGTCTTGATTCCATCCTGGTCCCCAACGAGTTGTGCTCCCAGGAGATTCTGGAGCTGGTCCGGGCCAAGCAGGCGGTGGCGGTGGAGAACTTCGCGGACGGCCGCATCCAGATGCGCCAGATCCAGGTGACCTCGAACTCCAAGCTGATCAACCAGAAATTGGCCAAGGTCAAGATGCCGGAACAGACCCTGGTGACCGCGGTCATCCGCGGCGGCGAGATCACGATCCCGAGCGGCGACACCGAGATCGCGGCGGGAGACGAGCTCTTGATCGTCGGCCACACCCATGCCATGGACGGGTTTGAGAAGCTGGGCGGAAGGAGCGGCAACGGCGAAACGCTGGTGGTGATCATCGGGGGAGGCGAGCTGGGCCTTTCCGTGGCCCGGTCCTTGGAATACACCAACACCCGGGTCCGGCTGATCGAGGAGGACCGCGAGCGCGCGGAGGCCATCTCCGACGAGCTTGATGAGGTCACGGTGCTTCACGGCGACGGCACGGACGCCGTCCTGCTTCGGGAGGTTGGCGCGGACAACGCCGATGTTTTCATTTCGGCCTGCGGCGAGGACGAGAAGAACCTGATGAGCTGCCAGCTCGCCAAGAACATGGGCGCGAAAAAAACCATCGCCCTGGTCAAAAAGGCGGACTACGTGGCCATCTACCATAAGCTGGGCATTGACGCCGCCATCAGTCCCCGCCTTTTACTGGCCCAGAAAATTCTCCGCTACGTGCGCAGCGGCGCCATCAGCACCATCGCCGTGATCGGCGAGGGCAAGGCCGAGGTCATCGAGATCGAGGCCATGCCGGAGAGCAAGGTGGCCGGCGCGCCCATCTCCCGGATCGGGTTTCCGCGCGGGGCCATTATCGGCGCGGTGGCCCGGGAGGAAAAGGTTTTCATCCCCGACGGGAGCTTCCAGATCCAGCCGGGAGATTCTTGCATCGTCTTCACGTTCGTTGAAAACCTTCCCTTGGTGGAAAAATTTTTCAAGGGCAAGAAAAAGCTGGTTTTCTGGAACGGCAAGGGCGGCGGGTCTTGAACTATCGCTATGTCTGCAAGGTCCTGGGGATGCTGATCGCCCTGATCTCGGCGTCCATGATCTTTGCCCTGCTCTGGAGCCTGGCCGAGGGCGAAAACGACATGGCGCGGGCCTTTGTCTGGTCCATGACCGCGGGCCTTCTGATTGGAGCGGGCTTGTATTTTTTCGGCCGGAAGAGCGAGCAGGACTTTTACCGGCGGGAGGGCCTGGCCGTGGTGAGCCTGGGCTGGATCCTGGGCGCCGCGGTGGGGGCATTGCCATTCTGGTTCTGCCGCGAGTTCAATTCCAGTGGCGGGTTCGTGGACGCCTACTTCGAGTCCATGTCCGGTTTCACCACCACCGGCTCCACGGTCATCACCGTTATCGAGGCCATGCCCAAGGGCCTTTTATTCTGGCGTTCGTTCATCCAATGGCTTGGAGGGATGGGCATCGTGGTGCTGTTCGTGGCGGTCCTTCCCGCCATCGGCGTACACGCCAAGCACTTGTATAAGGTCGAGGTTCCCGGAATAAAAAAGGAAGGCGCCACGCCCCGGATCAAGGACACGGCCGGTTTGTTGTGGAAGATTTACCTTCTGTTCACCGTGGCCGAGGCATTGCTGCTGAAGCTCGGCGGCATGACCTGGTTCGATTCCTTGAACCACACCTTCACCACCCTGGCCACCGGCGGGTTCTCCACCAGAACCTCTTCCATCGGCCATTATCAAAGCCTTTATATCGAGGTTGTCATCATCATTTTCATGATCATGGTCGGCATCAATTTTACCTTGTATATAAGCGTATTACGCGGAAGGTTCCGCGACCTGACCCGCGACGCCGAGCTCGGCGCCTACCTCTTCATCATGCTGATCGCGACTCTGCTCATTGCCATCAGCCTGCTTTATAGCCAGGTCCATGTTTCGTTCGGGACGGCGTTGCGGGAATCGGCTTTCCAGACGGTCTCGATCATGACCACGACCGGCTATTGCACGGCGGACTTTAATAGATGGACCCCGTTTGCCCGGGTGGCGCTGGTGGCCCTGATGTTCGTGGGCGGGTGCGCCGGGAGCACGGGAGGGTCCATGAAGGTGATCCGTTTGCTGGTCGTTGCCAAGGCGGCGATGCTCCAGGTCCAGAAATTCTTCATGCCGCGCATGGTCAAGCAGGTCAGGATAGCGGACGCCGCCATTCCGGCCGATACCATTCAGGCCGTAACCGCCTTTGTCCTGCTTTTTATCGGGACTTGGGCGGCGGGGACATTATTCATGGCCGGCCTGGGCCTGGACCCGGTTACCGCGGCCACTTCGGTGATCGCCACGCTTGGTAATATCGGGCCCGGACTGGGAGGGGTGGGCGCGGTCGAACACTTCGGATGGCTCCCGGTTCCGGGCAAGATTTTCCTTACCCTGTGCATGGTATTGGGCCGACTCGAACTCTACACCGTGCTGGTCATGTTCGTCCCCGCGTTCTGGCGCAAATGACATCAACGCGGCCGAGACCTATTAAAAGCGGCTCTTCGCAATCGAGAGTGGCTTTCAAGCGCCAGTGTGGCGCTTGTCATTCCGCGTCCAGCTCGCGGCGGATGGCGGTGATGTGGAGGGCCTTTCCGGTTTTGGGGTCGCAGGCCACGCAGGCGGCGTTGAGCTCGACCGGCCCGGCGGCGGTCTCCAAGCGGCGGGGCATTCCGGTGAGGAAGCGGTCGAGCACGGGCTGGATTTTGAAGCCGAGCACGGAGTCGCGCGGCCCGGTCATTCCGACGTCTGACATGTAGGCGGTGCCATGAGGCAGGATTTTGGGGTCGGCGGTGGTGACGTGGGTATGGGTGCCGATGACGGCGGAGACCTTGCCGTCGAGGTAATAGCCCATGGCCTCTTTTTCGGAGGTGGCCTCGGCGTGGAAGTCCATGATAATGACGCGCACGTCGGGGTCAATCTCGGAGAGGACCTGGTCGGCGCCGCGGAAGGGGCAGTCCACCGGCGGCATGTAGACCCTTCCCTCCATGTTGACGACCGCGGCCGGGCCATGCTCGGTCTCGGCCACGATCCATCCCTTGCCGGGGACGCCCGGGAAAAAATTGGCGGGCCGGAGGAGCCGCTCGCAGTGCTCGATCTCGGAGATGAACTCCTTGCGGTCCCAGACGTGGTTGCCGGTGGTGAGCACGTCCACGCCGATGCCCACGAGCTGGTCGTAAATCTGGCGGGACATGCCGAAGCCGCCGGCGGCGTTCTCGGCGTTGACCACCACCAGGTGGGCCTCGAATTCCTCGATCAGGCCGGGCAGGAGGCGGGTGACGGCCCTCCGGCCCGGCCGGCCGATGATGTCGCCGATTAAGAGGATGTTCAAGCAACCAGCCTTTCCTCGGGGGCAAGCCCGGGGGAGAAGCGTAAAGTATTCAGTATCCGGCCAAGAAATTTTTTAACAAGGATATTCAGGATGTTCAGGATCAAGAAAACCAGGGATCATCCTGGTAATCCTGAATATCCTTGTTAATAATCTTTTCATTTTATATTATTATCCTGGTGATAAAACCAGTTCTAGATTTACCGGCCGCGGCCGCCGGGCCGGCGGCCGCGGCCATGGCTTTTCCGCGTCCTACTTTGCGATCTCGACGGCCCGGGTCTCGCGGATGACCATCACCCTGATCTGCCCGGGATAGGTCAGCTCCTCCTCGATTTTTTTGGCGATGTCCTTGGACAGGATCAGGGCCTGTTCATCGTTGATTTTGTCGCTTTCCACCAGGACCCTGATCTCGCGCCCGGCCTGGATGGCGTAGCTCTTCTCGATGCCCTTGAACGAGTTGGCGATCTTTTCCAGGTCTTCGAGGCGCTTGACGTAGGTTTCCAGCATCTCGCGGCGGGCGCCGGGCCGGGCGCCGGAGAGGGCGTCGGCGGCCTGGATCAGGTTGCCGAGGAGGCTGCCGGGGTCGTCGTTATGGTGTCCGCCGATGGCCTCGACCACGGCGGGCGACTCGCCGTACTTTTTGGCGAGCTCGGCCCCGATCTGGGCGTGCGGCCCCTCGACCTCGTGGTCCACGGCCTTGCCGATGTCGTGGAGCAGCCCGGCGCGCTTGGCCTTCTTCACGTTGATCCCGAGCTCGGAGGCCATGATGCCGCAGAGGAAGGCGACCTCCATGGCGTGCCGGTACTGGTTCTGTCCGTAGCTGGTGCGGTATTTGAGGCGTCCGATGAGCTTGATGATCTCGGGATTGATGCCGTGGACCCCGAGGTCAAAGGTTGCCTGCTGCCCGGCCTCGCGGATGCCGTCCATCACTTCCTTCTCGGCCTTGTTCACGATCTCCTCGATGCGGGCGGGATGGATCCGGCCGTCCTGGATGAGTCTCTCGAGGGAGAGCCTCGCGATCTCGCGCTGGACCGCGTTGAAGCTGGAGAGCACCACTGCCTCCGGGGTGTCGTCCACGATCAGGTCCACGCCGGTAAGGGCCTCGAGGGCCCGGATGTTGCGTCCCTCGCGGCCGATGATCCGGCCCTTCATCTCGTCGTTGGGCAGGGCCACCACCGTGACCGTGCGCTCGGTCACGTAGTCGCCGGCGTAGCGGTCAATGGCCAGGCCCAGGATCTCCTTGGCTTTCTTCTCGGCCTCCTCCCGGGCCTCCTCCTCGATCTGCTTGATCTTCTTGGCGGCCTCGTGCTTGGCTTCCTCGGTCAGGTCGTCCATCAATTGCTTCTTGGCCTCGGTCGCGGTCATGCCGGCGATGCGCTCCAGCTCTTTCTGGGCGTCGCCCAGCAGTTTCTGGTATTTCTCCTCGCGGTTCTTGAGCTCCTGCTCCTGCGCTTGCAGCTTGCGGACCCGGTCCTGGTTGTCCATCTCCTTGCGGTCGAGAAACTCGATCTTCTTGTCGAGGGTCTCCTCGCGATGGAGGAGCCTTTGCTGCATGGCATTCTGCTCCTCCTTCACTTTCTTGGAATCGCGCTCGAACTCCTGCTTGGCCTGGTAGGCGTAATCCTTGGCCAGGAGCTCGGCCTCCTTGAGGATGCGCTTCCTTTCCGCTTCGGCCTCGTTCTTGATCTTCTCGGCCTCTTCCTGGGACGCCAGCAGGCGCTTGGCCCCGACCTTGGTCAGGACGAAATAGATGCCGCCCGCGCCCATCCCCAACCCGATGACGAACAGTATGATCGTTAAAGCTGTCACGGTAGTTCCCCTTTCCTCGATTTATGATTAATTGCTCCGCCCGTTGGCGGCGAGCAAGGTTCCCCGCTCGATGACGATCGCGGTCAAGGGCACGTCATGCTCCTCCAGCGGGACCTCGTCCACCAGCTGGAAATCGTAGCCGATGCCCACCAGCGGCGTCCCGGGCCGCGCCTGATCCAGGACGCGGTCATAACATCCCATGCCGTAACCCAGCCTCCCGCCCCTCGCGTCAAAAGCGATGCCGGGGACCAGGATGAAATCAAGCTCCGCGACCGACACTGCGAGGCCGCCCGCCGCCGGCTCGGGAATGCCGAAGCTCGAATTCACCATCGCCTCCCAGTCAGTCACCTGGAAAAAATCAATCTCCGGGCCCCGGCCGCGGACGCGGGGCAGGGCCACTCGCATACCCTGGCCGATGAGCCGGTCGAACAGGGGCCGGGTCGCGACCTCGGAGTCGGCGGAGGCGTAGATGGCCGCGGTGTCGCGGCCGTCCAGAAGCCCGCTCTGATAGAGGTTCTCGAGCACGGCCTGGCTGCGTTCCCGGACCTCGCCGGGAGCGAGCGCGCGCCGCATGGCGAGCACCTTTTGGCGCAACTCTTTTTTCGGCTCCGATCGCATCGTACATGAGCCAGGGCATGGCCTGCATGGGCAGGCGTTGCGGGAAGGGCGCGGTGCCCGGCAAGGGTCCGCTTTCCGGGTCCGGGCCGCGGAGAATGGATGGCGGGTTCAGGCCCGCTTAGCGCGGGCTATGACAAAAGCCGTGCGAATTCGACCAGAAATAGATTAGTTTTTTGAGTTACCATCGGATATTGCCCGATACTCGGATCCATCCGGCCTTTGGGGCTGCCCGCTGTTTCGAGGTCCCGCCCATTTTGGCGGCCGGACATTACATTTAATCGTTCAATCATTTCCGGCAATTCTCGTGACGGCTTGGTCCCGGCCATCCATCATCCCGGCCTTTTTTCTCCGGCTCTCTTCCCAATTGTCGTCATCCCCCGCCTCTGCCGTGTGGCGGATCACTTTCAAACCCGGTAAAACCAGGTGGGCGCCGTATTACCGTTTCAGGTTCCTGGGCGAAGCAGTAGGCTCTCCAGGCACACACCGCGGCAAGGGACAGCTCCCTTAGTGAATTTAATGGTTCGAAAAGTCTGCCACCCAATCACGAACAGCGCAGGGGATGATACTCATTTCGGCAAAAGCCCCAATAGTTCATCCACCCGTTCGCTCAGGTCAAAAACCGTCCTTTCCCATTCCTCTTTTTTCGCGAACCATTCGTCCGCGACGTTAAGCGCGGTCAATACGGCCCCGCGCGCGTTCAACCCCTGTCCCGGGCCGCCGAGCAGCTCGGACATCACGTTGTCAACGTATTTGGCCACCCGATCAATGCGCTCGGCATCGTCGCCCTTGACCCGGTAAACCTGGCCGTAAATCTTGACCTCCCGCTCAGAGCTCACTTTCCACCGCCTCCGCCACTTTCACTTCCGCCGCTTTGCCCGCGGCCCCGGCCTTGCGTGCTCCGCCATTATCTCCCCGGCCTTCCGGGTCCGCGCTATTGAGGCCGTGGGCCGTCCCGGGGGCGGCGCCCTTGATGCCGTCGAGCCGGGCGATCAGATCGTCCAGGTGGTCGCGCGCCTTGAGCCGGAGCCCCTTTTCCCGCAGGAGCAGGTCCCGCAAGACCCCGGTCTCCGCCTCGGCGGACACGGCCTTGTCCCGGAGCGCCTTGACCTCCTGCCGGAGCGCGCGGTCTTCCGCCGCCAGCTTGCGCACCCTGCGCTCCAGCTCCGCGAACTTTTCCAGAAACGCTCGCAGATTGTCGTCCATCTACTATCTGACTATAGACCCGGCGCGCGATCAAGTCAAGACCCAAAAGCCGCTCACTGACGTTGGTGGAGGGGACACTCTTGTCCCCTCACATCGGGCCGACAGGAGTGTCGGCCCCACCTGGTGTCGGCCCCACCTAATGATTTTTTTCCGCCTCGTGCTCCTGTGATATGCTCATGACTTATGGGGCTGAACGTGGATGCGGTGGTGGTCGGCGCCGGCCTGGGCGGGCTGGCCGCGGCGGCCCGGCTTGCGCGGCACGGGCTTCGGGTGCTGGTGGCGGATGGGAACCCGCACCCGGGCGGCACGACCTCTTCATTCCAGCGGAGGGGCTTTTGGTTCCCGATGGGGCCGATGGGGTTCAGCTCGCCGGGCCTGGTGCGCGGGCTGTGGCGGGAGCTCACGGAGGAGGAGGACATCGAGCTGCAACCCATCCGCTACCGGGTCCGCGCGTTCGGCCTTGACGTGCCCATCTCGCTGCCGCTTGGCGAGCTGGCGCGCGCGCTGGCGGCGGCGGCGCCGGCGGAGGCGGCGGGGGTCGGGCGGTTTTTCGCGGAGATCGGGGAAGTGGTTGGCGCGCTCGGCGGCGCGGACGAGGCCCACGCCGGCGTCCTGGAAAGCGCGGCGGCCACGCCCGCCGGAGATTACCTGGAGTCAGTGGTCAAGGACGGCCGTCTGCGCCGCATCCTGGGGAGCATCGGGACCTCGGAGCCTTACTCGACGCTGGCGCTCTTGGCGGCGATGTGGAACCTGGTCGCTAACGAGGGGATCTGGACGCCGCGGGCCGGGATGCGCTCGCTGGGGGAGGGGCTGGCCCGGACGGTGGAAGGGGACGGGACCGGACGGATCATCCTGAACAGCGAGGTGGCCGAGATCAGGGTGAACCGCGGCAAGGTGAGCGGCGTGGCCCTGGCGGGCGGCGAGGTCATCAACGCGCCGGTGGTGATTTCCAATTCCGATTTCCGGGCGACGTTCCTTAAGCTGCTCGACACGGAGACGGTGCCGCCGGAGTGGATCGAGGCCGTGTTCAACGCGCGACTCACCAGCTCCAACCTGCAGGTGAGCCTGGGCCTCGACGCCGGCGTGGCTGACCTCTCCGCCTTCCGCGAGGCCCAGCGGATCATTTACCGGCGCGCGGACGCCGCGACGGAGATTGCTCCGGCCGGCCCGGACTGGCGGGCCCTGGAGATTGCCCCCGAGTCCCTGGCGGCCCAGGAGCTGGAGCTGTCGTTATGGAGCGCATGCGAGGGATCGGCGGCGCCGGCGGGCCATGCCGCGCTGGTGATCCGGACGGAGGCGGAGTATTCTCATTTCGCGCGGTATCGTCCGGCTCGGGGCAAGCGGCTCGGGCCTTATCATGAGTACAAGGTGCGGCTGGCGCGGGCGCTCACGCGGGAGGCGTCGCGGGTCGTGCCCGGCCTCATCGAGGCGATCGTGGTGATGGACGTGGCGACGCCACTGACGTTCGAGGAGCGGGGCGGCCGGAGCGGCGGCGCGGTTGCGGGCTGGTCGTGGGATTTCGAGGACAGCCGGGACGCGCGGCCGCGCGAGCTGATCCGGACGCCGGTGCGGGGCCTGTACATGGCGGGCTGCCAGGCGTTCTCGTCCCTGGTCATGGGCGGAGTGCCCACGGCCCTGGTCAGCGGCAAGCTCGCGGCCGAGTCCGCGCTGCGCGGAGACGGGCCGGTTGCGGAAGTGACGATCCCGGGAGCCGGTTCCGACAAATGGGAGTAAATCTTGTCCACAATATGCACAAGAAAAACGCCAAGGCGCCAAGAACGCCAAGGACCGCCAAAAATGCTTGAATCGCCCGGAAGACGGATGGATATGGTATTAACAACATAATCCTTGGCGTTCTTGGCGCCTTGGCGTTTTTCCGGTCTGCTTAGTTAGGAGCAAAAAGAGAATGGTTAAAATCGGCAAGGAAGTTGTGGTCGAGTATGCGCGGGAGTTCGTGCCTGATGACATTGACCTGGGCGACGCCGGAGCGATCGAGGCGCTGTTCGACGCGCTGGAGCGGGAGAACCCGGCCAGCGGGCGCGAGGTGGAAGCGTGGCTCGGGAAATGGAGCGAGTTGAACGCGGCGGTCAGGGAGGAAGAGGCGGTGCGCTACATCCGCATGACCTGCCAGACCGACGACCCGGAGCGGGAGAAGGCGTTCCTGGAATTCGTGGAGAACGTGGCGCCGCGGCTGAAGCCCCGCCACCACCGGCTGGCCGAGAAGCTGCTCGCGTGCCCCGCGGTGAGCGACCTGCCGGCGGAGCGGTACAAGGTGCTGCTGCGCGACCTGGAGAACGAGGTCCGGATTTTCCGGGAGGAGAACGTGCCGCTGCAGACGGAGGAGGAAAAGCTTTCGCAGCAATACCAGAAGCTCGCCGGCGCCATGACGGTGATGCACGAGGGCAAGGAGCGGACGCTGCAGCAGATGGCCAGGTACTTGGAGGTCCAGGACCGCGCGGTGCGCCGGGAGGCCTGGGAAAAGGTCACGGGCCGGCGGCTCCAGGACCGCGCGGAGATGGACCGTCTCTTTGTCGAGATGATGGCGCTCCGCCAGCGGATGGCGAAGAACGCGGGGTTCCAGAACTACCGCGACTACGCGCTCCGGCTGCGCGGCCGGTTCGATTACGGGGTGGCCGAGTGCGAGTCGTTCCATGATGCGGTGGAGAAGGCCGTGGTCCCGCTCTACCGCGAGTTCCAGGAGAAGCGGAGAAAACGGATGGGGCTTGACCGGCTCCGTCCGTGGGACCTGAAGCCGGACCCGCTGGGGCGGCCGCCGCTCAAGCCTTTCGAGAACGTGGACCAGTTGGTGGCGGGGTGCGGGAGAATTTTCGACGCGCTCGATCCGGAGCTGGGCCGGCGGTTCCGGTACCTGGCGGAGCATGAGCTTCTGGACCTGGGGAGCCGCAAGGGCAAGGCGCCGGGCGCGTACAGTCACCAGCTCGAGGAGGCGCGGTACCCGTTCATTTTCGCCAACGCGGTGGGAGTGGACCACGACGTGGAGACGCTGCTCCACGAGTGCGGCCACGCCTTCCATACCCTGGAATGCCGGGGCGAGCCGCTCTCGTTTTACCGGCACGCGCCGCTGGAGTTCGCGGAAGTGGCGTCCATGAGCATGGAGTTCCTGGGCAGCGACCATCTGAAGATGTTCTATAATAAGGAGGACGTGGCGCGTTCCATCGAGTCACACCTGGAGAGCGTGATCTGGCTTTTCTGCTGGATCGCGACGGTGGACTCGTTCCAGCACTGGATTTACACGCACCCGGGCCACGCGGACGATGAGCGCGCGGAGGCGTGGGTCCGGCTGCGCGGCCGCTTCGGGGGCATCGAGGACTGGTCGGGCTATGAAGAGGCGCGGCGCTTCGAGTGGCACCGCCAGCTCCACATCTTCGAGGTTCCGTTCTATTACATCGAGTACGGGATCGCGGAGCTGGGCGCGCTGCAGGTCTGGATGCGGGCGAGGAAGGACCCGGCGGCCGCGCTCCGCGATTATCGCAAGGCGCTGGCGCTCGGCGGGACCAGGACGCTGCCCGAGCTGTTCTCGGCGGCGGGCGTGAAGTTCGACATGGGCCGGAAGACCATCGAGCCGCTTACGCGGGAGGTCAAGGCGGCGCTGGACCAGATGGGTTAATACTGATGGGAGCCCGGAAGAGAGGTGGAGCCCGACACTCTTGTCGGGCGGCGTCGCCAAGGTCGAGGGGCGCGGGACAAGAGTGTCCCGCCCACCATAAGGTTGGCACTTGCGGGGACAGGAGTGTCCCCGCCACCATGATGGAGGGGAGGATGGATAAAGCAAAGAAGATGGAACTGACGCGGCGCGGCTTTATTTCCGCGGGCGCGGTGATGGCCGCGGGCCCGCTGGTGATCGCGCCGCCGAAGACGGAAGCGGCGGCCGGCCCGGTGAGCGCGAGCGCCGTGATCGAGCGCGATCCGTTGCATGACCTGCCCCGCACCCAGTACAGCCATTTCATCGAGCACCTCGGGGAATGCGTCAAGGGCGGCATCTGGGCGGAGGGCGAGAGCGATGACATGTTGCTGGGCGGGGTGCGGCATGAGCTGGTGGATGCCATGCGCTCGGTGCGTCCGGCGCTGATCCGGTATCCGGGCGGCTGCTTCGCGGACGGGTATCACTGGCAGGACGGGATCGGTCCGCGCGGATCTCGGCCGCGGCGGCCGAACCAGGCCTGGGGCAAACTGGGGCCGCTGGTCGGACCCGAGGAGGACAACCACTTCGGCACGGACGAGTTCATGGCGCTGTGCCAGGCGGTGGGCGCGGGGCCGATGCTCACGGTGAACGTGGGCTCGGGCACGGCGGCGGAGGCCGCGGACTGGGTCGAGTATTGCAACGGTCCCGTGGACACCAGGTGGGGAGCGGAGCGGGCGAAGAACGGACATCCGGAGCCGTACCAGGTCAAGTACTGGTTCGTGGGCAACGAGATTTTCGGCTGGCACGAGATCGGCCACCAGCCGCCGCCGGTGTACGTCAAGACCTTCCGCGCCTACTCCGAGGCCATGCGCGCGAAAGATCCCACGATCAAGCTGATCGCGGTGGGCGGGAACTTCTCCGGCATTACCGACGCCAATAAAATCATGCTCAGCGGCGCGGGCGACATCATGGATTATTTATCCATCCACCAGTACGTTCCGCCGGCGAACCTGGAAAACACCATCCGGTTCCAGACCCTGGGCCTGCAGCGCGCCCGCGGCAAGCACGTGTATTACGACGTCATGGGGACGCTCAAGCGGATGGAGGAGTTCATTCAGGAGAACGTGCGCGACGTCAACGCCTATTCGCCTTCCGGGAAAAAGGTCCCGCTCGCTTTTGACGAGTGGAACCTGTGGTTCAGCTTCGCGGCGGACGTGATCCGGGCCAACTATTGCCTGCGCGACGGGTTGTGGACCGCGGGCATGCTTAACCTGTTCCACCGCCACGCTCCGGAGTTGCCCATCGCCAACATCGCGCAGATGGTGAACTGCCTGGGCATCATCACCTCCACGAAAGAGGGGACGTTTTTAACGCCTTCCGCCCTGGCCTTCAAGCTCTACACGGAGCGCGCGGGCGAGTCGTTCCTGCCGAGCCGGGTGGAGTGCCCGCCGCTGCCGCACGTCTCGGAGCTCCCGGCCGTTGACCTCTCCGCCACCCGGAGCGGAGACCGGCTCGCGCTGTTCCTGGTCAACCGGCATTACAGCTCCGAAGCAAGGGTCAGCGTCTCATTGGACGGGATGGACGCCGCGCCCGCGGCCGAGCGCCGGGAGATGGGCCACCGCAACCCGGCCCAGTACAACACGTTCAAAAAACCGGACGCGGTGCGGATCGAGTACGCGCCGGAGAGTTTGTCGGTGACCGCGACCAAGGGGGGCAGCGGGTTCGATCTCCGCCTCGCCCCGCACTCGCTGACCTGTATCGAGCTCCGGGTGAAGGACATATGATGGGCGCGAAAAGGAATGACGGATGAGTGAAGATCGTAACCTGCTCTTCGGCGTGATGGCGGTCCAGCTCAAGTTCATCACCCCGCAGGCGCTGATGGAGGCGGCGGCGGCGTGGGCCACGAACCGCGAGCGCACGCTCAAGGCCTATCTGCTCGAGCGCGGCATTATCTCGGCCAAGGTGGCCCAGATGATCGAGGGCCTGCTGGACGAGCAGGTGCAGGCGCACCGGGGCGACGTGAAGGCCACGCTGGCCAGCTTCGGCGGTGACCGGGCGGTGCGGGAGAGCTTCGCGGACTCCGCCGTGCTCATCCGGAAGGGGCAGGCGCTGGAGAGCTTCGGCGGCGACTCGGTGGCGGGGCCGGCCACGGACAAGGACGCGCGGGCGGTGAGCACCGGCTCGCGGGGCGATGGCGACGAGGTGCTGGAGGACACGGAGCACCTGACGCTCGAGCACCCGGGCCGCTACACGGTCAAGGGCGAGTTCTCGCGCGGCGGCATCGGCCGGGTACTTATCGCCACGGACGCGCACATCGGCCGTGAGATCGCGATCAAGGAGTTGCTGCCCGACTCCGCCATGGGCACGCCTTCCGTAGATACCGGCAGCAAGAAGACCGCGGCGGCGATGGCGCGGTTCCTTCGCGAGGCCCGTATCACGGGCCAGCTCGAGCATCCGGCCATCGTGCCGGTCTATGAGCTGGGCCGCCGCGCGGACGGGACCATCTATTACACCATGAAGTTCGTGCGCGGCAAGACGCTCGGGCAGGCCATCGTCGAGTGCAAGACGCTCACCGAGCGGCTCAAGCTGCTCACTCACTTCCACGGCCTTTGCAACGCCGTGGCCTACGCCCACTCGCGCGGGGTGATCCACCGCGACCTGAAGCCGGCGAACGTGATGGTGGGCGAGTTCGGCGAGACGGTGCTCTTGGACTGGGGCCTGGCCAAGGTCAAGGGCAAGAAGGACAAGCGGGTGAGCAGCCTGGCGCGGGAGCTGCAGGTCTTCCGCGACGCCGGGGCCTTGGAGACGATCAAGGGCTCGCCGCTGGGCACGCCCGCGTACATGAGCCCGGAGCAGGCGGAGGGCAAGCTGGACCAGGTGGACGAGCGGTCGGACATCTGGAGCCTGGGGGCCGCGCTCTACGAGATCTTGACGGGCAAGATCCCGTTCGAGGGCGTGAACGCTTACGAGATCATGGGGCGGGTGTTGAAGGACGATCCGCGCCCGGTGCCGGAGCTCGAGCCGCTGGTCCCGGAGGAGATCGCGGCGGTGGCGGCGAAGTGCCTGCAAAAGGACCCGGCCAAGCGTTACCAGAACGCGGAGGACCTGGCGCGGGACGTGGAGAATTACCTTACGGGCCGGCTGGTGTCGGCGTATCAGTACACGCCGTTCGCGCTGTTCAAGCGGTGGCTCCGGAAGTGGTGGCCGGTGGCGCTGACCGCGGTGATCGGGATGGCGGTGCTGCTTCTGGTGTTCACGTGGTCGTACCTGAACATTCGGGCGGAGAAGGACCAGGCTCTGCTTAACATCGCGGAGGCCTATTCCGCGTATGGTCAATGGGCGGAGGCCGAGAACAGGTGGGGCGCCGCGGACCTCTCCTATTGCCGGTCGCTCACGCTGAAAGACATGGCCCGCACGCGCTATGCCTTGAACTATGCGCTCACGGTCCCGGCGCTTCCCGCCCGGCTCCAGTATGTCCTGTCCGGCGCGAACTCTCCGATTACCGCCCTGGATGTCAGTCCGGACGGGGCCCTGCTCGCGGCCGCGGGGGAGGACAAGGTGGTCCGGCTCTGGGACCTTAACTCGGGCAAGCTCAAGGCCGGCCTTTCCGGCCATACCGGGGCCGTGAACCAATTGAAATTCTCCGCCCACGGCAAGTTCCTGGCCAGCGCGGCGGATGACGGGACGGTCAAGCTCTGGGACCCGGCCGCGGGCCGCCTGCTCCGGACCCTTCCCGGCAAAAACTTTGCCCTGCGCTGGCTCGATCTCACTCCGGACGAGGCCCTGGTCGCGGCGGCAGGGGAGGTAAATAATCTTCTGGTGTGGGACACGGGCACCGGCGCGCTCAAATACGAGTTGAAAGGTCACACGGACAATGTGCGGGGCCTTGCGGTCAGCCCGGACGGCAAGGAGCTCATGAGCTTCAGCAAGGACCGCGAGGTCAAGCTGTGGGACCTGGGCACGGGGCGTCTCATCCGCAGCCTCTCGGGCCACGAGAAGTCCATCCTGGCGGCGGCCTTCTTCCCTGACGGCTCGCGCATCCTCTCGGCGGACTGGGGCGGAGTTGTCAATCTCTGGGACCCGGCCACGGGCGAGTTGGTCTCGACCTTTGCCGGGCCGGGGCCGGCCCGCTTCATCTTCATCTCTCCCGACGGCTCGCGCGCGGCCATAGGTTACGGCACGGGCACGTTCCAGCTGCTCGACCTCGCCAAGAACGCGGCCATGATGACGTATCGCGCCCACGAGGGGATCTTGTTCAGCCTGCTGCCGCTGCCCGGCTTTACACGCTTCGTCACCACCGGCGGCGACATGATGGTACGGCTGTGGGACGATAATAGCCTTGAGCCGGCCAACGTGATCCAGGCGCAAGCGGAATGGATCACTCAGCTCGCCACCGACCCCTCCGGCCGTCTGCTGGCGACGGCGGGCAAGGAGGGCGTGGTCCGGGTCTGGTCACTGGCAAAGGAGAACGAAGTCAAAAGGGCCAAGGCGTTTCGACGAAGTGTCTGGAACATGGCAGCGGACCCGGGGGGCCGGTTCGTGGCGGTGGCCGGGCAGGATGGCATGATCAGGCTGGTGGACCTTGCAAGCGGAAAGGCCGGGATGGAGCTCAAGGGCCACGAGGACGGCGTGATCTCGCTGGCGCTCTCGGGGGACGGCCGGTGGCTGGCGAGCGGGAGCTTTGACGGGACCGTGGGGATTTGGGACACGGGATCCGGAGAGATGAAGCACCGTCTCACCGGACACGCGGGCAAGGTGTGGGCCGTGGCCATGACGCCGGACGGCAAGCTCGTTGCTTCCTCCGGCGACGACTCCATCGTCCGCGTCTGGAGCGTGGCGGCGGGTGGACTGGTATTCGAGCTCTCCGGCCATTCCGGCACGGTCATGGTGCTTTCACTTGGTCCGGACGGGAAGAGGCTGGCCTCGGCGGGCCAGGACAAGACGGTGCGCTTGTGGAACCTGGAGACGGGGGAGGCCCAACGGGTGCTCTCGGGCCATCGCGATGAAGTCCGGGCGGTGGCGTGGAGTCCGGACGGCAAGCTCATTGCCACCGGCGGAAAGGACAACGTGGTCCGGATCTGGGAGGCCGACTCCGGCCGGCTGGTTCACAGCCTTGCGGGCCATACCGACTGGATCCGTTCGCTCGAGTTCTCGCGCGACGGCCGTTTCCTGGTGTCCTCCGCAGAGGACCGCACCGCGAGGGTATGGGACGTCGCCGACGGACGGCTCGTGCACAGCTTCGCCGAGACCTTTGACGCCATCCGCTGCGTGGCGCTCCGGCCTGACTTCGGGCTCGTGGCCATCGGGAGCGCGGACAACCTGGTCCGGTTGTGGGACCCGCGCACCGGCCAGGTCATGCACGTGCTTTCCGGCCATTCCCGATCGGTGGAGAGAGTGGTTTTCGTGGGTAACGACAAGCTGGTTTCCGCGGACGAACGCGGTTACGTCATGATCTGGCCGTTCCGGCCCGAGGTCTTCAGCTCCGATCCGGCCGGACTTTATAAAAAGGCGGAGCAAGACAACGGCATTACCTTCCACGACATGGACATCGTCCCCTTAAGCCCGGAATTACCGTGAGTGCCCATGAGAGTGGGATGCAGCCTCCGGCTGGAGACTCTTCTTTTGGAGTGCGGACTTCGACGAGCTCAGTCGAGTCGCGGCACGACGCCGCTTTCATTGGGGCCGAGTGCGAGGGAAATATTTTTTCAACTGCGGAGTCGCGGAGGCCGCGGAGAAGAAAATATCATAATAATCTTTCCGCGCGCTCCGCGACTCCGCGGTAATATTCAGCGCTAATGGAGTTGCAAGGCCAATGAAAGCGCGGTCGTGCCCGCGCACTTCAAATGGACGGCCTCCCGCTTTATTCTTCGGGCGGGATTATCATTGTCCTCCGGCCGGCCCGGGAGCGGGCGCGGGAGGATTGGCCGGCTGGTTCAGCGGTGCGGCGGTCTTATTGAGCTCGATGGCCTTGATCGCGCCGTAGTTCTGGATGAGCTCGTTCAAGTCGAGCACGTTCATGGCGCCCTGGCCGGGCACGATGATTATCTTTTTGCCCTGGATGGCCTGGGTGATGGCGAGGGACACCTGCTGGCTGCCGCCGGGTCCGGTGAGCGCGGCGGTCTGGGCGGCGATGCCGTCGGCCAGGGTGTTGTATTTGATTTCCTGGGCCTTGGCCTCCATGGTCTTGGCGGCGAGCTCGGCGTCGGCTTCCTGGGTGACCTTGCCGGCGCGGCCATTGGCCAGAGCGATCATGGAGTCGGCCTCGCCGCGGGCGTTGTTGATCTTGGTCTGCTTCTTTTGAACGGCTTCGAGTTGGCGGGAGATGTTCTCCTTGCGTCGCTCCTCGGCCACGCGCTTCTTGTTGAGCACGGCTTCATACTCGGGGTGGATGGCCACGGTGGGCGCGGACAAGGACACGATCTCCAGGCCGTAGTCGCCGAGCCTCTGGTTCAGCTCGTCAATGGCGCAGTTCATTTTCTCCTTGACCTCGGCGCCCGCTTCGGGGCCGGACTCCTGGATGACCTTTCCTTCCAGGGCCAAGGTGCGGTCCTCGGCGCGCAGGATCTGCTTGGAATCCAGGCCGCCGAGCCAGGAGCGGACGGCGCCGCGCACCATGGACTCGACGGTAAGGTCCAGCTCGTCGAGCCCGTTTTTCATTTCAAAGGTCTCGGCCACCAGGTATGCATCCTTGTCCTTGATGTGATAGCTCACGATGATGTCCACCCAGGCGTCGTTGCCGTCGGCGGTCTTGATGCGTACGCTCTGGTCCTTGGACGGGCGGACGTGCGTGACGATCTTGAATCTCTCCGTCCGCGCGGCCTGCTGCTCCACCTGCTTGAGCTGCTCCTCGGGGGATTGCGGCATCCGTGCCTGCTGCTCCTTGGCCGCGGCCTGTTCCCTGACCTTGCCCAGGGAACCGGTCTCGCGCAGGGCCTCCTCGGCTTCCTCCATCATCTTGAGGATGCGGTTGGTGCGGGGCAGCTTGTAGAATGTCACGGCCCAGGGCAAATAGCCCCAGTACCCGGTAGTCAAGGATTCATGTTGGATCCCGTTCACGAGGGGGACATTGATTACGCGCACGCCGACCTCGTTGGACTCGACCTTGGTGCAGGCGGCGGATGCGATCAGAATGAGCGCCAACAACAACGGCATGATCCGCTTCATGGCATTACCTTTCATGGCGCGGTCCCTCCTGACGGCGGCGCGAGCTTCTTGAGGGTCTGGTCGAGGTCCAGGGGATTGAGTCCGTCCGGCCCGGCCGGGAGGATGATGAGATCGAGCCCTTCCAGGGCCTTGGCGTATTCGAGGCCCACGTAGGTCCGGCCTCCGCTCCCGGTGAGCGCCCGGTTGATCTTGCCCTTGCCGGCGGCCTGGGCCTCGAGCACGAGCTTGTCGCCCAGCGCCAGCTTCTCGGTCTCATACTGCTTGGCCTCGGCGCCAATGCGGCGGGATTCCGCGGTGCCGCGCGCCAGCTCGTTCTCGTAGGCGGCGTCGGCCTCGGCCTCCAACTGCTGCAATTTCGCGTACTCTTCCGCCTCTTCCTTGACGGCGATCTGCATCTCGACCCGCTCGTTGGCGATGACCTTGCTGATGATACTGGCCTCGATCTCGTCCTTGAACTTGAAGTCCCAGATGAGCACGGCGTCCACGGTGACGCCTCCGCCCTGCGACTCGAAAAAGATGTTCATCTGCTCCATGGCCTTGGCGGCCTGGGAGGAGCGGTCATAAAGATATTCCGCTGAAGGATAGAGGTCCTTTTGATATTCCGGGTCGGTCTTGCGCTTCCGGTAAACGGCCTGGCGTTTTTCCCGGGTCATGCTGTAGAACTGGTTGGCGGTCATGATCTCGCCCAGGTAGCCCTGTAAAATGTCCGGGCACTTGGCGGCGATGCCTTTCTGGCGGATGGCGGCGTCGTCGGAATAATGCGCCCGGAGCGTGTTGGCCTTGGGGCGGTTGACCCGATAGAGGATGGTGACGTAGACGTCAATCGAGTCCTGGTCCTTGGCGGTACGGACACTGAGGGGCGGCAGGTCGGGCGCGGGCATGCCGGGGAACGCGGGCGCCATCTCGAAGCGCTGCACCGCGCAGTTATACTTCCTGAACTCGTTGAGAAAAGGCGCCACCAGGTTCCAGCCCGGCTCCAGCTTATCGGCCGTGCCCTGAGCCTTGATCCCCGGGATGAGGATGTTCCAGTAGCGCACCCCCACTTCCCACGAGTTCACCCGCTCCAGGCACCCGAAATAGACCACGATGAGGAGCGCGGCCAGGGCCAGGACCGCGCCCAGGGCGGTCTTGCCCAGGCAGCCCGGCCCGGTGCCCAGGTCTTCCCTTAAAACCTTGTCCTTGTCGTCCGCCGCCATCAGCGTCACCTCTCGGCTAAATGTCCGCGGGGGCAACCCTCCGTGGTTGCCCGCATGGGGGGCAGGCACGGGCGCCGCCGGCCAAAGCGCTTTGGCGCCGGACGGGGCCTGCCCCTGCAACCTTGATTATCTTCGGCCGCCTCACTTCATCCTGTCCAGGAACGGCTTCATGAGCTCCAGGGGCAGGGGGAAGAGGATGGTCGAGTTGTTCTCCGTTGCGATCTCGGTGAGCGTCTGGAGGTAGCGGAGCTGGAGCGACATGGGCGCCTGCGACATCAGATCCGCGGCCAGTTTGAGTTTTTCCGCGGCCTGGAGCTCGCCCTCGGCGTGGATGACCTTGGCCCTTCTCTCGCGCTCGGCCTCGGCCTGCTTGGCCATGGCCCGCTGCATCTCCTGGGGCAGGTCCACGTGCTTGACCTCGACCTGGCTCACCTTGATGCCCCACGGGTCCGTGTGCCGGTCAAGGATCTCCTGGAGCCGATGGTTGATCTGGTCCCGCTGGGTGAGCAGGTCGTCGAGGGAGGACTGGCCGAGCACGGCGCGCAACGTGGTCTGCGAGAGCTGGCTCGTGGCGTAAAGGTAGTTCTCGACCTGGATGATGGCCTTCAGCGGATCCACCACGCGGAAATAGACCACCGCGTTCACCTTGAGGGTGACGTTGTCCGAGGTGATCACGTCCTGCGGCGGCACGTCGTGGACCACGGTGCGCAGGCTCACCTTGGTGATCCGGTCAATCATCGGGATCAGCAGGATGAGGCCGGGGCCTTTGGGACGGCCCAGCACGCGGCCCAGCCGGAAGATCACGCCCCGCTCGTACTCGTTTAGAATCTTGACCATCATGATGAGCAGGACGAGGCCCACGATGATGATGAAAACCAATCCGCCACTAAATGCCTGCATGGTTGTCCTCCTTATTTTCTACAAGTCCTTGTGGTTAAGCCGGAGTTGTTGCTTTGCCCTTGCCTTTATGCCCCTCACTGGCCGGCTGGCGTCGGACCCGCCTTCTCCACCCGGCACACGAGCTTATTCACGGACTTTATCATGACTTTCTCCCCTTTGGCAACAGGGGAATCGGACTCGGCGTTCCAGTACTCGCCGTGGACGAAAATCTTGCCGCCTTCCGGGCCGATGTCGGTCTCGGCCATGGCGACTTCGCCGGCCATTTCCTCTCTGCCCGTCATCACCTTCTGGCGGTGGGCCTTGAGCACGGCGCCGCCGAAGACCAGCAGCACGGTGGTGACGAACGCGATGATGGGAAGGATCACGGACCATGACGGTGACACGTTGGGCACCTCCTCGGTGTGAAAGAGCATGAGCGAGCCGAAGATGAAGCAGACGACGGCGGCGGCGGTGAGCAGTCCGTGGCTCACGATGAACAGCTCCGCCACCAGGAGCCCGAAGGCGAGGAGGATCAAGAGGATGCCCATGTAGTTGACGGGGAGCTGGGGCGCGACCAGGAAGATCAGGATGCAGCAGGCGCCGAGCACTCCGGGCACGATCATGCCGGGGTTCTTGAACTCGATGGCGATGCCGAGAACGCCGAGCAGGAACAGGATGAGCAGGAAGTTCGGGTTGTTGAGGACGTGCTGAAGGCGCTGCGGCGTGGTCATCTCGGGGCGTTCGATCTCGGCGCCCTTGGTGTCGAGCTCCACCGTGCTTCCGGCCTTGAGGGTCACGACGCGGCCGGGCAGGAATTCATTGAGCAGGTCGTCGAGGTTTTCGGCCATTCCGTCCACCACCTTGAGCTTGACGGCCTCCTGGGCGGAGATGGACTGGCTCTCGGACACGGCCGTCTCGGCCCAGTCGGCGTTTCTGCCCCTCACCTCGCAGATCGAGCGCACCCAGGCCACCGTGTCGTTGGTGGCCTTTTCCATCATCACGTCCTCTTTCGGGATCGGCTCGTACTTGACTCCGAAGGGCATCATGACCGGATGGGCCGCGCCGATGTTGCTCCCCGGCGCCATGACCGCGACGTGGCCGCCCAGGGTGACCATCATGCCGGCGGAGGTGGCGGAGGCGCCGGCGGGGGACACGTAGACCACCACCGGCACGTCGGAGTCGAGGAAGTCCTGCACGATCTGCTTGGTCGAGTCGAGCATCCCTCCCGGCGTGTCCAGCTCGATGATCAGGGCCTGGGAGCCGGTTTTTTTGGCGGTGTCCAGCGAGCTCTTCACGTACCCGCTCACGCTGTTGTCAATGATGCCGTCAATCTTGATGACCTGCACCGTCTTGGCGAGCGCGCCGTGGCAGAAAAGCAAGGCCATCAGGCCGGACAGCGCCGCGGTTCTCGCGCGCATCATTCTCCTCCCCCGGCCGGGCTAACGGGCAGGCCCAGCCGCTCCATGACCTGTTTGATGTCCTCCCAGACCTCGCGCTTGGCAGAGGCGTTGCGCAAGAGGTAACTGGGGTGGAACGTCGGCATCACCGGGATGCCCTTGTACTCGTGCCAGTTGCCGCGCAGGCGGCTGATGGGCGTTTCCACGTTCAAGAGCGCGTGGGCGGCGACCTTGCCCAGCGCCACGATCACGCGCGGCCGGATGGCCTCGATCTGCTTGTCCAGGAACGGGAAGCACTGGTCCTTCTCGGCCGGCTCCGGGTCGCGGTTTCCCGGCGGACGGCACTTCACGATGTTGGCGATGTAAACCTCGCTCCTTTTCAGCTTCATGCCCTTCTCGATGATGTCGGTGAGCAGGCGGCCGGCCTTGCCCACGAAGGGCACGCCCTGCGCGTCCTCGTCCTCCCCCGGCCCCTCGCCCACGAACATGACGCGGGCGAACGGATCGCCGTCGCCGAACACGATGTTGGTCCGGCCCTTGGCGAGCGGGCAGCGGGCGCAGTCGCCCAGCTCGCGCCGGATCTCGCGGAGCAGCTCCGCCGGGTTCAGCTGGCGGCCGCTTTGCTTTCTGGCCTTGCGCTGGGCCTCCTCGAGCTCAGCCGCGGCCAGACCGGGCACGCCCCGTTCCATTTCCCGGAGCAGGCGCTCGCGGAGCGCCCGGGCCAGGTCCGCCGCCTCTTCCTTGGCCGGCCGGGCGCAGCTATCGCTCATTCGAGCGCCCCCCGCAATATTTCCGCTGCCAGTTCCTTCTCCTGCGAGGCGGCACCGAGTGGTGGGCGGGACACTCCTGTCCCGCGCCCGCCCGACAAGAGTGTCGGGCCCACCCCTTGAAAATATTTTCCGAATTGTTGCATGTTGCCCCTTTTAAATCTATAGTCTAATTGGCAGGGAAGCAAGGATTCAAGCTTAAAAGGCTCAAAAAGTCCGGCGCCGGCCGGATTTTTTTTCCGACTGATCGCATACAAGGGAGCCGATCACGGGTTTGACAAGGAACTCGGATTCATGAAGTCTAAAATTTTCGCAGTGGCTTTCTGGGCGGCATGGTTCGTTGCCGCGTTAGTGGCGTTTGCCACTCCGGCCTTGGCGTGGGGCCCGGGCGCGCACATTGACGCGAGCCGGTTCCTGCTCGAGCACCTGGTGCTGATCGCGCCGTTCATCCGCAAGCTCATCTCGTCGCACCCCTCGGCGTTCACCTACGGCTCCATCGTCCCCGACATGGTCCTGGGCAAGCGCTACATGCGGCCGGAGCGCAACAACCACCGCTGGGACATCGGCTTCAACATCCTTTATGCCGCTCAAAACCCGCGCCAGCAGGCCTTCGCGCTCGGCTACCTGTCCCACCTCGCCGCCGACACCGTGGCCCATAACCATTTCGTGCCCGACCGCATCCTGGGCAATTTCGACCGCCGCCGCCGCGGCCACGTCACCCACGAGCTGCTCTTCGACGCCATGCTCGACGACGAGGTCTGGGACGTGATCAAGGGGCTCACCAAGAAGTCCTTCCGCGAATGCGACGCCCTGATGCGCGCCGAGCTGCCCCGGACCCCGCTTCCGAAAAGGGTGAACCACCGCATCTTCCGGAGCGGCGGCGTGCTCGTCAACAGCGGCGGATGGGAGCAGATCGTGCGCGGAATCAGGTACCGCTACGGACACGAGCTCCAACAAGGCGCCATGATGCCTTACGTCCTGGCCATCCACGAGACCGTGCTCGAATTCATGAACGATCCCGACACCGCATCCTGCCGCGGCTATTGCCCCACCGGCTCCAATGTCCTGCACGAGGCCGAAAGCCTCCGCCGCGACCTCAAGTTCCTCAAAAAGAAACGACTGCTCCAGCCCGACGACCATCTCGGACTGGTCGCCGACTTCGGAAAATGGAGAACAGCAGAGGGAGTGAAGGGCACGGGCCGGCGGGGAGCGTGACCTTAATTTTTTCTCTCCCATCCTCGATTCCCGCCCGGTCCCGGGCGAGCCGAACTTATTGATCACTGTAAAAGTAAAGTCGTGCTTGAGACTGGTGGAGGGGACACTCCTGTCCCCTGCGCTTGGGCCGACGGGAGTGTCGGCCCCACCTCTTGCAGCAACATTATTCTTGCAGTGGAGCGGGGTCAGTCCGCGATGGGGGCGATGTCTTTGTGGAAGTATTGCCGGACGGGTTCGGGGAGGATGGATGGTCCGGGGCAGGAGGCGATGAGGGGGTCTAAGGGGATGGAGTTGTAGGTGGCGATGAAGAGGGCGGGGAGGTTTTTGCGGGATGGGTCGGCCATGAATTCGATGAAGCCGGCCATGGCTTTTCCGGAGTAGGCGCCGTCGAGCGTGAGCCCTTCCAGCTCGGAGGCGAGGGCGATGGCCTCCATCCCCTTTTTGGTGAACTGGGCGTAGGCGGCTCCGAAGTAATCGTGGAGCATGGTGAGCTCGCGCGCCCGCGTTTTCACGTTCGGGATTGCCGGGTCGAGGCGGCGCAGATAAGCGAGCGCGCGGTTTAGCATGAACGCGGCGATCTTTTCGTTGGCGAGGGCCCGGGCGTACACGCGCACGCCCACGGCCCGGGTCTTGAGCCCGGCGAGCTTGAGGCCGAGGGCCAGGCCGGAAAAGGTCCCGGCCGAGCCCACGGGCACGAACGCGAAGGCGGGCTCGGGCATCATGCCTTCCCGCACCTGCGCGGCGATCTCCAGGCCGGCCTCCACGTAGCCCATCACCCCGAGCGTTGACGAGCCTCCGGCCCACAGCAGGTAAGGCCGGCGGCGCTTTGCGATCCAGTCCCGCAAATAGATGGAAGCGATGCGCAGCGGCGCCTTCAGGTCGCCCTCCACGTACTCGATCTGGCAGCCCTGGCAGCAATTGGCCAGGATGTTGTCGCGCAGATACTGCTGCACCGGCTGGGGCACGAACACGCCCACCGTCTCGATGCCGATCTTTTTGGCGTAAATTGTGGTGGCGAGCACGTGGTTCGAGCCGACGGCGCCCAGGGTGATCACGGGGTTTCTTTTCCGTTTAAAGGCGTCGGCCAGGGTGAACTCGAGCTTCCTCACCTTGTTGCCGCCGTACTCCTCCCCCGAGAGGTCGTCGCGCTTGACAAAGAGGGCGGAGGCGCCGATGCGCGCCGCGAGCTGGTCCATGCGCTGGACCGGGGTGGGGAATTTCCCGAGCGGCAGCCAGGGCAGCTTGCCGGAGAGGCCCGGGAATTTGCGGACCAGGTACAGCTCGCGTACATCCGTGGGGTTCATGCCAGGCGAGAGCATAGCCGATGGCGGGGGAGGGATCAAATGGTGAGCGGTGGGCGGGCGATAGGATCTCGCACAGAGACACGGAGACACAGAGATTTCTTTTTTTCCATACTTCCTCCGTGTCTCTGTGTCTCGGCGCGAAACCAATTGATCAATGGCGGGCAGTCCCGCTTCATGGGGAACGCCCGTTTGCCCCGCCGTATATTATTCCGTTATCATGAGAGGCGGCGGCATCATGCCATGAACGAGACCAAGGACAGGCCGGAGGCGGAGGAGGCCGAGGCGGACCCGCGGGCGGCGGAGCGGGAGGCGTGGATCGAGCGGCTGCGCCTTGACGGCAAGTACCGCATGTTGTTCGAGCTGGAGATCCTGTTGAAGGGCCTGGACCGCTTCTTCAACGTCGAGAACCTTCCGCTCGCCAACATGCAGCAGGTGATTGCGCTCAATTTCGTGGACGAGCTGGAGATCATCCTGCAGTTCGTGGACCGGGTGGTGGAGCTTTCGGGCGTGCTGCTCGACGCCTCGCGGCAGGAGGACTACCAGTTCAAGTATTACATCGAGACCAAGCTCCTGGGCGACTACGAGCGCTCGCGCTGGCGGGAGGCGGTGCTGGAGCAGGAGAACCCGGAGGCCAGCCTGTTCGTGCTCTACGGGACCTTCTTGAACCTGCGCGAGATCCTGCGCGGACTCACTCAGCTTAAAGTAGTGCCCTACACCATCTTCTTCAACACCGGCAACCTGATCAGCCGCGAGATGCTGGGCAACCGCTACTTCAACCCGTCCCGCCCGGTCGAGTTCCGGCCCGAGTTCGACAAGGTCAATAACAAGCGCATCGGAATGATCGTCCGGGCCGTCAAGGACGCCCAGCTCCAGCGCAACGCGTCCATCGTGGTCCTCGCCTTCAACCGGCTGTTGCAGTACCTGCGCTTCATTGACCCTCGGAGCGAGTCCATCGAGCACCTGAAAAGCTCGCTCCTCTTCTTCGCCCTCATCCACTCCGAGTCGAAATACCTGATGGAGTTCATGGAAACCAACCTGCCCGACCGGCTCGCGGGCAACCCGGACAAAATGCGCGGGCCCTTCACCGAGGCCTGCGACTCGCTCTCCTTCCAGCTCCAGATGGAGCTCAAGAAGATCCACGCCGGCGAGCTCCTCAACCTGGCCAAGCAGAAAAAGCTCGAGAGCGTGAAGACGGCCGTCGAGAACAGCCACGGTATCCTGATGAACTTCTTCCAGCAGAGCGTGATCCAGATCCTCAAGGTGTTCGAGTCGGGGCTGGCGGGGGAGGAGATCTTCCCGGTGTTCATCTCGCGCCGGAAGCAGAGCCTGAAGCTCCGGGAGGACCTGGCGGTGTTCCGCTCCATGATGGAGAAATTCGAGGAGATCACCGAGACCACGGAGGCCGGGATGCACCTGGACACGTATCTGAAATACCTGGTCCTGCAGAAGGGCTTCGTGGCCAGGATGCGGCGCGGCACCATGCCGCTGATGCGCTACCACGACCTGGTGGAGTTCGAGAAGTACCTGAAGTTCGTCGAGGGCCTGGGCCTCGACGACCTGCATATCATGGACAAGCTCGACAAGTTCAAGATGGAATCCAAGTTCTTCAAGATCCTGGTCGAGACCACCTTAGGCCACATTGACAACCGCTCCGAGCTGCAGGGAGAGCCGCTGGACAAGGCCAGGGTGGAGCGCAGGCTGAAGCGGTTCGTGGTGGAGTACCTGAAATAGAAGCTAGAATATAGAAGAAGAGGCCGCGGCGCTTCAATTCTATATTCTATCTTCTGGATTCTATATTCTTTTTGAAGGAGTTCGCGATGTTCAGTCATTCCAAGGAGCTGTTCGAGCAGGCTCAGGCGCTGCTGGTGGGCGGGGTGAACAGCCCGGTGCGGGCGTTTCGGGGCGTGGGGGGCACGCCGGTGTTCATGGCTAAAGGCCGGGGCAGCAAGATCGAGGACGAGGACGGGAACGTCTTTATTGATTACGTGTTGTCGTGGGGCCCGCTGATCCTGGGGCATGCTCACCCGGCGGTGGTTGACGCGGCGGTGGGGGCGGTGAAGGACGGCTCGAGCTTCGGCGCGCCGACGGTCAAGGAGATCGAGATGGCGCGTCGGGTGCAGTCGTTTTACCCGTCGCTCGAGAAGATGCGTCTCACGAGTTCGGGCACGGAGGCGTGCATGGGGGCGGTGCGGGCGGCGCGGGGTTACACGGGCCGGGACAAGATCATCAAGTTCGAGGGCTGCTACCACGGCGGCGCGGACTATTTGCTGGTGAAGGCCGGGTCCGGCGCCACTACACTCGGGCAACCGGACTCCGCCGGCGTGCCCGCGTCGTTCGCCGAGCATACCATCGTCATCCCGTATAACGACATCCACGCGCTGGAGCACGCCTTTGCCGAGCAGGGCCCCCGGATCGCCGCGCTGATCCTGGAGCCGGTGGCCGGCAACATGGGCCTGATTTTGCCCGAGCCCGGGTTCCTGGACGCGGTGCGCAACCTGACCACGCATTACAACGCGCTCTTGATCTTCGACGAGGTGCTGGTCGGCTTCCGCATCCGGGGCGGCGCGCAGGGGCATTTTGACATCAAGCCGGACCTGACGTGCCTGGGTAAGGTCATCGGCGGCGGGTTCCCGGTCGGCTGTTACGGCGGCCGGGCCGAGGTCATGGCCAAGGTGGCGCCGGAGGGTCCGGTGTACCAGGCGGGCACGCTCTCCGGCAACCCGGTGGCCATGGCTGCCGGGCTGGCCACCCTGGAGGAGCTGCAAAAGCCGGGCGTGGTGGACGACCTGGAGGCGCGCACCGCCGCGCTGGTCAGCGGGCTTAAGGAGGCCGCGAAAAAAGAAGAGGCCCCCGTGTCGTTCTCGTCCATCGGCAGCATGTTCTGCATCTTCTTCCGCGACCGGCAGCCGGTGAACTATACCGAGGCCATGCAGGGCGACGCTCAGCGCTACGGCCGCTTCTTCCACGCCATGTTGAAGAGGGGCATCTACCTCGCGCCCTCGGCCTACGAGACCGCGTTCCTCTCCACGGCGCACTCGTACGAGGACATAGACAAGACGGTGGCGGCGTTCCGGGAGGCGCTCAAGGAGAGCGGGTAGCGAGATAGAACACAAAGAGAACCGCCAAGACGCCAAGGCCGCCAAGAAAAAATAGATAAAAATATGGAAGGACGGAAACGCAACTCCGTCCTTCTTTATTAAATCCAATAAATTCTTTCTTGGCGGCCTTGGCGTCTTGGCGGTTTATTTTACTTAATGGAACTCACCCCACGTCCATTTCCCTCAAAAATTCCGCCGCTTCCTCGGGCAGGACCGGGTTGATGTAGAATCCGGAGCCGTACTCGAAGCCGGCGATGCGGGTGAGGCGGGGCATGATCTCGATGTGCCAGTGGTAGTAGTTGTTGTACTGCTCGTCAAAGGGCGAGGTATGGAGGATGGAGTTGTAGTGGGGCCTCCGGAGCGCGGCGTCGAGTCGTTTGTGGACCTCGTTGGAAATGGCGGCGAGGTTCTTGAGCTGGGCCGGGTTGCAGTCCTCGAAGCAGGAGTCGTGGGACTTGGGCAGGATCCAGACCTCGAACGGAAAGATGGGGGCCCACGGGCTCACCGCGATGAAGCCCTCGTTCTGGCACACGATCCTTTCCTCCATGTCCGTCTCCTGCTGGATGATGTCGCAGAAGATGCAGCGCTCCTTGTACTGGTAGTACTCGCGCGATCCGTTCATCTCCTCCACGATGTGCTTGGGGAGGATGGGCAGCGCGATGAGCTGCGAGTGCGGGTGCGCGAGCGACGCCCCCGCGGCCTCCCCGTAATTCTTGAAGAGCATGACGTACTTGAAGCGCCGGTCGTGGCGCAGGTCCACGATCCGCTCGCGGTAGGCCCGGTAAACGTGCTCGATGTCGGACAAGTCCATGGTGGCGCGGGTCACGTCGTGGCGCGGCGACTCGATGATGACCTCGTGCGCGCCGGTGCCGCTCATACGATCGAAGTAGCCCACGCCCTCGCGATGGAGCTCGCCCTCGATGCGCAGCGCCGGGAACTTGTTGGGGATCACCCGCACCCGCCAGCCCGGGGTATTGGGAGCGCCGGCGCCCTCGCGGATGGAAAAAATCTCCGGCGGGGTCTGGGCCTCGTGGCCCTCGCAGAACGGGCACTTCTCCGCGCCCTTCTGCTCGTAGGCCTGGGTGTAAAAGTCCACCGGCCGCTTCCGGCGCTCGGTGGCGATGATCACCCACCGGCCGTCAACCGGGTCTCTTCTCAGCTCCGACATCAGAATCTCCTCGCCAGGATTATCGCAAAAGCGGCCCGCTAAAACAAGGACGGCGGCCGCGCGCCCGCTTGACTTCAATGGGCCTCTCCCGCTATGGTCAAATCAGGCTTTTAGCCTTGCACTTTTAACACATTTTCGCCCGGGGGAAAATCATGTCCGGAAAAAGGCAACTCCGATATATCTCATGCGCTCTTTTGCTGCTTGCTTGTCTTTTTATCATCTCCTCATGCTGGCCCTTTCATCCGCCGCTTCCCGCGGCCGTGCCCGAAGAGGAGGTGAGCCTAGAGATAGATGCGTCGCGGGCGGCGGGGAAATACGGCCATGCCGTGAACCGCATCGTGGGCTCGCCGCACCTCGGGCTCTACGACCGGGCGGGATGGCAAGAGCGGCTGCTCGATCAGGTCCGGCGGGGCCACGAGGAGGCCGGGTTCGAGTTCCTGCGCGGCCACGGCGTGCTCGATGACGACGTTGGCGTTTACCAGGGTCCGGGCCGCTACGACTTCTCCCGGCTCGACCTGATCCACGACCGCATCCTGGCCGCGGGGATGAGGCCGTTCGTCGAGCTTTCCTTCATGCCCGCGGCCCTGCGCAGCTCCGATAAAAAGGCCTTCCCCACCGGCTACAAGCCCTATGTGTCGCCGCCCCGGGATTACAACGAATGGCATGACCTGGTCCGCGCCTTTGTCGCGCACTGCGAAGAGCGTTATGGAAAGGACGAGGTGCATAAGTGGCGGTTCGAGGTCTGGAACGAGCCCAACCTCGGATTCTTCTGGGGCGGGACCATGGAGGACTACTGGAAGCTCTATGACGCCTCGGTCCGGGCCGTCAAGGAGGTTGACCCGGAGCTTAAGGTGGGCGGGCCCGCGTCGTCCGAGTTCGCCTGGATCCCGGAGATGATCGAACACGCGGGCAGCGCATCGGTCCCGCTCGACTTCATCTCCACCCACTGCTACCCCAACAATTTTTACGACCGGAAATGGTACCGCCCTCACCTTGGCGAATGGCCCTGGCCCTTCGGTTTCCTGGTCCGCGACGCCCAGGACAAGATGAAATTGTTTGACCGGCCGCTCGAGCTGTGGATCACCGAGTGGAGCACCCACGTGTCGCCGTTCAACACCCGCTGGACGCCGGAGAACGACCACGAAACCGTAAACGGCGCCGCCATGATCTGCCAGACCGCCCATGACGTGAACGGCTTCTGCCAGGGCTTTTCCATCTGGATGATCTCCGACATCTTCGAGGAGATCGGGCTGCCCGGCCAGACCCGCTTGAACCGCCGCGAGTCCTTCCACGGCGGCTTCGGGCTGTTCAATATTGACGGCGTGCCCAAGCCCACTTTCTGGGCCTTCACCCTGCTTCATCACCTGGACGACGAGCTGGTGGCCGCGGAGTTCGATCATCCGCCGCTCGGGGTGGGCGCGCTGGCCACCCGGTCGGAGCGGCGCATCTCGGTGCTCATCTGGAACTACCATCATCCGCTCTTCCCGGACCGCGCCCGCGACGTGTCGCTCGAGCTCGTGGTCCGGAACCTGCCGGCAGACCTGGCAAGTCCGGTCCGCAAGATCTACCGGATTGACCGCGGCCACGGCAATCCCCTCGCCGTCTGGAACTCGTGGGGCCGGCCCAAGCGCTTCAGCCCGGAGCAGCTTCGCGAGATCATCGCGCGGACCGACAACGTCCTGGCCGAATCCGCGCCCGTGGTTTTGCACGAAGGCGAGCTCAGGATGAAGATCGAGCTGCCGGTGGCGTCGGTGGTGCTGGTCGAGCTCACCGGACCGTGAACCATGGCCGCGGACCGCCCGGAGCGGACAGTGGTATAATATAGAGAAGCGTCCCGCATGTTGGTCAATTCCCGGGAAAGGATGGCGAGGTTTTCGTCATGTCGAGAAAAAAACTGCTGGTAATCCTCTTGATCGCCGCGGCGGTGGTCATCGGCGTTGTGCTGCTTAGCCCGGACCTGGGCCTGGCCCGGGCGGGCGGGGGCGACCGCTTCCCGGGAGGCGGCGGCGGCGGCGGTGGAGGTGGCGGAGGCGGTGACGGTGACGGCATCGCCATTTTCTATATCATCTGGGCAATTTTCCGGCTGCTGCCGTTCCCGCTGAACGTGATCGTGATCGTGCTGGTCCTGGTGGGGGTGGGCCTGGCGAGGAGGAAGCGGAGGGGCGGGGGGAGCGCCGAGGTGTTCGTGCCGCAGGCCCAGCCGGTGATGCCCGCGCCGGTGATCACGCAGGACCTGGCCGGAGAGTTCGGCGAGCTCAAGGAGCGCGACCCGAACTTCAGCGAGCAGGCTTTCGAGGACATGGCGAGCACGGCCTTCTTCAAGATCCAGGAGGCGTGGAGCAAGAAGGACATGGCCATTGCGCGGTCGTTCGTATCGCCGTCGCTGCTCGGGCGGTTCGAGGCGCAGATCGCGGAGTTCAAGAAGCTGGGCCGGACCAACCACATGGAGCAGCTTACCATCGGGTCGCTGGACCTGGTGGAGGCCGTGCACGACGGCGGGTACGATTACGTGACCGTTCGCGTCTCCGCCGCGGCCGCGGACTACACGGTGGAAGACAAGAGCGGGCAGATCGTGGGCGGGCAAAAGGAGATCAAGCCGTTCACCGAGTACTGGACGTTCCTGCGCTCCGACCAGGTCAAGACCGACCCGGACAAGGATCTGATCGTCAGCAAGCACTGCCCCAACTGCGGCGCTCCGGCCTCGGTGAACGCCGTGGGCAAGTGCGACTACTGCGGCTCCGAGCTCACCTCCGGCCGGTTCTCCTGGGTGCTCAGCGAGATCACGCAGGGCTCGGCCTGGCGGCCCCGCGCCCGGGCGGCAAGGCCCGCCCGGATCTCGCCGCTCGCCGGGCAGCGCTACGTGCTCGGCCTGGTCCAGTGCCCCAACTGCGGCGCCAACGTCCAGGACATCGCCGGCGTCACCACCGAGAAATGCTGGCGCTGCGGGGGAGTGGTGCCGACGGAGAAATAAGGGTATTGCGGCAAAGCCCTGGCCCGGGGCAAACGGTTTGGTTGATAACTTCCTATCACAGCAGTTAAAAAACCGTCCAGGCAAGTCTGCCGGCGATTCGCGCCTGAAGCCTTCCCCCCTAACTCGCCTATAACTTTTCCATCCGACTTGAATTTTAAATTTTCGTTATTACAGTTACCGCTACACGGGAACCGGGCGCTTTTTTAATCCGACCCAACTTTTTACACCACGGCAATGAGGATGAAAAAGTCTTGCTAGGCGAAAGGTTTCTTGGCCAGGGCGGATAGTTGGGCCAAGAATGGGGGCAACATCAAGCCAGAGAAGGAGGAATTCCAGGATGAGGAAAATATTTTTGTTATTGCCGGCGCTGTTGGTGGCGCTGGCGGCGGCGGGAGTTCAGGCCCAGACCCGGCATGACAGCGCTGTTTTCGTGGTGGACGTCTCCGGCACGGTAAGCGGCGGGGCCGAGGTGGCGGAGGCGGCGGGCATAGTCAAGGACATGAACTCGCGGTTTCCCTCTTACGTCAAGTCGGCGGGCCTGATGGTGTTCGGCAATCTGCACATTCCGCAACAGGAATGGCTTTATGGAGTAGGCAACTGGGACCGGGGCGGCCTTGACGCGGCCACGGGCAAGATCTCCATGGGCGGCGGCCCGACCCCCATCGGCGCGGCCATCGTTAGCGCCGGGGACGAGTTGAAAAAATCCCAAGGCAAGACGGCCCTCATCATCGTGAGCGACGGGCTGAACACCGGCGCCACTGACCCGGTGGCCAAGGCCAAGGCGGTCAAGGACCAATACGGCGCGAACGTCTGTATCTTCACCATCCAGCTCGGCAATGACCCGAAGGGGGAGGCGTTGCTCGCATCACTGGTTCAGGCCGCGGGTTGCGGCAAGGCCTCGTCCGCATCGGCCCTGACATCGGCCGACGCTTCGCAGGCGCTGGTGGATTATATCTTCCCTCCCGAAATCATAGCCCCTCCTCCCCCGCCGCCGGTGGTTGCTCCCAAGGACAGCGACGGCGATGGAGTGTATGACAACGCGGACCAGTGTCCGGGCACGCCGCGCGGAGCCAAGGTTGACGCCCGCGGCTGCTGGGTGCTCACGGACATCAAGTTCGACTCGAACAAGGCCGACATCAAGCCCGAATACGTGGATGAGCTCGACAGCGCGATCAAGGTGCTCGAGGACAATCCCGACCTCAAGATCACGATCGAGGGCCACACTGACTCCGCGGGATCGGATGAATCCAACCTCGAGCTGTCGAACCGGCGCGCGCAGGCGGTAATGGATTACATGGTCGGCAAAGGCATTGATGCCGGCCGGCTCACGGCCAAGGGCTATGGCGAATCCAAGCCCATCGCTGACAACAACACGCCGCAGGGCATGGCGCAGAACCGGAGGATCGAGCTCAAGGTCGTCCAGTAAGCATTCATGGCTCCATTGACTGGGGCAAGGCGCGGCATGGTGGCCGCGCCTTGCCTTTATTCATTCCCCGGCCCCATTGACCGCCCGGGCCAATCTTGGCTACAATGCTCAATCATCTTTAGCACCCGGGCATGTGGAACGACTAGGCTTGGCATAAAAAGGGCACCGCTGCCATCACCGCTTGATTTTACAACTCGCCATTGAGCTATCTTTCCGGTTGTGCTAAGAATGATGCATGTGCCGGTTACAACCCGGCGGTACTCGGTAAGGGAGGTATCAGCAATGAGCGATCAAGACGGATCGGGCAAGGTATCGGGGGCTTTCAAGGCCAAGAAGATGGTGGTGCAGACCTCGCTCCTGCTCTTAGGCGTAGCCTTTGAGCTGGTGTCCAAGCACTGCAAGGACATGCAGGACGAGCTCAGCGGCTGGGACGCGGGCCGGGTGCTGGCGCTGGGCGTTTTGCCGGACGGCCCGTTCATCGCGGTACGCAAGGAGCTGGACCACCTCGTGTACCTGGGCAAGGGCGACCATGGGGCCAGGATCAAGATTCTGTTCAAGAACATTGATGCGGCGCTGGTCATGCTCACCGGCCAGGTCGGGGCCCACACCGGGTTCGCCGAGCACCGCGCCATCGTGCACGGCAGCATCAATGAGGCCATGCAGGCCAACCGCGCCATGGCGCTCGTCACCAAGTTCCTCTTCCCCGGAATCTGGCTCAAGTACATCACCAAGCGCCCGCCCAAGATGAGCCTTAGCGACTACAAGACCTATTTCCTGGTAACGGCGCTGATCGGGCCCACCCTGGCCTTGAACGCAACCAAATGAAAGAGAGGTGATCTAAATGGTGTACGTACCTAAATATTACGAGTTCTTCTGTCCGGTCAAGATCGTGTCCGGCAACATGGCGCTCAAGAACCTGCCCTACGAAATGGACCAGCTCGGGGCCAAAAAGGCCATGGTGGTGACCGACCCCGGCGTGGCCGGCGCCGGGCTCATCAAGCTGGTGGAGGCCGCCTTCGAGGGATCGGGAGCACGGATCGGCGCCATCTTCGACCAGACGCCGCCCGACTCGTCCGACAAGATCTGCAGCCAGGTCGCCAAAATCTACAAGGACAAGGGCTGCGACTGCCTGGTCGCCGTGGGCGGAGGCTCGAGCATTGACACGGCCAAGGGCGCGAACATCATGATCACCGAGGGCGCCGAGGACCTCTTGAAGTTCCAGGGCGCCGAGCGCCTCAAGAAAAACGGCGTGCCCTTCATCGTCATCCCCACCACCGCGGGCACCGGCTCCGAGGCCACCTCCGCCGCCGTCATCACCAACACCGAGAAGGGCATCAAGATGTCCATCACCTCGTACAAGATCCTCCCCAACACCGCCATCCTCGACCCCAAGATGACGCTCACCATGCCGCCCAAGATCACGGCGGCCACCGGCATGGACGCCCTCACCCACGCCATCGAGGCCTATTACTGCCTGCAAAAGAACCCGGTCTCCGACTCGTTCTCGCTCGCGGCCATTCGCCTCATCATGGACAACCTGGTGAAGTGCGTCTCGGACGGCAAGGACGAGACCGCGCGGCTCGCCATGGCCAACGCCGCGCTGCTCGCCGGCATCAGCTTCTCCAACTCCCTGGTCGGCGTGGTCCACGCGCTCGCCCACGCCACCGGCGGCGTGGCCCACGTGCCCCACGGCATAGCGAACGCCATCTACCTGCCCTGGGGCGTCGAGTACAACATCAAGAAGTCCGCCGAGTTCATCTCCGAGCTCGCGCCGCTCTTGGGCGCGTCCGCCTCCGGGAGCGCCGAGGAGCGCTCCAAGGCCGTGGTCAGCGCCATTCATGACCTCAACAAGAAACTCAACCAGCTCTCGGGCATGCCCATCAAGCTCCGCGATACCGGCGTCAAGGAAGACCAGCTCGAAGCCATCGCCAAGGTCGCACTCAACGACGGCACCATCGCCATGAACCCGGAGGAGGTGACGCAGGAGGACGCGCTGGGGCTGCTCAAGAAGGCGTATTGAACTCGCAATGTGATACAAAGCGAACTTTATATGAGTTGATCATTCAGGTAATGCCCCAATGGCCATTATTGATGAAAAGACTAAAGGTTTACTCAAGCCAACAATAGAAGTGCTTGGAGCATATAGACTTGCAATAACCGAATCATTGATCCAAGAGCAGACGGACATTCTATATGGATCGGATATCTCTAAAGCCGAGCGTATCCAAGCGGAAAAAATCTGCAAGGAACAACTGGAATCCGCGGTTCTGATCGAGGCCCTGGTAAACAATGTGGATGAGCGCTTTGATGCTGGTGATTTCGGCCAAGCGGATAGTGAGCAGGCGGCTTATGAGGAAACATATTTGACCGTTGACGGCAACAAAGTTATTTCCCAATATCAAAAGCCAGCCGATTTTAATTTTCGCATAGCATTTTTTATTCATTACTTTGATCATTCAAAAAAACTGAAAAGCAGCTATGGACCTCTTGAATGCCCTCCTGTAAAGGCCATGCCTGATAGGTTGAGCAAATTGGTTCCTTATGAACCTGTTGACTAAATACGGTGAGATCATGAACTTATAGCGGGGCACAGGTTATAAACCTGTGCCACTTTTTCACGATGGAGATGCAAGATGAAAATATTTTCCACTGCGGGCTTTATGATCCTGGTCCTGGCAATGGCCGGCGCCACTACTGGCGACGGCGCTAACCCGCCCGTTGGCTATCAATGGCTGAATGGCCTGGATTATTTGTGGCAATACTCCGGCGCTGTCCATACCGCCATGAGCTCTTCCACCGACCCCGCCGGCGGCAACATGGACATGTCGCAGTTCCACGGCAAGTACCGCGGGGAGAAAATCCTGGCCAAGATTGACGGTCCCGGCTGCGTGTACCGGATCTGGTCGGCCGCGCCGAGCGGGATCTTGAAGGTCTACCTCGACGGGTCCACCAAGCCCGCCATCAACTGCGGCTTCAAGAACTACCTGGAGGGCAAGTGCTCCGGCCTGCCCGCTGACTTCACGCTCGGCCGCTGGGCCAACTACATGCCCATACCCTTTGCCAAATCCATCGTCATCACCGCGCCCGGCTTCACCTTCCCCGGCTATTACCAGGTGAGCTATCAGACCTATGATCCATCGGTAAAGGTGGAGTCGTTTAAAAAGGAGGCGGCGCTTTCCTTCACCCCGCTGGAAAAAGCGCCGTCGGTTTTTCTGGGAGGAAAGCTGAACCAGGGCTGCGACGGCCTGGAGAGCGCGGAGGGCACGGCCGAGCTCGCGCCGGGCGCGGACGCGGTGGCGCTCGATCTCTCGGGCGCGGGCGTGATCCGGCGGCTTTCCGTGAAGAAGCCGGAGGGCGGCCAGGCGTCGCTCGAAGGGCTCAAGATCATGATGTACTGGGACGGGTCGGACGCGGCCGCGGTGGACGCTCCGCTGGACGCGTTTTTCGTGGACCGGTTCGAGCTCACGGACCAGTGGCCGGGCGGGTCGCTGGCCGGTATCTTCGTCACTGGAAGCGACGAGGGCAACGCGGCCTGGTTCCCGATGCCCTTCGCCTCCGGCGCCCGCGTCGCGATCATGAACCCCGGCGATACGCCCAGGAGCCTCAAGCTCCGCGCCTGTTATGAAAAGCTCCCGGCGCTCCCGCCGTCCGCCCTGCGCTTTCACGCCGAGTACCGGGACAAGGACTACCCCTCCGACCTCTCGCCCGAGCGCACCATCACCAGCAAAACCGTCATTGACCCAGCCACCAACTACGTGGTCCTGGAGCGCCAGGGCCGGGGCAATTACGTGGGCTGCGCCATCTTCGTGAAAAGCGTGGGCACGGTCTGGTGGGGCGAGGGCGACGAGATGACGTACATTGACGGCGCCCGGGAGCCGCAGATCCGGGGCACGGGCACGGAGGACGAGCTCAACTGGTCGTGGGGCTTTAACCCGCACATGTCGCTGATCTCGGGCACGCTCCCGGTGGTGCCGGAGTGCAAGGAGTCCATCGCCGCGCAGCTCATCCCCCAGCTTCGAAACCCCGAGTGCAACAAGCTCACCGGCGAAAACATCGCCTACCGCTTCCGGCCCTCCGACTACGTGCCTTTCGCCTCATCAATCAAGGTGAGCTATGAGCTGCTGGGCCAGTCCTGGGCCGCGCCCAACGGCCCCGTTAAGGGCAACCTCAGCCAGAACCGCGGAGACGACTACGCCAGCATGGCGTACTGGTACGAGGCGCCGTGAGGAATTATTTTTGCACGCAAAGGCGCAAAGACCGCAAAGAATTGAAAAATTTTTATTCTAAATTTCTGCTTTGCGGTCTTTGCGCCTTTGCGAGAAATAAAATCTCCCATCCTCTTATTTCTTCCGCCTCGTCTTCCGCGGATAGGTTGACTCGTCGCCCAGATTGACCACGCGGCTCTCGCCGTCCCTGGCCGTCACGTTCTCGTAAACGCCCTTGTCCCGCCGCACCAGCTTGGTAAAGCCCTGGTTCTTCAACTCGGCGCTGGTTTTGGGGAAGGAGAGTTGCGGCGCCGAGATCAGCCTTTTCACCGGAGCGCCGCAGCGCGGGCAGGCCGTGAGCGGCGCTTCGCTCATGGACTGCTCCCACTCGAACACCTTGCCCAGCTTGCAGGCCCGGTTTTCATGCTCGAACTCGTAAAGCGCCATGTCCGGTCAATGCCTCCAATTATCTATTGTACCCCGGACCGGAAAAAATCATTAACGAGCGGTAGGACAGACATTCTTGTCTGTCCGGCGGTAGACAGGCAAGAATGTCGGGACAGACAAGAATGTCTGTCCTACCCCGCCGGTCATCATTTATTTTTAAGCAGCGCCCGATGCACCACGGCGTTCACGGCGAGGGCCACGGCGAGCAGGATGACGGCCAGGACGGCGGAGCGGGCGAACTCGCCCTTTGACGTTTCCAGGGCGATGGCGGTGGTGATGGTGCGGGTGTAGCCCCGGATGTTGCCGCCGAGCATGATCACGCTGCCGACCTCCGAGATCACCCGCCCGAACCCGGCGGCCGTCGCGCCCAGGATGCCGGTCCTGGCCTCCTTGAGCACGGCCAGGTCCGCCTGCCAGTGCCCGGCCCCCAGCGTCAGCGCCGTCGCGCGCACCCTTCTGTCCACCCCGTCCACCGCCGCGTAGGTCATGGCGGTGATGATGGGCAAGGCCAGGATCACCTGCCCGATGATGACGGCGGTGGGCGTAAACAGCAGTCCGAGCCCGCCCAGCACCCCGCTCCGGCCTACGATGGAATAGACCAGCAGCCCGATGACCACGGTGGGCAGGCTGAGCATCGTGTTCATCAGGGTCACCAGGTGCCGCTTGCCGGCGAACTCGCGCGCCGACACCGCGAGTCCCGCCGGCACGGCCAGCAGCGCCGCCACGAAGGTCGCGATCAGCGAGATGCGGAACGACAGTCCCGCGATCTGCCAGACCTCGGGGTCGAATATCATCCTGAGCTCGGACATGACAATTATGAATTATGAAGGATGAAGCATGAATTTTCCAAATGCGCCTGTTTCTCCCAGCTTATTTCTCCATGGCCGGTATGGCGGCGGGATGGAACAGGACCTGGCCCTCGGCCTGGAACGACCCGATCCTGGCCTGGCCCTCCGGGCTCGTGAGCCACGCGATCAGGAGCATGGCGTCCATGTAGTTCGCGTCCGGATACCGCGCCGGGTTGGTCGCGATCATGGCATAAGGGTTGTCCAGGGCCGGGTCGTTTTCGCAAACGATGTCCAGGTCCAGGGTCTTTTTCAGCGCCAGGTACGTGCCGCGGTCGGAAAGGGTGTAGGCCTTCTTCTCGTGGGCCATGCGTAAAGCTTCCTCCATGCCCTGGCCGATCTCGAGGTAGCGGTCCGCCGCCGGCTTGCCATTGACCAGCGGCCAAAGCTGCAACTCCTTCTTGTTCGTGCCCGAGTCGTCGCCGCGCGAGATGAACACCGCGTTCTTATTGTCCGTGAGCAGCCCAAGCGCGTCCTTGAGCGACGCCGCGCTTTTGATCCCGGCCGGGTCGGAAGGGGGGCCCACGATCACGAAGTCGTTCTTCATGAACGGCCGCCGGTTCACCCCGAACCCCGCATCCACGAACTTCATCTCCGCCTCCGGCGCGTGCACCATCACCACGTCAACGTCGCCGTTCTCCGCGAGCTTCAGCGCCTTGCCCGTGCCCACCGCGATCACCTGCACCTCGATCCCGTACTCCTTCTCGAAAACCGGCAGCAGGTAATCGAGCAGGCCCGAGCTCTGGGTGCTGGTCGTGGTCGCCATCTTCAGCACCCGCTTCCCCTTGGCCGCCGCATGGAGCGCGAACGCCATGAAGAGACATACCATTGCCGCGAGAACTGTTTTCCGGTTCATGCCTGCTCCTTTCTCCCTCCGAGTTTTATGGGGCGTTTTTATTAGCCGCAGATGAACGCGGATGAACGCAGATAAGAGTTGATTATTAGAACCGGTTTCATAACCAGGACAAACATCTCGAATGAAAAGATTATTAACCAGGATATTCGGGATTTTCAGGATGATCCCCGGTTTTTTAATCCTGAAGATCCTTGTTAAAAAATTCTTGTCTGGTTTATGAAACCGCCTCTAATAATATTTTTATTTATCTGCGTTCATCCGCGTTCATCTGCGGCAAAAAAATCCCCCTCTCTCAAACAAAAAAGCCCGTCCCGCGTGTCAACGGGACGGGCCGGCCGTCCTTTTTTCTCCTTTCCAAGCGCGGGGGGTCGCGAGGTTTCCCTCACGGCCGAATAGTCGCGTTCCCTGGCCTTGTCTCGGGCGGTAGGCGTGAGCGACTCGGAGATGCTCGGAGTATAACGGAATGCCCGCCCCAAAGCAAACCCGTACGCCCGGCAAGGGTATCGGGCCTGCCGTCATTGCCCCGCCGCTCCCCTGCTCTTTACCTTTTTACCCAAGGTCCGGTGGCGCGGGCCTATAAAAAGAGCCGCGTCGCTCTTTAATTATTCAATAACGGAAGGATTGGGCTGCCGCGAGTGGGACGCAATATTGGGAACGGCCCTTGTTCCTCTGAAAAGATCAAGGATTTGGCAAGGATAGCTGCCGGGGCGATGCCGGCGACGGATTGGCACTATGTTTGCTACATAACAAAACCATAATTTACTAAATTAAACGCCCAAGGGAAACTCCATGAATGATGAAGGGTTGATCGGCAATTTAGGGAGTTCGGCGAATGTGACCGGGCCCGGCCGGTTCAACGCGGGCAAATCGTCGCCTCACGGCCGGGGCATCGGCCTGGGCAAAGGCGGGGGTGGTCCTGACCGCGGCCCGGCGCGGGCGGACCAGGGCGTGCGCGGCAAGGAGCGGCCCAAGCCCCGGATCTGCGTGATTGACCCCGAGGAGGAGTTGCTCCTTGACCTGGAAAGCGTGCTCCATGCCATGGGCTACGAGGTCCTGAGCCTTAACCGGGTGATCGGGGCCTCCAATGAGATCCGGGCGTTCAGCCCGGACCTGCTCATCGTTGACATCCAGATGCCCGCGGTCTCCGGCGGCAAGCTGATCGAGGTATTGCGCCGAAACCTCCCTGACATGCCCCTCTTGATCCTCTACTCCCGCCTCCAAGAACCCGACCTCGCCCGCCTGGCCCGTGCCCTCAGAGCCGACGACTTCATCATCAAAAGCGGCAACCTGCTCTCGCTCGTGAACCGCGTCAAGTTCCACTTGAACCTCCTGGGCCGGCAAAAAGGCATGGGCGTTGCCGCGGCGGACCATTCTGTCCTGCCGCGTTTAAATAAAGGAAGAGGTCAATAGTCCTAAACTTGAATTACAAAAAAACGCGCCCGCAATGACCCGGCCCCGACCTCGGCCGGGTCATTCATTTTTATAAATTGACTAAGTGCTGTCCAAAATAAACGGACCGGAGAACCGCCAAGACGCCAAGAGCGCCAAGGATTATTTTTTAACAAGATTTTAAGAGGGCTTGGGTGCGAATGTTTCTTGCTTGGCGCTCCCGTCGGCCGGTTCGCCAAGCCGGTTGGGGCCAACGCTCCGGAGCTGTTCTTTGCCGGGCCGCCAATAAACATCAGGTTTTACTTGGCGGTCCTTGGCGCTCTTGGCGTCTCCTATGAATAAAATTGTCAAGTCGCCTCGATGTTAAAGTCATGCACCTCCGGGGCGCCCGAGGGGGGCACAAGGGTTATCCACAATTTCCACAGGCCTCCGGAAAAGGGGCCTCACGGAGC
>DATKZS010000230.1:0-10077 GCA_035527835.1 bacterium
TCGTCGAGTCCGTGTTTTGCCATTGGCTTCCTTCAGATTCCGCCTCGCGGCGGACACCCTTGCCTAGGCTGGCGGTTCCGCTCACCGCGGCCCGCAGAGGACTTCCACCTCCAACAGGTGCGACATGCCTGGCACACAAATCCGGCCCTGGCCGGAAGGCGGCCAGGGCCGGGGCTGGGATGAATTATCAGGTTACCGGTTAAAGAGCACGATCAGGATTTCGACGACCAGGGAGTAGATGACCAGGGACTCGATGAGGACGAGCCCGAGGATCATGGGAGTGAACATGCTGCCGGCCGCTCCCGGGTTGCGGGCGATGCCCTCGAGGGCGGAGGACGCGGTCCGGCCCTGGCCCAGGGCGCCGCCGAAGGTCGCGAGGCCCATGCCCAGCGCCGCCGCGAACACCGCGTAGTCCTTGACCTTGCTCACCGCCCCCGCCGCTTCCTGAGCGAGCGCCGGGCTGGCGAACAACACCATCAACGCGCCTAACACCAATACCGCGAACACTTTTCTCTGCATTTTCGTTTACTCCTTTCTGCTTTTTTTCTTTTTCGCTCTTTATTTTTTTCGCCGGGGCGGGAGTCCACGCCCCCATCGCTTAACGACTCGTTGATTCCGGCGCCGGTTTTCCAATCATGATTGCGGCCTTCCCTCCCGCGCCGGGGGCGCCCACATAGTCGAGCTATGTGGGCTATCCTGGATTAATGGTGCGCGTGCTCCTCCGCCTCCTCCTCGTGCCCGCCCTCGTGCGCCGTGGCCAGCGCGATATAGATGATGGCCAGCACCGAGAAGACGAACGCCTGCAAAAAGCACACGATGATCCCGAGCCCGGTGAACATCGCCGGCACCAGCGGCGCGAGCAGGAACAGGAAGATGGTCACCACCATGTGGTCCGCCATCATGTTGGCCATGAGTCGGATCGAAAGCGAGAGCACCCGCGCGAAGTGTCCGATGATCTCGATCATCAGGTAAATGGGCGACAGGATCCACAGCACCGCAGTAGGCGGCCACACCGGCGAGATGAAATGCTTGAAGTAGCCCAACCCGTGGGCCTGGATCCCGTAGAGGTGCGTGGCCACGAACACCACGATCGCCATCGAGATGGTGACGCTCCACTTGTCGGTCGCCGGCGCGAAGAACGGCAAGAGCCCGAACAGGTTGGCGAACAAGATGTAAAACCACAGGCCCATGATCAGCGGGACGTAGCGCCGGTAATGCGGCCCGATGATGTCCTCCATCAGCCCCAGAATGAACTGGATCAGACCCTCGAAGAAGTTGCGCACCGTGAGTCGCTCGTCGGGCAGCAGATCATCGCCTTTGCTGAGCACCGCCTTGCGCGTGAGCAGCACCAGGAGGAGCAGGATCAGGGTGGACAACAGGGCGTGGAACAGGGGGGTGGGCTGGAAGTGTTTGGCCAAAAGCCCGGCCTCCTCCGGATCAAGCCCGAACAACAGCGTGGCAAAACTGAATCCGTGCGGCATGTCTTCACTCCTTGAACGATTGATACTTCTTATTGGAACCCGTCAAATTCCTAAGCCCGGCCACCAGCATGCTCACGAACAGGCCGGACAGCCCGATCAGGAACGGTACCGCCTCGACGATCCTGAAGGCGATCAGAAAAGTCACCAGCCCGTAAAGCATGATGACCTTCAGGGCCAGGCCGAGCGCGAAGCGCTGCTTGTTGACCGGGCCGGTCAAAACTTCCCGCACGATGCGGGTAAGCCAGATCAAGTTGCAATATATCAGGAGTCCGCCGGCGAACACCCCGCCCAGGTACTGGAGCCCCGTCCACGCGCCATCAACGGCACTCGCCGCGACCGCCGCCACGACCCCCGCCGCCACCGTGTAAACCGCGATGCCGGAGGCCACGTCACGGATCAGCTTTTCCTGCTCCGGCGCTATTGCTGCCGCGGCCCGTCCTCCTTCTTGTCCCGCTCGCGCGTCATGTCCTGCTCGCGCGTCATGGCGTCCTGCTTGGCCTTCATCTCCTTGATCGCATGGTACAGCGCATTGCCCGCCGCCACGATCCCTAAGCCGAAAAAGACCAGCGTGAGCCACGGGAACGTCCGGTTGTCGAATACCTTGGCGTCAATCAGCCAACCGATCAGGATCCCGATCCCCACCGCCGCCCCCATCTCGATCCCGACCGACGAGTAGCTCAGCAGCTCGGAGTATTCCTTCTTCCACTGGAACCGGGGCGTCTTGCCAGAGGCCATTGCACCCACTTTCGCCGGGTCTTTAACACCGGCCCGGCAAAAAGTTCATTTTTATTTATCACAATAGGATAGGAAAGTCAATGGTATTTTCAATTAAAATCCGTGGTGTCATGGCATGTAATGATAGCCCATGTCCACGGTGGCGCTGTCCAGCATCCCCGAGATATCGGTGGTGAAAAGGTCCATGCCCAGACTGAAAGCGGTCCCGGACCCGGCATTGATGCATGGGCTGTTGCCGGCGGTCAGATAATAGTTGCCGCGCGGCCCGCAGCGCGCCCGTGTAACCCGCCGGGCCGGCCCCCAGGATGCAGATGTCACAATCCATGATTTTTCCTTTCAAACGTGGGTCAATGCTTTAAGAGGGTGTCCGGTAATTCAGCGCCGCTTGGGAGGGCCTAATGGCATCTCAAGTTGGCGCAGTGATTGCCGATCAACCTCCTTGTACCGCCGTCCGTGATGTGATCGGAACTCGGCGGTAAGCATCAATATGTTACATGCATCGGCGAGGTATGACAAGGTGCGGGCCAACTCCAGGCTGTTTATGAAGAAGCCGCTCAAGTTGAATCGGTTCTTGTCGGCTTCAAAGCCGGCTTCCACCAGGGGCCGGATTCGAGCGAGCAGTTGTTTTGCCAGGCGGCTGTGGAGGGGGATCATTCCGAGGAAGGTTTCATGGTCATCGGGAGGAAACCGGAATTCTTTTTGGCATTGGTTTTTCTCCGGACAGATCATACAGATGTCTCCTCGCGAAGGAGGATGATAGAGGTGGCTTTTTTCATGGCCGACATAATGTTCCCGGATCAGTCTTTGTCCTTGAGGGCAAGATGGGCATCCGTCTTTTTCGCATTCTTCGGGAGCGAGCATATTGCTTCTGGCCCTGGTCAACACCGCCACCCCATATTGAATCCGCAATTGCTTTTTAATCTCCTGGTCAATGTATCCCATATCGGCTGCCACGATGTCCGGCAAAAAGTTCAATCAGCTCTGGGCCGCTTCCCGCAAGGGTTTAAGCAGACCGCCGTCGGAGAGGTTGGCCGGTTCGGTGCGGGTTATCATCGGCACGTTTCGCCATTTACCATGAAGACGAAAGATCAATCGCAGGGTGTGCTTCTTATATCCCACGAAGAATTCGGATTGCCCCGACTTCTTCGAGCGGCGGCCTTTAGCAGCACTTTTGGCGGTGTACTCGCGTTGGCATTTACATCTTTTTCGACAGGAGCATTTTTTTTGCCGCGGCCGGAACACGAGGCCTTAAGGTCGGTGGAGTCGGGCACGGCCACCGCCACTTCGGGCAGGGGAATAATGGAGAAGAGTCTTTCCAGGAGCAGGTCGTTGATCAGCGCAAAAGCCTCGGGCCCGATCTCGGAGCGAAAATCGGAGAGGGTCTTGGACTTGGGGACCTTGGCGATGGATTTAATCTGACAGAAGCGACGATAACCCTGATAATAGAGCGGCTCGGAGCACAGTCGGTTGAAGGAAGTGATTCCCTTGATAAGGGCCAAAAGATGAATTCGATAATATTGGGAGGTGGTGAGGGCGAAAGGTTTGCCCAGTTTGCCCGGATAGTTTGAGGGGAAAAACTCGTTAATCGAGGCATCCGGAATCACCTGTGAAATGCGGTCCAGTTCGGGATCGGGTGAGTAACGAGGTCGTGACATGTTCTCCTCCTTCCAACTTTGAGTAATCATTATCATTTCGAGGAAAAATGTCCACGGAAATTTAGGTTGGAGCCATGATTTTGAGGGTGGCCGAAGTGATGTAGTTTTAATTTGGGTGTTTTTATAAGGATTCCAAGCGATTATGGAACATTGTTGAACACCCTCTATAAGAAAATAAAAATGGTTCCTCCGGTTTTAGAGCACCTATCGCAGAGTTGAGAAGAGTTACACGGATGACACGGATGTAGCGGATAAAGAGAATCGGAGAAGAGTAATATAGGAAGTGCCGATCCGTGGAATCCGTTTCCATCCGTCCGCCCCCACTTGCGCCAAACGCCTGATGGCATGGAAACACGGTGGTTTTATCCCGGGCCTACGGATTGAAGAACGATGACACGGATTCCTCATCTCTATTTTGATCCGTGAAATCCGTTTTATCCGTGTCATCCGTGTAAAATCTTAGGTATCGTGGATTCGGATGATCCATAAAAATCTCTTGGCGTTATTGGCTTGGCGGTTTAATTCGGCCTCTGATGTTATCGTCGCCGGCGAAGCCGCGGGTTTACCTTGCATGGATTTGGAAAACTCTCCCCCAACATCATTGCGCCTTAAGAAACAGGGTCGATTGTCGATGAGACAACTTATACCACGCGACAATAAACCTATGGCCTGCGGCCCTTTATTCCCGGTATGACCTTCCTAAAAAGGCGCGGTTTCCACCGGATTCCCGGCTCTATTGACCAGTCGAAAATGGGCGAAGTAGGATCCGGAATAGGTTCGGGGGTAATCCTTGCGCCCATTTAAATATCGCGACTCTTACTCCCGGGGCGATAAATTCTCGACCAGCTCGAAGCCCAATCCGCAAACCTCCCCGGGAAACCGCCGCGGATCGAAGAATGAGAGCAAAGGCTCGCCGCGACGCGAAAAGAATTTTGGGGTCATCTCGAACACACCTATATCTTCGGGGGCCAGGAGTTCCTTCGGGATCAGGTAGTCAAAAACGATTTCGGAGCCCGGCCGGGCAAAACCTGCCAGCGAGCCAAGGGTCCCGAAGACCGCTTCCCGGCTGAGGTAAGGCACGGTGCCCATCCAGGAGAAGAAGGCCGGCTTCTCGCGGGAGTAAGTGGATCCGGCCAAGGCCTCGGCCAGGGTCTCCTTTTCAAAGTCGCAGGGAATGAATTCGAGGGTTTCCGGTTCCGCCAACTTTTTTGTGGCCAGCAGCTCGCGCTTTGCCGCCTGGGTGGCGGGATGGTCCACCTCAAAGACCTTGACCGCGGCGGCCCAATCCGGCCGGCGCCAGGCAAAGGTGTCCAGGCCCGCGCCCTGGATGACGTACTGGCCGATCCCGGCCGCGACCGCTTTTTCCAGCTGGTCTTCGGCCCAGCGAGCACGGGTCAGATATTGAGCAAAACCCCGTTTGCGCCATCGCTAGAGAATATCGCGGGCAAATCGGAAAACCATCCGATTTTTGCTGCTGAGGCGATATAACGGATGGGTAATCAGGTCGCCGGCCAAGGGGTCCTCGAACACCTTGGGAGACTCATCAAACGCAAAATGCGCCGCGCGAACTGCGGCGATGATTTCCGCGGTCTTGCTCCCCTGATTCCGCTGCATGATTGCTCCCCCTATTTCCAAGGTTGCATGGCTGGCTCATTCCGCGAACCCGAACGCCTGCACTTGTTCGATCCGGCCGGCGCCCGCGGCGATCATGGCGAGCCGGTCCACTCCGAGGGCCACCCCGGCGCACGGCGGCAGGCCCAGGGAATCGAGGTCATGGAGGAAGGCCTCGGGCAGGGGAAAGACTTTTTTGCCTCGCCGGCGGCGGAGCTCCTGCTCGGCTTGGAACCGTAGGCGGTGCTCGGCCGGGTCGGTGAGCTCGGTGCAGCCGTTGGCTATCTCCACTCCCGCGATGATCAGCTCGAAGCGCTCCGCGGTGAACGGATCGTCGTCCTTCATTTTGCCAAGCAGAGCGGCGGGCGCCGGGAAGTCGGTGAGAAAGACCGCGCCTTTCCCGGCCAGCCACGGCTCCACGCGCGCCACAAAGGCGTCGTGGAAGCGGTCAAGCCACTCGCCGGGCCCGGTCCCGCGCCACGGCCCCGGGTCCACGCCCGCCTCCTTCATCGCCTCTGCCACGCTGACGCGCGGAAGCGGGGGCGTGAGATGGATATCTTTACCGCCGACGGTCACCCGGTCTCCCAGCGTCTGGGCGATCACCGCCTCCACTTCCTGCATCAACTCGCGGTAGGTCCAGCCGGCGCGGTACCACTCGGCCATGGTGAACTCCGGCGAGTGGAGCGGCCCGCTCTCGCCCTGCCGGAACACCGGGCCGATCTGATAGATGGCGCCGAGGCCGCGGCAGAGCAGGCGCTTCATGGCGAACTCCGGCGAGGTATGCAGATACATTTCCCGGCCCGGCGGGTCGGGCTCCATGAGCGGCGCGTAGGGGGCGATGATCGGCTCGATCTCGGGGTCGGGACCCGGCGCGGGTTGCAGGACGGGAGTTACTGCCTCCTGGTAGCCCCGGTTTTGCAGGGCGGCGCGGAGCCGGGACTGGAGTTGCATGCGGAGGATGAAGGAGGGGGCGGCCCGGGTCACAAAAATTCCCCTTCCCATTCGCGCAGGCGGGTGAGGTCATTGAGCCGGGATTTCATGGTTGCCCGGGTAACGCCGAAGACATCGGAGAGTCTCGCGATTTCCTTCTGGCACTCCGGCTCGGAGCTGCGGCCCATGTCCGCGGCCAGGCGGTTGAGCACGGGCAGGGGCATGAGGAGCTCGGAGGAAAAATAATCGGCTTCCCACTCGCGGAGAATTCCGGCGGGCGGCTTGAAGAGGCTGAAGGCCGCGCTGACCTTGCACTGGAACTCCTCGTCCTCGTGGAGGAAGCCGTGTCCGATTTCATGCCCGATGGCGAAGCGGTTGGTGCTGGGCTTCGATCCCGTCCGGTACCTTACGATCCGGACGGGACCCTTGATGAGGATTTCGCCGTTGAACCCGCGGGGCAAGTCCGCGGGCTGCAGGTCGTAGGCCGGGAAGGCGGCGCAGAAGTCGAGCAGCGAGAATGGCGGATCCCGGAAACCGACCCGATTATGGATATAGGTTACGAGAGCGATGATCTCATTTTCTCGATCCGGCATTCTCTTCGAACCTCAGATAACGGTGGTAATCGAGCACCCTCCGCATCTGCTTGCGGTCCTGGAAGAGATCCTTCATCATCTCGGCGAATTCGTCGGACTCGGGCAGGTGTGTGTCGCGGATGTAGCCCGCGGCCACCTCGATCAGGTCATCCCGGGTCATGTGCCGCGTGGTCTTGGCGCCGGCGCGCTTGACCTCGGCCCCGGAGGCGCGGGTTGACATCAGCTCCTGGCCCGTGAGCAGCCACTCGATGCTGGTGCCCGAGAACTGCGCGATGCGGAGCAGGACCTTGGGAGAAGGCGTCTCCTTGTCCGCCTCGTAGCGGCTGATCATGGCCTGCTTGATCCGCAGGATGTCCGCGAACTCCGACTGGGTCATCTCTCCCCGCAGCGACCGAATCCTCTCTCCTAGTGTCTTCTCTTCTTTCTTTTTCATTTCCTCTTTCCTATGTCCTCGTTTGAATGTTAATGTTTTGTCCGGACTGGGGGGCGGCGTATCCTGTATCCTTGAAGGATTTAAATCTGGCTCGCGCCCGGACCACAATTGCCCTGCTGGATCGTCTTTTTTTTATCCCATGCCGAAATATAACAAAAAGTCGGCGCAAATGCAAAGCAAGGCGGTATAGTATAAGATGATGCCCCTGCTTGTCAAGTCCGGGCGCCACCGAGCGCTCATGAAAGCCGCAAGCCGTCCTCCACGTAGCTCCGTCCCTTGCTCGAAAGCTTGTAGCGCGCCGTCCCGCCCTTGTCCTGGCTCAGGATGAATCCGGACCGCGTGGCGTGATTGATCACCTGCTCGATGTTGATCCCGGGGTCCTGGCCCACGGCGCGGTAGCAGCGGTTGATCTCGGCGATGGTGAAGTCCGACCCGCCGCCTTCCTGCTCCATGTAATATCCGAACACCATGATGCGGTCATGGTGGGTGCGCGGCTTCTTGGCCTCAATGACGCGCACCAGCTCTTCAGCCATGATCCGCGGCGTGCGCCGACGCAGGAGGAATTCCGGCCCGGCGAAGGTCTCCGGCCCGGGCGGGCCCTGGTCCGGGCCAATCGCTAAGCTCTTCCCCGCGGCCGTTTCCTCGAACGGCAGCTCGGGGGCGCCCGCTCCGGCGGCGATTTCGTGCATGGTCTCCCGGGCCTGTTCTTCGGCCACTTCGGGAGGCAACGGCGCGGGATGCTCTTCCCGTTCCTCGTACTCCCGCGACAGCGGGAAATCGCCCCCGCCCACATCACGGGCCGATGCCTCCTTGCGCGGCTGGTTGTCGCGCCGCCGGCGCTCCCAGCGGCCGCCCCGTCCCCTCCGCTCGCCCTGGGCGCGCTGGTCCGGGCCGCGTTCGGCCTGCCCGCGCTGGTCCGGGCCGCGTTCGGCCGGAGCACGCTGCGCCTCCGGCGGGCGCGGCTCCTTAGCCGCCGGCGCCGGTCCGTTTTCCGGCCGGAGAGGCTTCTTGTCCTCCCGCTCGCTGTTCAACATGTCGTGCTCGATCTTCTTGAGCACGTGGAAGATATAAGGCTCATACTTCGCAAGCTGTATGTCCACAAAGCCCGGGTCTCCGCCCAGCGCGATCTCGAACCACTTGCACGAAAACTTGAATTCCATTTCCCCCGTCCTTGGTCATGTTAGAGCATGCGCCAACCGCGTGAAGTCAATCTATCATATTGTTCCGGCATATTCAAGAATGGAAAGAAAAGAAGGTTCGAGGTTTGAGGTTTGAGGTGTAAAGCCGCCTGATCTTTTCTCCGCCTCGGATCCCAAGCCCCAAACCCTAAATCCCAAACCTCAAACCTCAAACCTTCTATGGCGGGCACTTGGCGCATACCGAGGCGAAGAGATGGGTGGAGAGGTAGCGGTCGCCGCGGTCCGGGAACAGCGTCACCACCGTTGATCCGGCCGGCATGTCGCGCGCCAGGGTCAGGGCCCCGTGGAGAGCCGCTCCGCTGGACATGCCCACGAACAGGCCTTCCTTGACCGCCAGCTCGCGCGCCATCTCGAAGGCCTGGTCGTCGTTCGCGTAGATCAGCTCGTCCAGCCGCGAGGTGTTGTAGATGCCGGGACACTTCGACTCCTTCATGTTCTTGAGCCCCTGGATGTGGTGGCCCTCCATCGGCTCCACCCCGATCACCTCGATCTTTGCGTCCTGCTCCTTGAGAAAACGGCTCACCCCCATCAGCGTGCCGGTGGTCCCCATGCCGGCCACGAACGCACTAACCTCGCCTTTGGTTTGCGCCCACACCTCCGGACCCGTGGTCTCGTAATGCGCCAGGAAGTTGTAGGGGTTCTCGAACTGGTTCGGCATGTAATAACGGTCCGGGGCCTGTTCCATGATCTCCAGGGCCTTCTGGATCGCACCGTCCGTGCCCTGCTCGGAGGGCGTGAGCACGATCTCGGCCGACAGCGCGTTGAGCACGCTGCGGCGCTCCATGCTCACGCATTCGGGCATGCAGAGCACGAGCCGGTATCCCAGCGCCGCGCAGACCATGGCCAGTCCGATCCCGGTGTTGCCCGAGGTCGCCTCCAACACCGTCTTGTCAGGGGTCAGCTGGCCCGACTCGATCCCCATCCGCACCATCTTCACCGCGATCCGGTCCTTGACCGACCCGCAAGGGTTCGCGCCCTCCAGCTTCGCCAGCACCCGCACCTTGTCCCGCAGCGGATTGATCTTCCCGATCTCCACCAACGGGGTGTTGCCCACGGCCTCCAGAACTCCCATCCCATTTCCTCCTCTACTATCCGCGCCATGATTCCTCACGATACATATAGTAAGGCCAAAATCGCCGGAAATAAAACAATAGGGTCCGCTCAAGGACCGCGCCATCGTTGATGTCATGTTCACACATGGCGCGCCGGCTCGATAAGAAGAACCGCAAACGCAATGAGTTAAGGGATCTGGTATGGCCCGGGGCAAGACCTGGAGCCGCCGGGTTTTTATTTTCCGGCAAATCGGGTAGGAGGGGGCCTCACGGCCCCCGTCCTCCCACACCACCGGACGTACTCACCGTATCCGGCGGTTTCTTCTATCGGTTCAACTCCTGATGCCTGACGAAAAGGCTGACCAATCCGATCACCTCAAACCAATCG
>DATKZS010000231.1:0-2877 GCA_035527835.1 bacterium
TCGTCGAGTCCGTGTTTTGCCATTGGCTTCCTTCAGATTCCGCCTCGCGGCGGACACCCTTGCCTAGGCTGGCGGTTCCGCTCACCGCGGCCCGCAGAGGACTTCCACCTCCAACAGGTGCGACATGCCTGGCACACAAAATCGGGAGCGGGCCTCACAACCCGCTCCCGATTTTCTTTTTATGCGCCGGCCGGGCGCAGATAGAAAACCTTATCAACCTATTGACCGGCCAAAATATTTGCGCGTGCGCAACAGCAGCAGCCTCATTCCCTACTCCGCCGGCTTCTCCGTGGTCTTTTCCATTGATCCGTCTTCCACCGGCTCGGCGGTGCTGCTGGGCGGCGACGGCGCCTACGGTGAGGGTACGAGGTTAGACGTGTCCGGCCCCTCCGGCCCATCCGACGGCGGCCACGCCACCATCTTCATGAAGATCACGGGCGAAGGCACGATCGTCGTCAACGCCGTGATCCCCGCCTGCGGCACTTACGGGGTGGGGAAATGGGTGGACGAGGTCGTGCTGGACCCGGCCTTCACCATCACGGCGCAATAACATTAATCATCCTGACTCCGCCACCGCCGGCCCGGACCCGGATGCGGTCACGGGCCGGCGCGGGCTCCCGCATTTTCCCGCGCCGTGAAAATTTAACTTGACATCCTGATCTGAATTTACTATGGTATTGATCAGGATAGACATCCGTACATGCCCGGCTTCGGGCTTTGGCGTTTGGCCGCAACCGAAAGGAGAAGGCTATGAACCTGTGCATTGAGTCAATGGCCAGAAAGCGTTTTTCTTCCCTCCCGCTCCTCATCATCTCCGCCGCTTTCATTCTCACCCTGATCGTCGCGCCGGTCAGGGCCGCCGCCCAGGACGCGGACGCGGACGGGATGCCGGACGCATATGAGAACACCTTTGGCTGCCTGATGCCCAACACCGTGGACGGCGTTGTTGACTATGATTTTGATGGCCTGACCAGCCTTCAAGAATACCAATACTCCCCAACTCTTGACCCCTGCACCGCCGACACCGACGGCGACGGGCCATCCGATTTTTGCGAGGTCAAGTTGGGCTCGGACCCGCTCAATCCCGCGATCACCCCGGACCTCCCGGGGCTGAAGACCGGCGCTGACCTGCAAGTGAGCAACGGCGCCGCCAGTTCCATTCTGTACCTCAATCCGTCCCTGGCCTGGGCCGGGAGCGAGTTCGGGGTGGCCTGGATGGATGAGCGCAACGGTAACTTCGAGATTTATTTTGCCCGGGTCTCGCCGGAAGGCGTCAAGCTGGGTGGAGACGTGCGCTTGACCGCCAACTCCGCTCCCTCTTATGGCCCGTTCATGACCTGGACCGGGAGCGAGTTCGGGGTGACCTGGTTCGATGCCCGGGACGGGAACTGGGAAATCTATTTTGCCCGGATCTCGGCGGACGGCGTCAAGCAGGGAGCGGACCTGCGAGTGACCAGTAATGCCTCTGTTTCCGTTACTCCGTACCTGGCCTGGACCGGCACGGAGTTCGGCGTGGTCTGGGACGATTACCGGGACGGGAACGACGAGATTTACTTCACCCGCGTCTCGGCCGCCGGCGCCAAGCAGGGCTCGGACCTCCGGGTGACCACCAATGCCTACGATTCCTTGGCTCCCTGGCTTTGCTGGAGCGGGAGCGAGTTCGGGGTCGCCTGGCAGGACACCCGGGACTTTAACGGCGAGGTTTACTTTGCCCGGCTCTCGGCCGCTGGCGTGAAGCAGGGCTTGGACCTCCGGGTGACCAGCAACGGCCAGATTTCCGAATATCCGGTCATTTCCTGGTCCGGGAGCGAGTACGGGATAAGCTGGCAAGACACCCGGGACGGCAATTATGAAATCTATTTTGCCCGGGTCTCGGACGCGGGCGTCAAGCAGGGCGCGGACGTGAGACTGACCAGCGATGCCGATGATTCCGGCCTGCCCTCCCTTGCCTGGACCGGCAGCGAGTTCGGGGTGAGCTGGGGGGACCACCGCGTCGGCAACCTCGAGATCTACTTCACCCGCGTCTCGGCCGCGGGCGTCAAGCAGGGCGCGGACGTGCGGCTGACCTTTGATTCCCATAATTCTTTCAATCCCTCCCTTTCCTGGACCGGCAGCGAGTTCGGGGTGGCCTGGTACGATGACCGCGACGGCAGCCCGGAGATTTTCTTTACCCGCATCGGGTGGGATGACGGCGATGGCGACGGCCTTACCATCGCCCAGGAAACCGCGGCCGGCACCGACCCGGTTGACTGGGACACGGACGATGACGCCAGCCCTGACGGCGCGGATTGCTTGCCGCTCGATCCCGCTGTTTATCCCGGCGCTCCCGAGTTGTGCGACGACGTTGACAACCAATGCCCGGGCGATCCCGGTTACGGCGAGATTGACGAGGGCTGCGGTGTCCTTGACACCGACGGCGACGGGCTATCCGACGATGACGAGACCAACATCTACGGCACCGATCCCGACAACCCCGACACCGACGGCGACGGCCTCTGCGACGGCTCCGTGATCGTCAGCGGCGTATGCTCCGCCGGCGAGGTGACCTACGGCACTGATCCGCTGAGCTGGGACAGTGACGGCGACTACATCCCCGACCTTTACGAGGCCATGCACATGGTTGACACCGTGCCGCTGGACCCGCTCGACCCGAGCGACGGAGACACCAACTTCGAGACGCTCGTGGGAAGGGACAACAACTTTAACTTCCACGAGTACTGGAACGGGACCGATCCGTGGAGCTTTGACCCGAGCCCCAACCTTGCCGCCTTCCCGGACACCCCGGGCTGCTACTACTGGGGCGAGGGCGACGGCGACGGCTACGTGCTGGGTTCCGACCAAGCCATCCTCCAGGCCGAGGTCCTGTCATTACATCAG
>DATKZS010000232.1:0-3125 GCA_035527835.1 bacterium
GGTGCCGTCGCGGTCCATGCTGGTGAGCAGGATCTCGCCCGCGCCGTACGATTCCATGCGCAGGCCCCACTCGAGAGCGTCGAGCTCGGTCGCCTGCCGTCCGCCGTGGGTGTACACCAGCCACCGCAACGGGTCCGAGCCCGGCACCCGTTTCGCGTCAATGGCCACCACGATGCACTGGCTGCCGAAGCGCTCGGCGGCGCGGGCCACGAACTCGGGCTGGTGCACGGCCGCCGTGTTGATGCTCACCTTGTCCGCGCCCGAGTTCAACAGGTTCCGGATGTCGCCCTGCACCCGCAGGCCCCCGCCCACGGTGAGCGGCATGAACACCTGCTCCGCCGTCTTGCGCACCACCTCCAATATGATGTCGCGCTTCTCGTGGCTCGCGGTGATGTCCAGGAACGTCAGCTCGTCCGCGCCCTGCCTATCATAGGCCATGGCGCACTCGACCGGGTCGCCCGCGTCGCGCAGGTTCACGAAATTCACGCCCTTCACCACCCGCCCGTCCTTGACGTCCAGGCATGGTATGATCCGCTTGGCCAACATGGGGCGTTATTATATCACCGTTTTAGCGGCAATTCATGGACAGCGGCTCATCCCGCTTTGCGGCGCCCGGAAATAATGAAAAGATTTTTGACCGGATTAACAGGATTAACATGATTTTCCGGAGCAAGTAAATGCTTATTTTCTTTCATCCTGTTCATCCTGTTCATCCTGTCAAAAATTTATTTTCTGAACAGAGGGGCCGAGAAAAATTGACCTCTCCCGACGGGGTCCGTAAAATAGCCGTGTCTTGAAGCCATGAAAAATTCGCGCCTCATATTCATCGGCAGCCACGAACGGAGAAGGACATGAGCCCGCGCCGGTTCTGGCCGATTTTTTTCCTGCTCCTCCTGGCGCCGTCCGCGGCCGCGGTGTGGCGCTTTACCGGGCCCGCGGTAAGGTACCAGGAGCGGGTGCTGAAATCGTTCTCCGGCGCTCCGCTGCGGGTGGTTTACGTGATGCCGGAGGGAGCGGAAGCGGAGACGGGCCGGACCCGGCCGGCGGTCGTCGCCATCCCTCCTTACAGCATCCCTCCCGAGGCCATGGAGGTGATCTGCGTGGAGCTGGCCCGGCGGGGCGCGGTTTGCGCCATCCCGGACTTTTTCGGGAAGACCCGGCCTGAGTCGCGCCAGCACATGGGCGCGGACAGCCTGGAGATCATGACTGAGGACGTGAGGACCATCGTCTATTCGCTGTGGGCCATGAAGTGCGTGGACCCGAGAAAGACCGGGGTGTGCGGCCACTCGGTGGGCGGGACCGTGGCATACCTGGCCGCCCGCGCCGACCCCCGCATCCGGGCCGCCGTGCCCATCGGCATGGAGACCGACATCATCGAGGCCAACCTGCCCCAGAACATGCTCTTCCTGTCCGGACTCTACGACGAGATCCACTCGCCCACCGCTCTCATCGCCAATCTGCGGGACATGGAAGTCACCGACTCGCCGGAGAAGGATGAGCTCTACGGCGATTTCCAGGACGGGACCGCGCGGGAGGTCCGGATCATCCCGACCACCGACCATTTCATCGAGACCTTCGACCCCTTCCTCATCCACGCCCTCTTCGACTGGTACGCCCGGTCCTTTGACGCGCCCGAGCTCGCGGGCGGCACGCTCCGGGAATTTTACCGCCGGGTCGCGGCCTTCTTTTTCATGGTCTCCATTTGCGGCCTCTACGCCGTCATGATCGGCCGCGCCTCGGCCGCGCTCGCGCTCCGGCTCGGGCCCCGCCAGCCGGCGTGGATCGTGATGCGCCTCCAGGCCCTGCCGCTGGTCGCAGCGCTCGCGGCGATTTTTTTCGCCGGCCAATGGAGCGCCCAATTCCGGCCTTCCGCCATTGACCTGATGCTCGCGCTCATCCTGGCGCAGGAGCTCGCCAGCCACCGCGCGCGCGGCGTGCTCCGCCACGGCGCCCGCTCGCCCTTCCGCGCGCTCCGCTCGTCCGCGCTCGTGCTCGCGGCCCTGGGCGTCGCCACCCTGCTCGGCTACGGCATCGTGTGCGCGCCGTATTATTGGAGATGGCCCGGGACCGCGCCGTGGTACCCGGTGTTCGCTCTGGAGATGGCCACGCTCTTTCCCGTGGAGGTCTGGGGACGGCTCAAGCCGTGGTTTTTCGCTGACATGTTTTCCACGGTCGGGCCAAAAATCATGTACTTCGCGCTCCTCATCCTGGCCCTGGCCGTACCCGGCGGGATCATGCGCATGATTGACCGGCTGGCCCAGGAGATGATGATCACCGTCCGCGCGGGCCTGAGGCCCATCACCGGCACGCATGGCATGGTCGTTGCCGGGCATGAGGCCCCCGCGCTGGAAGGCCCCGCCGCGCACGCCACGGCCGGGCCGTCGCTCATCAAGATCGCGCTTCTGGCCGTCCTTCTCTCCGTGCTGATATTTCTCGGCGTCAAAAGGGTCAGGGAAGGCATGCTGAACTGGGAAACCGGCTGGCTCGCCGCCGAGTCCCTGCTCCGCTTCGCCGTGCTCCCCTTCGTCATCACCTTCCTCATCGTCCGCACCCGCCGCTTCCGCAAAGCCGCATACCTTGACTGACACCCTCTCGCCCGCATGGTGGCCGGGAAACTCCTGTCCCGTCCCCTCTCAACCGCGTCCGCATGGTAGGCGGGACACTCCTGTCCCGCTCCCTTTTAACCGCGTCCGCGCTTTGGAGTGCGCGCGGCTTGCCGCCGCTTTCGTTCGGCCAGCTTGCTGGCCGGCCCCGGAACAAGCTCTTCAAGCCACCGGGAGCGGGTTGGAAGCACACCCCGGCTTGGGGTGAGCAGGCGGGTCCGCCGGGAGCAAGCTCCCGGCTCGTCAAAGCGGCGGCAAGCCGCGCGCACTCCAAAGCGCTGCCGCGCCATCCGCCCCTGCGGGCTGAAGCCCAGGAGGTTTGCGGTCCATGGTCCGTAGTTTGTCGTTTATAATTAACCCGTTGCGGCCCAATCCCCGAGACCGGGACCTAACCACAAACCAAAAACTCCAAACCATAAACCCCATCCCCCCGGCCCCTGAACCACAAACTACAAACCCCAAACCACAAACTTTTCCGCCCTTTCCCGCCCCCCGTCCTTTTTCTTCATTTTTCCCTTGACA
>DATKZS010000233.1:0-13219 GCA_035527835.1 bacterium
CAGATCTGCGTGTACTGCCAGCGCAACTGGGAGATCGAGGAGCCGATGGGCCAGAGCGCGCTGGCGCCGCCGGAAAAGATTGACGCGGCCATCAAGTGGCTCAAGGCCCACCCGGCCATCCACGAGGTCCTGGTAACCGGCGGCGACCCGCTGGCGCTCTCCTCCCGCCGGCTCGAAGAGATCCTGAAAAAGATCGCCGCCATCCCCACCGTCCGCTTCATCCGTATCGGCTCGCGCATCCCGGTGACCGCGCCCATGCGCATCACCGAGCGGCTGGCCGACCTGATCGGGTCGCTGCGAAAGCCCGGCGAGCGCCAGGTGGCGGTGGTGACCCATGTCCAGCACCCCTACGAGATCACGCCCGAGCTGGTCGCGGCGGTGGACCGGCTCCGCTCCCGCGGCGTGCCGGTTTACAATCAACTGGTCTATACGTTTTTCGTCTCGCGGCGGTTCGAGGCCGCGGCGCTGCGCCACAACCTCCGCCTCGCCGGCATTGACCCGTATTACACCTTCGCGCCCAAGGGCAAGGAGGAAACCGCCGCCTACCGCGTGCCCCTGGCCCGCCTGCTCCAGGAGCAGAAGGAGGAAGCGAGGCTCCTGCCCGGGCTCTCCCGCACCGACGAGGCCGTGTTCAACGTGCCCGGCCTGGGCAAGAACTACCTGCGCGCCAGCCAGCACCACGACCTCATCTCCATCCTGCCCGACGGCTCGCGCGTCTATGAGTTCCATCCCTGGGAGAAAAACATCAGCAAGCGCCTCACCACCTACGTGCACAAGGACACGGCCATCCTCGAATACCTCGGCCGCCTCGAAGCCGTCGGCGAGGACCCGTCGGACTACGACACCATCTGGTATTATTTCTGAACCCTTCACCATGGCGCAGGGGAAGGCTTGGGGCTTGGGGCTTGAGGAAGATTTGCCGCAGCGCGTCTTCAGCCTCAAGCCTCACGCCTCAAGTCTCAAGCCTCACACCTCACGCCTCTATGCCCGCTTGCATTGCTTTTACGCAAGCGCTACTATTGAGCCATGACCCGTCCTGAAGCACCACCAGAACAAAGATCGGTCAAGGGCAGCGTGATCGTGGATTACCTGAAGATCATCCGCGCCAACCCGGACCTGCCCTGGGCCGAGCACCTCACCCCGCAGGACCTGGCCACCCTCAACCTGCTGATCCTTCCCGCTTCCTGGTACCCGATTGAACTGTTCCAGCGCATGGGCGTGGCCATCTTCAAGCTGGTGTCGCGCGAGAAATACTCCGTGGTGCACCTGTTCGGCCGGTCGCTGGCGGAACGGATGAGCGAGGGAAACCCCGGCATGGTGTCCAAGGGCAGGCCGGCGGACACCGTGAAAAAATTCCTGGCCATCCAGGCCCGCCTCTATTCCTGCAAGTTCTTCGAGGGCGAGGAAGCCGGGCCCGGACGCATCCTGATTTACGTGAACTCCCGGCGGGAAGACGTCGGCACCCGCCTGCTGGTCGAGGCCATGTCCGGGACCGTGAAAAGGCTGGTCGAGCTCTCGGGCGGGACCAACATCCGGATCAAGGTCCTCGAAGCCATGTGGGAGGGAGGGGAGCGCAACAAGATCGAGGTGGCATGGGATGAATGATTGATGGTAAGATGAATACGGAGCGGGAGGCATCTCTCTCGTCATCTTATCAATGATCGGAAGGAGTGAAGGCATGGAACAGGCCCAGTCATCCGCGGGGCCGATGGTGAAGGGCGCGGCCCTGATCGGCTTTTTCAAGTTCGTCAAGAGCGAGCCGCGGGGCGACGCTCAGTTGGAGAAGGTAATCGCGGCGCTGCCGGCCGCGTCCCAGACGGCGTGCAAGCGCAAGATCATCGCGGTGGCCGACTATCCTTACTCGCTCTTCGTTGATTTCATCACGGCGGCGGACAAAGTCACGGGCCGAGGCGATTTCGCGGTCTGTGAAAAGCTTGGGCGATACGCGGCCACCCGCGACATGCAGGGGCTCCTCAAACTGTCCAAGCAGACCGTCAAACCAACAGAAATGGTGGTGGCGGCGGGAGCGCTGTGGAAAAACTATCACGTCAATTCCGGCCAGATGAAGGTTGAAGACACTGATCCCGAGCATACGGTGATCCGGATCTGCGATTTCCCGGCCATGGCCCCGGCGCACTGCCGGCTTTTAAAGGGCTATTTCGCGCAGAGCATCAAGGAGGCCGGAGCGGTGTGGGTCGAGGAGATCCGCGAGGTCGCCTGCATGTCCAAGGGAGCGCCGTACCATGAGTTCGCGGGTAGGTGGAGATACCAGTGAGGAGCGTTCCATTCAAAGAGGACAGGGGCACGGATGACCGTGCCCCTGTTTTTTTAAGCTTGCCCGCGAAGTGACGCCTAAAATGTTTCCGGCCGCGGCGTCCCGATCTTGAGCATGACCGCGCCATGGGAGGGCACGGTGGCTTGGAACGAGCCCTCGCTGGTCCCCAGGTCCCTTTGCCGCCACAAGTCGCGCACCGGGAGCTTCCCGGACAGTCCCAGGTCGGCCCACCGCGCCGCGACCTCCTTGGCCTCTTTGCCCCGGTTGAACAGCGCCACCGCCGTGGTGCCGTCGAACAGCGGCCGCGCCCACACCTCGGTGTCCCCTTCCTTGGCCTTGCGGGAGGCCTGCTTGCCGAGCGGGTCCTGGTCCACGTCAATCACCTCGCCGTTGGTGAGCAGGTCCAGCGTAAGCTGGTCCAGGTTCGACATGTCGCAGCCGATGAGCAGCGGCGAGGCCAGCATCGCCCACAGCGTGATGTGCGTGATCTGCTCGTCGGGCGTGAGCCGCGTTTTATGGAGCGACGGCCCCCATCCGACCTGGCCGACCACCAGCATGTCCGGGTCGTTCCAGTGGCCGGGGCCGGCCCACTGCTCCATCCCGTTTTGCTTGAAGCCGATGCCGGACATGCTGTCCCAGGTGTCGCGGATGTCGCCGGTGGTGCGCCACTGGTTGCCGCCCACCGACGGGCCCCACTTCTCCACGTCCCACAGCCCGTAAAAGCAGATGCAATAGACGATGTCGCGGTCAAGCCCGGCCATGATCCCGCCCATCTTGTCGTAAGGCGCCTTGAACCAGATGAGCGCGTCCTTGAGGACCTTCAAGCCCGCGCCCGCCGCGTCAATCTTGTACGAGCACCAGTCGTACTTCAAATAATCCATGCCCCACTCGGCGTAAGACTCCGCGTCCTGTTCCTCGTGGCCCTTGCTGCCCTCGTAGCGGCCGCAGGTCTTGGGGCCGGGCGATGAGTAGATGCCGAGCTTGAGGCCCTTCGAGTGCACGTAGTCCGCGAGCGCCTTCATGTCCGGGAATTTCTCGTTGGGCAGGATCTTGCCGTCGGGCGCGCGGCCGTTTTCCCAGCCGTCGTCAATGTTGATGTACTGAAATCCCTTGGCCGCGAGGCCGCTGGCGACCATGGCATCGGCCGCGGCTCGCACCTTGGCGTCGTCCACCGACAGGCCCCAGACGTTCCACGAGTTCCAGCCCATAGGCGGCGTGAGCGCTAGCTTGCCCCGGCCGCCCACGATGGTGAGCCCGCGGCTCAAGCTGCCCTGGGGCCCGCTTACCGTAAGCTTGACCTTGGCGGTCCCGTCGCTTTGCAGCGAACCGCTGATGATCCCGGTCTTCGCATCGAGCGTCAGCCCGGCCGGAAGGCCTTCCGCGCTGAACGTGAGCGGCCCCTCGCCGGTCGCCGGCACCAGGAACAAAAACGGCCGGCCGGGCGTGCTCCCCACGATCCGCGCCCCGTGGATCATCGGCTGGGCCGGGGCGCCGTGAGCTATCTCCTTCGCGGAATCCCCGCCCGCCCGCGCGAACAGAGCCACCGCCACCACAACCATGGCCAGCGTCGCCGCGCCCGTAAATGCTCTTGACTTCACGCTCATCTTCATAACTCCTCCTTGGTTCGATTGTCGGCGACAATATAACGCACAAAATTTTCGCGCACAAATACTTTTTTAAACTTGGCGGTCTTGGCGCCTCGGCGTTCAATCTTCGCCGGAAACTCCCTGCCCCCCGGACGCCTTCCCGGCCGCCGCCCTTTTCTCGGCCTCGGGCTTCAGGTTGTTGAGCACGGCGCGCACCGCCAGCAGGTCCATCACGGTGTTGAACGGGAAATCGCCGGAGCGGATGATGCGGGCGGTGAGCGCGGTGTCCCGGTCAAAGTTGAGCCCGATCTCGCAGAAGAGCACGCACTGCTTGCCGCCGTTGATGGGCAGTATATAAACCTCGCTGAAGCTGCCCTCGTAGGAGCCTTCATAGGCTCGGTAGGAGAGGTGGCGGGGCGGGTCGAGGGTGTAGAGCGAGCGCATCTGGTAGCCGAAGGTGAAGACGAGCACGGACTGGGATTTGGTGTCCTGGCTCACCCAGACCTTGTTGCCCTGCCGCTTCTCCACCGTGGTGTCCTGGTCGTGGAAAAAGTCGTTGTAGTGTTCGAGGTCCTGGACCAGGTCCCAGACCAGGTCGGGCGGAGCGTTGATAAAGGCGAAGGCCAGGCCGGAGATGGTCTTGCCCTCCGGCGTCTCGCGGATCAGGCCGGCGTTGACCCGGCCCAGCGCGCGGAGCGTGTCCACGTCCAGTGATTCGTAAGCGAGCGGCGCGGGCTTTGCCGGCGGCGTGTACCCCGCCAGCCGCTCGGCCTCTTTTTTGTGCGAGCTCATGTGGTAGTTGGCGGAGGCCGCGGTCACGGGCCACTCCGCCATGGGCACCAGCGCGAGCACGGCCTGCATCGAAAGGCCCAGCGACTTCATGTGCGCGTGGTAGCGCATGAAGTACAGCGTGTTGCGGCCGTCATCAACCGGGACCAGGATGATGTCGAGCTCGCGGCCCTTGAGCCCGCCCTCGATGGTGCTGATGCGCTGGCGCGACGGCGCGTATTCCTTGACCAGGTCAATCATGTCGAATTCCGTGGCGAACTCGAGCACGGTGATCTTGATCCGGTAATTGTTCTTGACCTTGTCTCCGCTGCGCCACTCGGTCTGGCAGGAGGTGAAGGTCTTGCTCATGATGCGGCACTGGCTCTCGTAGTCGGTGAGGACTTTCCATACCGTGAGCATGGGCGCGTGCACCTTGCCGCCGACCACCGCGTCCCAGGTGTCTTTTTCGGGCCGCGGCTCGTACCATTGCAGGTTGCCCGAATCCAGGATGACCGACAGCGTCTCCATCTTCATGCCCTCGAACCACGGAGGCGGATACGACGCGGGAGCGCTCCAGCGCCAGATCTCGTTCGACATCTCGTACATGTCGAACCCGGCGCCGTTGGCCGCCGCCGCGATCATCAGCGCGATAATCATCGCCGCCCGGGTAACGCGCTTTTTCATCTTGGCCTCTCCTCTGCCCGACCTGCTCCGGGGCGGCCCTCGAACGCACTGTCGCCGCCACCGATCACTGCCTGGAATCAGTCCTTGCCTGGTTTGTCCCGGTATGATAACATTCGTTATGCGTCAAGTAAAAAACGGCGCCGCGATAAAATGAGAAGTTTTATCAACGAAAAAATGAGACGAGGAGGTACCGGATAAAATGCCACCCAACGTCAACATGAAAGACCTGTTCAAGACCGGAATTCCCTTTGCCACCCGCACCGGGATCGAGGCCACGCGGCTGGAAAAGGAAGGGATAGACCTCAAGATGCCCATCGCGCCGAACCGCAACCACGTTGGCACCATGTACGCGGGCGCGCTGTTCACGCTGGGCGAGATGATGGGCGGCGCCGTGGCCATGGTCTATTTCATCGAGCGGCAGTTGATCCCGATCGTGAAGGGATTGAACATCAAGTTCGTGAAGCCGGCCACCACCGACATCACCACGAGCTGGGCCATGCCCGGAGACGAAGTCGAGCGCGTGATCCAGGAGTGCCAGGAAAAGGGCAAGGCCGACTATACCATCAAGCTCGAGCTCAAGGACTTAAACGGCTTGGTGGTCGCGGTGACGGAAGGGCTCTACCAGGTTAGAGGGTCGTGGGCCAAGAAATAGGCTTGAGGCTTGAGGCGTGGGGCTAGAGGTAAGACCAATGCGCCCACCAAGCCTCATACCTCAAGCCCCAAGCCTCAAGCCTTCCCCGTCACCGGGTTGATCAGGTACTCGTCAATCCCCACGCCCTTCTCACCCGTGTCCAGGTCCTCGTAGTCCGAGAAGTTTTCGTGGATGACCACGCCGTCGCCTTTCTCCTTCATGGGGAGATAAAGGGACGAGAATTTCCGGGAGCGCAGCCGCCAGACCTTGCCGTTCTGGTCCGTGCCCGCGTACACCGACGACACCGGCGCCTTGTTCTCGAATTTGGTGTCCTCGATGTTCATCCGCACCACGCGGGTGTTGCCGGAGGCGTTCGAGATGAAGCCGGAGCCGATAAAGGCCTGGCCGATCACGGCGCGATAAAGATTTATGGTCTTGTCGGCGAACTGCACCGCCACCCAGTTCCACGCCGTGACCTTGCTCTCGTTCCGGTAGCCCCACGAGTGGTCGCGGTGGCCGAAGCAATCAATCTCCCTGGTCTTGCCGTCCTTCTCGATCACGCCCCTCGCGAACAGCGCCTGCTCGTAGTGCTCCATGGCCGCGCGCCCGCTCTTGCCCGGCTTTTGCGACTTGCCCATGGCATAGTCGAACACGCCGAAGCGCGCCTCGTAATTCAGCTCCACCCGGTGGCGCGGGCCGTTAAAGGTGAGCCGGAACTTCTGGAACGGCTCGATGAACTCGGCCTTGAGCTTGCCGTCGGTGAGCTCGCGGAAGCCGTCGTCAATCGGCACCAGGTTCGAGTACATCAGCACCTCGCCGTCCACCACGTGGAACGCCGAGAACCGCGCCCGGCTCTTGTGACGCTCGATCGAAAAATGGTTCACGCCCCACGCCCCGTTCTTCTTATCTATAAAATTAAAATACCAGTTCTCCTTCCACGGCGAGTCCAGCGGCCGAGGATACTCGTGCACGGATTCGTCTTTGGGTTCCAGGCTCATTAGTCCCTCCTTTTTATCCTTCATGGACCTATGTCAATGCCGCAAATCTGGCGCCGCCACACTTGCGTTTTCCATCAAGCTCGCTATTTCAATTGCTCAATGAACTCTTCTCGGGTAAGGCCGGTCTGTTTAATTATGTGCATCAATGTGCCTTTCTTGATCGAGGAGTGTTGGGGGACGCTGACGGTGGCTTGAGTCTCGGGATGAAAATAGATCATGTGGCTGCCTTTTTGGCGGTCGAAAATAAAACCGCATTTATCCAGTGCCCTGGCCACGTCCCGCCAGGACACCGCCGGCAGTTAGCTCACACCGCGACCTCATACTCTTCAACCGGGGGCAGGGAAACGCCCCGCGCGGCAACGCTCTCCAGGTAAACCTCGATGGCCTCCTTGATGTTGGCCAGGGCTTCTTCAATGGTTTCACCCTCGGACACGCACCCGGGCAGGACCGGGACATAAACCGTATAGCCGCCTTCCTCCTGCGGTTCCAGAATCGCCTTGTATTTCATGAGCGGACCTCCAATTCTCCTATTCAAGATAGCTATCAGCTTTGACCAAGTCAAACACCCCGAATCTTCCTCAAATACGCGGCAACGCGCTTTAGAGTGCGAAGTCTTGCTACGCGTTAGCGAGCCGGGCGCACTCCTTAGCCTGCGTCCCCCTCGCACTCCGCCCTTCGCCCTCCGCTCTACGCCCTACTTCTTCCCCCTCTCCGGGCGTTTGGAGCGGGAGATTTTTTCGAGCATGGGCGGTTTCATGAGGCCGAGGTCGCGGGTGGTGATTTTGAGGAGATATTCGCGGATTTTTTTATCGAGCGCGGCCGCGCCGGCCTGGCCGAGCTTGTCCTTGCGGGCGTGGAAATGGTCGAGCGTGGCGCACACCATCTCCTCGGTCTTGAACTTGAGGGGGAGCGCGGGGGCGGCGGATTCGAGCTCGGAGAAGAATGCGCTGAGCTCGGCGGGCGTCTCGATCCCGGCGCTCTCCATGGCGCTAAGCAGCGTCTTCATGATCTCGCGTCCGTCCTTGATGTCCTGGCCGATGATGCCGGGCTTGTACTCGATCTTGGCGGAGAGCTGGTTTATGAGGTCCACCACCGCGTACAACTGGCCGCGCACCTGGTCGGACTCGATCTCCGGGGCGACCACCTTTTCCAGCGTCTGCATCAGCCTTCTCAAATATGCGTCAGTGCTCATCCACATGGCTTTCTCCCTCAAATTCAAGAAAAGAGTTATTGACAGGATTAACAGGATTTACAGGATAATCCGGACCAGATATTTTTTTCTTTTCATTCATCCTGAAAATCCTGTTCATCCTTGTCAATATTTTCTTTCCTATTTCACCGGTCCAGGTACTTGCTCAGCGCCCGGATCAGGTTGTGATACTGGATGTAGAGCGTGATGCCGAAGACGCCGGTTTTGAGGTCCGTCGTGGGCTTTGACCGGAAGGCATTGGCGGCGTTGCCGGCGATGCCCACGGCCTTGAAGTTGATGAGGATGTGGTAGAACTTGAGGCGCTCCTTGTCAATCTTGATGCCGGTGGCGTCCTGGTAGCGCTCGTAGAATTCCTCCCGCGGCATGAGGTGGCTGATCCAGAGGTGGGGCCGGGGCGAGCGCCAGGCGGTGCCGATGATGTAGGACACGTCGTCCATGGGGTCGCCGAGGTGGACCATCTCCCAGTCGAGCACGGCCTTGATGCGGCCGTCCTGGTGCACGTAATTTCCGGTGCGGTAATCGCCGTGGACCACCACCACGTGGTCGTTGTCGGGCAGGTTGTCGCGGAGCCAATGCGCGGCGTAATTGACCACGGGTTTTTTGAGGAAGCCCGCTTTGGCAATCACCTCTTCCCATCGCTCGACCTGCTGGCGCGCCGAGCCCTGGCCGGGCCCGGGGTCGCCCAGGAAATCGAGCCCGAGCGCGCGCCAGTCGGCCTTGTGGATGGCCGCGATGTTGGCGATGAAGTCCGCGGCCAGGCCCTTGCGCTCCCGCTCGTCCGGGATGAGCTGCCACTCGGGGTCAAAGCTCATCTTCCAGAAATGCACGCCGCCCTTGACCTTTTCCATGGCGTAGAACGGGCGCTCGAACACGGCGGGGTCGGGCTCGTACCAATAGGTCTCGGGCACGGCCACGCCCGCCTTTTTGATGGCCGTGATCACGCGGTACTCGATGGACACGTCGTAAGGATCGAGCAGGCCCGCCACCGGCTCGCGGCGCAGGATCACCTCGTGCTCGACGCGGCGGCCGTCCTTCAGATATGACAGGTCAAGGCTGAAAGTCTCCATGGACCAGCCTTCCAGGTTCTGCCACACGCTCCGGATTTCCAGGTCTTCGGCCTTGAGCCTGGCGGCCAGGTATTTTCCAAATTCAGGACTGTCCAGTTCAGGCATTGCGCCGGGGACTCCCTTTCCGCCCGTGCAGGCGGTCCGATAACGGACGTTATCTTACGCTGCGCTGGGTTGTAACATATCCGCGAGAGGGAGGCAAGCCGAGCGGAGCGCGGGCGCCGGGGCTCATCGGACCGCCCGCTCAAGACATGGATTGCCGGATCATGGCTTCGATGCTCTGGAGGGGCACGGCCCCGGTCTGGCGGGAGACCTCGCGTCCGTCCTGGAACAGGATCAGGGTGGGAACTCCGCGGATGCCGAAGCGGGCGGAGAGGTCAGGGTTCTGGTCGGTGTCGAGCTTGGCCACCACCACGCCGCCGGCGTTGTTTTGCGCCACCGACTCCAGGACCGGCGCCATGCTCCGGCACGGAGCGCACCACGGCGCCCAGAAGTCCACCAGCACCGGCAGCCCCGATTCCAAAACCACCTTGCCAAACTGGACCGCGGAGATGGACACGGGCTTGCCCAGCTCGAGCCGCGTCTTGCACTTGGCGCACACCGGCCTGCCGCCGAGCTTTTCCACGCGGGCCCGGTTCATGGCCCCGCAGGAAGGGCACGGGATATAGACGAACGGGTTCATGGCTCTCTCCCTTGAAGAAAATATAAGCCCGCTCCGAAAACTTGCAAGGGGTTGAATCGCGGCCCGTCCGTGTCGTATTATATAGGACCAGATTGACGAGGCTGGTTGCGCCCGGGATTGCTGATGCCGGGCGCGATACGAATATTGCATGTCCAGACGCGACTCCATAGTCTTCGGCCGCTACGAGGTGATCGGCGAGATCGGCCGCGGGTCCATGGGCGTGGTTTACAAGGCTCGCGACCCGGCCATCGGCCGCATGGTCGCCGTCAAGTCCATTCCCGAGACCTTCGGCCTGCAGACGGGCAAGCGGGAGGAGTTCATCAAGCGCCTGCGGCAGGAGGCCATGACCGCGGGCCGGCTCCAGCACCCGAACATCGTCACCATCTTCGACGTGGGCGACACCGAGCTCGGGCCCTTCATCGCCATGGAGTATTTGGACGGCGTGACATTGCGCGACGTGATCACGGCGGGCAAGAAGGTGAGCATGGGCCAGCTCATCGAGATCATCGCCCAGGTGGCCGACGGCCTCGATCACGCCCACCAGAAGGCCATCATCCACCGCGACATCAAGCCGGCCAACCTCATGATCGTGGCCGACAACCGCGTCAAGATCATGGACCTCGGCATCGCCCGCATCCCCATGAGCGAGCTGACCAAGGACGGAAAGCTGGTGGGCTCGCCTTCATACATGTCGCCCGAGCAGCTCTCCGGCAAGCAAATTGACGGCCGCTCCGACCTCTTCTCGCTGGGCGTCTGCATCTACCAGCTCATGACCGGCAAGAAGCCGTTCCCCGGCGAGAACATCAACGAGATCTGCTACAAGATCGTGCATGACGAATTCCCGCCGCCGTCCGCGCACGACCCCGGGCTCGGGCCCGAGTTCGACGACTTCATGCGCATCGCGCTGGCCAAGGACCCGGCCGACCGCTTCCAGACCGGCGCCGAGATCGTCGAGGCCCTCAAGGTCATCGCCGAGTCCACCCACACCGGCACGGCGCCCGGCCGCGAAGCCATGCCCGAGCCGTCCATGGACGAGCTCAAAATCTCCGCCAGGAAGGACGAGTACACCGACCCCACCGCCGCCACCAGCTCCAGCCAGAGCTCCACCATTGACGACATCTTCAAGGAGCTGACACTCACCGCCCGGGTGATGGACCTCAAGAACCAGAGGATCGGCAACGAGACCAATTGGAAATGGTGGGTCCTGGCCGGAGGCGCGGCCCTGGCCATCGCCGGGATCATTATCTTCATTCTGACAAGGAGCGGGTGAAATGAGAGTGCGCTGCCCCGGATGCATGGCGTCATTGAACGTGGACGACGAATCCTACAAGGAAAAAGTCCTTCTCCAGTGCCCCGACTGCCTCTTCGTCTTCCTGGCCCGGCCCGGAGAAGAGGAGGATGAGGGAGACGACGCGCCCGGCGACGCCACCCTGCTCACCTCCGACGCCGTGCCCGAGTCCGACGCCCGCGAGTTCCAGTGGAACGTCCCCGGCGCGTCCCTCACCATCATCGAGGGCGACAGCCAGGGCATCCACCGAAAGCTCAAGGAACAAAAGCTGGTGATCGGAAGGAAAGGCGCGGGGCTGGTGCTGGAGGACAAGGCGGTGTCGCGCCGGCACTGCGAGATCGAGAAGCGCGGCGACGCCTGGTTCGTAAAGGACCTGGGCAGCAAGAACGGGACCCTGGTGAACGGTAAAAAGGTGTCCGAGCAGCGGCTCCATCACCTGGACGAGATCAAGGTCGGCAATGCCCGGCTCCTCTTCGCCGAGTCGGAGGCCCAGATGGAGCGCGCGCCGGAAGAAATCGCTGAATCCTCCCTTGACGTCACCAAGGTGGACGACAAGTCCAAGGAGCGCGAGCTCAAGCTGCCGCGCGGGCGCGAGTTCTTCCTCGAATACATGACCGGCCCCAAGAAGGGCCGCAGCATCAAATTCGAGAAGGCGCGCGTCATCATCGGCCGCGGCGAGGAAGCCGACCTGGACCTGGACGACAAGGGCGTGTCCAGAAAGCACGTCATGATCGAGATCCACTCCCGCGAGCAGATTTACATCTCCGACCTGGCCTCCCAGAACGGGACCTGGCTCAACGGCATGCGCATTAGAATGACCAAGCTGATCCACGGCGACAAGATCCGCATGGGAAACACCGTCCTCAAATTCATCGCCCAGGACCTGCTCTGAACGACGGGCGTTACCTTTCCAGAAGCGGCGGACGACGGGAATGTAAGCTCGGAAATTTTCTTGACGGGATTAACAGGATTTACAGGATAATAAAATCCGGGATCAATGGCCTCGCGAATCCTGTAACTCCTGTTAATCCCGTTAAAAATGTCTTGATGCTTTGATGATACTGCCCCGCGGCGGCGCGGGAAAAAGCTCCCGGCCGGCCGTTTAGAAAATGAATGCTGCAAGATATTTCATGTGATTGACGTCGCCTGATTCTGATGCCCCGGAAAAGGAGCGCGGCATGGACTGGTATTACGCCCGAGACAAAGAGCCGGTGGGACCGCTCGGCGAGCTCGAGTTCCAGTCGCTGGTAAGCGGCGGCACGGTCAACTTCGAGACCCTGGTCTGGCGGCCCGGCATGAAACAATGGCAGCGCTACGGCGAGCTGGTGGCCGCGCCCGCGACCATGCCCAGAGGCGCCGCCGGCCTGTACCAGACCTGCGCCGAGTGCGGCCGCATGTTCCCGCTGGAAGACATGGTCCGCTACGGCGCCCACTTCGTCTGCGCCGAGTGCAAGCCCGTCTTCTTCCAGCGCCTCCGGGAGGGCGTGCCCATCCGCGGCGTGTTCGCCTACGGAGGCTTCTGGATCCGGGCCGCCGCCAAGTTCCTCGATGGCATCATCCTCTGGGTCGCCAACATGGGCGTGCAAATGGTGTTCGGCCTGGCCCTGGGCTTCGCACCCGGCATGGGCCCGCAACTCAAGCCCGGCGAAGGGCCGTCGATGTTCTTCGTCTACATGGCCCTCATGTTTCTCGCCCAGTTGGCCGTGCCCGCCGGCTATACTACCTGGTTCCTCGGCAAGTACGAGGCCACGCCCGGAAAGATGGCCCTGGGACTCAAGGTGATAAGGCCCGACGGCGAGCGCATCACCTATTTGCGCGCCTTTGCCCGGCATTTCGCCGAGATGCTGTCGGGTATAATTCTCGGCATCGGCTACATCATGGCCGGCTTCGACGAGGAAAAGCGCTCGCTCCACGACCGCATCTGCGACACCAGGGTGGTGCGCAAGTGAGCCTTGGAGTGCGGCGGCACGACGCCGCTTTCATTGGCGCAGGCATTGGCAGGGGTGTATTTAACCGCGGAGGCGCAGAAA
>DATKZS010000234.1:0-18930 GCA_035527835.1 bacterium
CCCACCCTGGCCGAAATTCGACAACGGCTGCACAAAGGCGCGCACCAAATCTATCCTCGCCATGATTTGCTGAAAAGTTTCCTCAAAGCCAGTGGTCTCTTTTTTTGATCCTTTTGTCAACGTATTATGCGAGATTCAGTAAGGGAGGCCGAGATGAGAATCATGATTAAAGTCGCCTGGCCCATGTTTGCGGCATCCGCGCTTTGCCTCTTCATCCTTACCTGCTCCCGCCATAATGACTCCGTTGAGATCGCCGTGGTTGACGTGCGGGGCGATCTGCCGGCGGTTCTGGGCGGGGCCACTGCCCCGGGGCTGGAGGCCGAGCTCAAGGTCGCGGGCGGGGCGGCGTATCCGGTGACGCTCAACCCGGACGGGTCGTTAAACTGCTTCATCCCGGGCGTGTTCGCCGGGACCCATACCCTGACCATGTCCTTCTTCATCATGTCCGGCTCCGCCGCGGCCGCCGGCTCCGGCCAGACCAAGCTCGCGCTGGGTGAGGCCCTGATGACCGTGTACCTCGGCCCGGGCCTGAATCACATCATCTTCGACCTCTCATCCCTCACCTTCCCCGACGACGACGGCGACGGCATCTCCAACCTCGACGAGTTCCTCCTGGGCACCGACCCGCTGACCAAGAACATCGTGGAGCAGTACCTGCCGTACGTTAACGTTAACAATGAGTATGGGTGGGGAGTCGAGATCAATTCCTTGTTTTTCACGTCGGCGGACGATGGCTGGGCCGTGGGCCAGAATTTCGAGGGCTCGGCCGTGATCACGCACTATGTCTCTGGGGCCTGGATCGTGGTGAATGATCCGGCGCCGGGAATTGAGCGTTGCCTCAACTCGGTGCATTTCCCCGCCGTTGGCGAGGGCTGGGCCGTAGGCAGCTATTTACCAATACCTGGGAGCTTTCATCATGGACTGATCCTGCATTACAGCGGAGGCCAGTGGTCGGAGGTGGCCGAGCCGGAGGCCGGCAGCGACTTGACGCTTAAATCGGTGTATTTCCCGTCCGTGGACGAAGGCTGGGCCGTGGGAGTGGATACGCAACATATTAGTAGTTGGTCATATGATCACGCGGTAATGTGGCATTACTCTTCCGGCGCCTGGTCGGTGGTGGACCTGTCGGGTCTGGGTCTGGAGACCTCGGACCTCAGGTCCGTGCATTTCACGAGCGCCGGCGAGGGATGGGCGGTAGGAGTTGGCGAGAGTTCGGCTGAACGGTACGTTGATTTCGGGCTCATTCTCCATTATTCCGGCGGCGCCTGGTCCCTGGTGAGCGCTCCGCTGGACATTTACGATGATATGGAATTGAATTCCGTGCAATTCACCAGCGCGGACGAGGGCTGGGCCGTGGGCTTGGATTGGTTTTACGGATCCGCGATATTGCACTATTCGCAGGGCGTCTGGACGGCCGAGGATGTCCCCGCTCTGGGACTGGATGACGGCATGTTGAACTCCGTTTTCTTCCCGACCGATGACGAGGGTTGGGCAGTGGGGAACGGATGGGATGGCTGGTCTCCGTTCAGCCCGGGGACGGTCCTGCATTATCATGACGGCTCATGGAGCCGGGTCACGCCTCCTTTCATCCAGACTTATCTTCCTCCCGATGATGGTAACTGGCCGCCAATATATCTTAACGCCGTACACTTCCCCACCGCGGACAAGGGATGGGTCGGAGGCGCGTTCGTGACCTATGACAGGTACGGCCAGGAAAGATATAACGACTTGATTATAAAATTTGACGCGGCCGCCTGGACTGCGTCGAGCCCGCTCATTATGGATGGCCATTTCCTGCTCCGGGAACTGTCATTTCCCGATTTGTCCGATGGATGGGCCGTCGGGTACAGCCCCAGCAATCAGAATGGATTCATCCTTCACTATCAGGACGGAGCCTGGAAAAATATTGAGCCTCCCTGGGTTGACGCGGATTATTGGTTTTTCAACGGCGTGGAATTCCCCGACCCCAGCCTGGGGTGGGCGGTCGGCGCCAGCTATTTGGGCTCGGATAGGATGAAGGGCTTGGTTCTCCGTTATGATTCCGGGCTGTGGTCGGAGGACCAGGTCCCGGATGTCGGGTCCTCATACTGGCAGCTTGCCTCGGCGGACTTCCCCTCAACTGGCCAGGGCTGGGCCGTAGGATACGCTCAGAATGCGTATGTCATGGCGGGCGGAGTCATCTTGAAGTATGAGTCCGGCTCCTGGTCCAACGTGCCGCCGCCGGACACCGGCTCCAGCACCTGGGCCCTTGCCGGCGTCAGCTTCCCCTCGTCGGACCAGGGCTGGGCCGTGGGATACCACTCCAATTCGAGCGGGGACGGCCAGGAGCCGGGGGATCGGGGCATCATGCTGCATTATGACTCGGGGACATGGTCGAACGTGGATCTGCCCGAGGTGGCGCCGGGTTGGGCCCTGTACAAGGTGGATTTCCCTTCCGTGGACGAGGGCTGGGCCGTGGGGATTGGATGCCAGGACTCTTACTCCGGTTGCGCCGGCGTGATCCTCCATTACACGGGAGGCTCCTGGCAAATCGAGCCGGCTCCCGCAGTGCCCGGCGGCGATTGGTACCTGACCAACCTTTCTTTCCCGACTCCTGACGAGGGATGGGCGGTTGGGGCTTGGGAGTTTAACACTCCTTCTCAGCAAGGCCTGATCCTGCATTACTCCGGCGGGAAATGGCAGGCCGTGAGCGACATCATCATGGACCCGCGGCCGTACAAGTGGAGAGTGGATTCGGTGTCCTGTCCTGACCAGGACAATTGCTGGTTCGCGGGAAACGATTACAAGATCATGCAGGGCGATGGACTGGGACTGATCTTGAAATATTGACGGTTTCCCTGAAAATTTCATCAGTGTCGGGGGACGGTTCGGGAATTATTCAGTCGCATGAAAAAAGGAGGCTCCGATGAAAAGGCTGATTCAAGTCGCATGGCCCGTGTTATTGGGCCCGATCATCTGCCTGTCCGTCCTGACCTGCTCCTGCCACGACGACTCCGTTGAGATCGCCGTGGTTGACGTGCGGGGCGATCTGCCGGCGGCGCTGGGCGGGGCCACTGCCCCGGGGCTCATGGCCGAGCTTCGGGTCGCGGGCGGGGCGGCGTACCCGGTGACGCTCAACCCGGACGGGTCGTTAAACTGCTTCATCCCGGGCGTGTTCGCCGGGACCCATACCCTGACCATGTCCTTCTCTATTCCCTACGGCCCGGCCGCCGCCGGCTCCGGCCAGACCAAGCTCGCGCTGGGACAGGCCTCCATGACCGTGTACCTCGGCCCCGGCATGAATCACATCATCTTCGACCTCTCATCCCTCACCTTCCCCGATGACGACGGCGACGGCATCTCCAACCTCGAAGAGCTCCTCTTGGGCACCGACCCGCTCACCAAAAACATCGTGGAGCAGTATCTCCCGTACCTTTACAGCTATGAGGGCATCGAGATCAGGTCATTATTTTTCACGTCCGAAGATGATGGCTGGGCCGTGGGCTATAATTATGATCCCGCACCCGGCGTCATCCTGCACTATCAATCCGGCGGCTGGAGAGTGGTGGACGTTCCGGGAATCGGCGACGATTGGGCCTTGGAGTCCGTCCATTTCCCCGCCGCCGACGATGGCTGGGCCGTGGGAGGGAAACAGGGCTTGGGATTGATCCTGCACTACCAGAACGGCCAGTGGTCGGAGGTCGCGCCGCCCGATGTGGACGGCAGTTGGTGGCCCCTGTACTCGGTGAACTTCCCGTCGGTTGATGAAGGCTGGGCCGTGGGCCAGGATCCCGATCATGGCCTGCCGGTGATGTTGCATTACAGCTCCGGCTCGTGGAGCAAGGTGGATCTGTCGGGGTTCGGCCTTGTCTATTTCAGCCTTACATCGGTGTATTTCACGGGCACGGACGAGGGATGGGCGGTCGGACATGGCAATCAATATGTGGAGGCCATTGATCAGAATGTTTATTTCGGGGTTGTTCTGCATTATTCCGAGGGCACCTGGACGCTGGCGAGCGCTCCGGCTGGTGATTTCGATGACACGCGCTTGTTTTCGGTGCATTTCCCCGCCGCGGATGAGGGATGGGCCGCTGGGGTGGATGAGAATTTCTGGGAGCCGGTGATTTTCCATTACTCCCAGGGCGCATGGTCCAAAGAGGACCTTACAGGAACAGACGTTTTCTCCGGCTCCGTCTACTCAATTTATTTCCCAAGCCAGGATGAGGGATGGGCGGCGGGGAAGTCGGGGGGTCCTCTCGATGGGGGATTGATCCTCCATTATCAAAACGGGGCCTGGACCAAGGCCGTCCATCCCTCGGTCCAGGTCAATGGCCCACCGAATGAAGAGGAATGGCCGCCCACTACGCTCTATTCCGTTCATTTCCCCACAACGGACCGGGGATGGTTCGGGGGAACATTCTACTACCAGGATAAGTGGGGGGATGATAAGCAGAAAGAGATGGTCCTGAGCTACGACGCCGGGACCTGGTCCGCCGCGAGCCCCATTTATATGAACCGGGAGTTAAGAATAGCGGACGTTTCTTTCCCCAGCCCCGGCGAGGCCTGGGCCGTCGGCATGGAACAGGGCGGTGAGATTCTTCATTATCAGGATGGCGCTTGGTCCAATGTGGAGCCTTACGTGGTTGATTGGGGCTGGAGTCCTTGCTCGTCTTGCGGCGCTAATTGTATCACCTGCAAACCGTGGCGTTTGAACGCCGTGGATTTCTTTTCAACTTCCTTGGGATGGGCGGTCGGACAACGCTACGACGCCACTCATAACGTTGGCGCGATCCTTCATTACGATTCCGGGGCCTGGGCGCCGGAGCCGGTTCCGGACCTGGGGCCGAACAGTTGGGGCCTTTACGACGTGAACTTCCCGGCGGCTGACCAGGGCTGGGCCGTGGGCACATATTCCGATGGAACCAATTTGAGTCATGGGGTCATCCTGAATTATCAATCGGGCACATGGGTCAGCGTGTCGGCGCCAGATACCGGATCAACAAGTTGGTGGTTGCGAAGAGTGCAGTTCCCGTCCCCGGACCAGGGCTGGGCCGTGGGCGTGCATTGCGGTCCCAACGGCATGTGCGATGGAGCGCCCGAAGACCGGGGGATTCTGCTGCATTATGACTCAGGGGTGTGGTCGAACGTGACGCTTCCCGACCCGGCGCCGGGATGGTACTTGAGCTCCGTTAGCTTCCCTGCGGAGGACGAGGGCTGGGCCGTGGGCATGGCCTGCCCGAACTGGTACAGCGAATGTAACGGCATCATCTACCATTATGCCGGCGGCTCCTGGCAGCTTGATCCAACGCCCGCGATAGGCAGCAGCGTTTGGGGCCTTAACGACGTTTTCTTCCCAGCCGCGAACGAGGGCTGGGCGGTTGGGGTATCTGATTGGGGTAGTCAGTCCAGCCATGGCGTGGTCCTGCATTATTGGGGAGGGCAGTGGCAGGTATTCGATGATTTAATCATGGACCCGCGGGATATGTGGTGGACCCTGAACTCTGTGTCCTGCGCGGACCAGGACCATTGCCTCTTCGCGGGCATCGAAGTCACCAACCTATCTCCAATTAATTACAAGGGACTGATCTTGAAATATTGAGCGCTTCCCAGATATGGGCATCGGCAAACAGGGCCGGGGCGTCCCGGCCCTGGCTTTTCGCGCTCCCGCTCACTTCATCCCGATCGAGAACATTCGCTCCAGGTCGAACTTGGAGAAGGCCTCGAAGGCGATCAAGGTGGTGGTCTTTTCGATGCCGTCGAGCTTGAGCATCTTCTTGGTGACCAGGTCCGCGAGCTGGTCGTTCTCTTGCACGCGGATGATCGCGGCCACGTCGTAAGGCCCGGCCACTGAGTACACCTCCGCCACCCCGTCCAGTCCCACCAGCGCCTGCACCGTCTCCGGGATCTTGTCACGTTTCGCGTTGATCAATACGATTGCGTTGACCATGTTCCCCTCCTATGGTAGGCGGGGCACTCTTGCCCCGCATGCAGCCGGACAAGAGTGTCCGGCCTACCGCCTGCGCCGGTAATAATCGGCAACCCTCCTCAATACCGAGAACGCCTGTAATCCATTATCGAACACCGGTATCCCGTTGGCCGTGAAATGGCTCCTTGCCTCCCATCGTCCGAGCTCCATGTCCCAGTGCTCGGGGTCCGAGGCGATGTCCAAGAGGACCATGATGAGCGGCTTGCCGGTCCGCTCCCTGATCTCCCGAGCCTTGTTCGTGAGCGCGGTGTGGTACTCGAGCTTGAACTCCTGGTTGCCGGTCATCTTCCTGACCTCGCGCACCGAGTTCAAGAGGTAGAACATCATCTGGTACTTGACCAGGAAGTGGACGTCGTCGCGCGCCGCGAGCATCTCCATGATCGGGTTCACCACGGTCGGAGACATCACCGGGTTGGCCAGGTCCACCGGGTTCGCGCCCTTGCCGCCGGCCGGGGGCAGCAGGGCCTGGATGCGGGCCGCGGTCGCGTCATCGAGCGGCGGCACCGGGAACCCGTAAGCCGAGGCCGCGTCCAGCCCGTCCACCGTGCGCAGGCCGCCGCCCGCCAAAATGCCCGCGCCCCCGCCGGTGAAGCCTTCGAGGCAGTTGAACGCCATCAGCAGCTCGACCAGGTCTTTCAAGTCTCGCGCCGCCACCGCGCCCGCGCTCCGGATCGCCGCTTCCCACGCCACCCTGGTCCCCGCCATCGAGCCCGTGTGCCCGAGCGTGCCCCGATAGCCCTGCTCCGAGAGCCCGCCCTTGAGTATTATCACCGGCTTCTTCGCCGCGCACGACTTCAGCGCCTCGAAAAAATCCCGGCCGTCGTCCACGCCTTCGAGGTACGCGCCCACGATCTTCGTCTTCGGGTCCGCCTCGAAGTAGGAGAGCATCTCCGCCGCGGCCAAGTCGCAGCCGTTGCCGTAGCTCACCGCCACGGAAAAATGCACGCCGCGGCCCCGCGCCATGTACGCCGCGTCGCACGTCCCGCCCCCGCTCTGCGAGATGAAGCCCACCGGACCGGGCTCACGCGAAAACTCGCCACCCGGCATCAGCGTCAGCCCCGCCTCCGGAGTGTACACCCCGAAGCAGTTCGGCCCGATCAGCTTGAGCCCTCCCGCCCGCGCCGTCCGCGTAAGCTCGCGCTCCAGCGCCGCACCCTCCGGCCCGGACTCCCGAAAACCCGCCGTCAGAATCTCCGCGCCCTTCACGCCCTTCTTCACGCACGCCTTGACCGCGTCCATCACCTGCTCGGCCGGCACCGTGAGCACCGCGAAGTCAACCGGCCCCGGGACCGCATCGAGCGACGCATACGCCGGAAGACCCATGATCGTGCCCGCCTTCGGGTTCACCGGATAAAGCCTCGCCTTGCAGCCGAAGCCCAGGAGCGCCCGCAGCAACATGCCGCCGAACTTCATCACGTTGTCCGACGCCCCGATCACCGCCACCGTCTCCGGGTAAAAAATCCGCCGGTACTGTGCGACATCAACAACCATCTTTTCCTACCTCTTGCCAAACAATTCTACCAACAATCCATCCCTCCTCAAACCCCGCTTTATTCCCGCCTCCGACTTTGTTATGATCCGTCCTTGAAGGATTCGCCTCCACTCATTATTATAAAAGGGGAAAAATGGATGACAAGGAAAGCAGTGTATTTTGTGGCCCTCTTGGTTTTAATGGCTGCCCCCGGGTTGAGAGCGGCCGAGATGACGCCCCGGCCTGAGCACCCGCGGCCGGACTTCCAGCGCGAGACCTGGCAGAACCTGAACGGCGAGTGGGAATTCACCCTCGACCCCGCTGACCGCGGCCTCCGTGAAAACTGGGCCGGGCGCGATGCCCTCACGGACCGCATCATGGTCCCGTACCCGGTCGAGTCCGAGCTCTCCGGGGTGCACAACCCGCGCCCGCCGGAGGTCTGCTGGTACCTGAAAAAATTCGACCTGGGCCCCGCGCTCGAATTCAGCCCCGGCAAGGGCCGGCTGCTGTTGCACTTCGGCGCCGTGGACTATCACGCCATGGTCTGGCTTAACGGAGTCAAACTGGGCGAGCACGTCGGCGGCTATTCGCCGTTCCAGTTCGACGTGACCGAGCTGGCCCGCCCGTCCGGCAACACGCTGGTGGTCCGCGTGTTCGATTCCAAGGACCGGATGCAGGTCCGCGGCAAGCAGTCCACCAAGGACAAGTCCTACGGCATCTGGTACACCACCACCACCGGCATCTGGCAGACCGTGTGGCTGGAGAGGGTAGGCGACCCGTACCTCAAGAGCTTCAAGTTCACCGCGGCCCCGGACCTCTCCGGCGGAAAGTTCACCCTCGAGCTCAGCCGCGACGCGCCGGGCGTGACCCCGGAGATATGGGTCACGCGGCCGGAAGAACGCGGACTGGCCGAGTCCAACCTCCTCCTGTCAAAGAACCTGGTCTGGAAAGAACCCAAGACCCGGGCCTGGTCCCCCGACGACCCCGTGCTCTACGGCGTCTCCATCGAGCTCAAGGACCCCGACGGCAACAAGCTCGATATCGTCTCCTCATACGTCGGCGTCCGCACCATCGAGGCCAGGAACGGCAAGATCCATCTGAACGGTAAGCCGTTCTACCAGAAGCTCTTGCTGGACCAGGGCTTCTTCCCCGGCGGCGTGTACACCCCGAGGGACGACGAAGCCATGCGCGCGGACTGCGAGATTTATAAGCGCATGGGCTTCAACGGGCTCAGGAAGCACCAGAAGATCGAGGACCCGAGGTTCCTCTACTGGTGCGACCGCCTGGGACTGGTGGTCTGGGAGGAGATGCCGTCGCTCGGGTTCGGGATTTTAGGCCGCGTGCCGGACCAGGCCGTGGACCGCTTCCGCGATGAGTGGCTCGATGTGATCGCGCGCGACCTGAACCATCCCTGCATCATCACCTGGACCGTGTTCAACGAGAACTGGGGCATCTACGAGATGCTGTGGAGCAAGGCGAGCCGGCGCTTCGGCTACGCCATGGTCAAGGCCACGCGGGAGGCCGACCCCTCGCGCCTCGTCGTGGACAACTCCGGCGGCTGGCACTTTGACACGGATGTGTGGGACTTCCACCATTACCTGCCCACCGTCCAGGACTCGGTCAGGCTCTATGAGCGCTACCAGCTAAAGCCCGGCGATCACATCAGCCTCGGCCGCTACTTCCTCAATGCCCTCAAGGGCGAATTGGTGATCCCGAATTTCCTGCCCGGCGTGGACTACCAGGGACAGCCCGTCCTCCTCTCCGAGTACGGCGGATTCGGATTCTACCGCACCGAAGGCGACGAGTCCCTCCTCGAAAAATACCGCTCCTACACCCTGGCCGTCTCCCGCTTCCCCAACATCGTGGGCTACTGCTACACCCAGCCCTACGACGTCGAGCAGGAACAAAACGGCCTCATGACCTTTGACCGCGTGCCCAAGATCGAGCCGGAAAAGATCAAGGAGGTGAACGACATGGTGGGGGGAGGGAACTAGGGGAGCTCTCAATGGCGACCCGTGCTCCGTAAAAAAGCCCGGTGAACCAGGCCGGATGGCGTCCATGCTCCATCGCGGTTTGCGGCTTGATTTCGTGCCGGGATATGCTATCATTATGATAGCGCAAGGAGGTGATAAACATGGCGCAGATATTAGTGAGGGATCTGGAGGAGGAGTTCGTGAAAAAATTGAAAAAGCGCGCCAGCCGCAATGGCCGATCCCTGCAGGCGGAGGCCAAGCTCATCTTGATCGAGACGGTGAATGTGGAACAATGGGACGCCGACACCGCCCTGAAAAAATTGGACGCATTCAAAAAAAGGTTTCGGGGCCGAAAGTTCGTCAACAGCGCTGATTTGGTCCGGGAGGACAGGGAGCGGTGAGCGCTTATATCATTGACGCCAGCGTCGCGGCCAAATGGTATTTCCCTGAGGACCAGCACCACCTGGCGCGGCGAATCCTGGTTAAGGTAAAATTTTTCCGCGCGCCCGATATTTTCCTCATGGAGATGGATAGTATCTTTTGCAGGAGAATCAAAAGGAAGGAGATGGAAATAAAGGACGCGAGACAAGCGCGGACAATGCTCAGGAGGCTCCCCATCAGGCTGTACCCGTTCGCGCCGCTCCTGGACTCAGCTTTGGAAATTTCCATTCAGACGGGAAGCAGCATCTACGATTCTCTTTACCTGGCCTTGGCCTCCTCGGCGGAAGGGAAATTGATAACCGCGGACAAGAGACTTTTCAATACTATCCACCATGGCCCCTTTGGTAACAACATTATCTGGATTGAAGACTTCGCATAGGAAAAATTATTCCGCGTCGCTGGTGATGGAGGCACGAAAGTTATGGACCGGTTTGCACTGCCAAAGGCCAAGGTGATAGAGGACTTCGCCGAGTTCATCTCTCCGGGCAAGGTCAAGTCTTATAAGATGATGGGCGCCGAGGTCGTGCCCGCGAGGCGGGAGGGCGTGAGGATCTGGGACGTGGACGGAAAGGCATACATCAACTGCCGCTCGTCCGGCGGCGTCTTCAACCTCGGCCACACCCCGCCCGAGATCAAGGCCGTGCTTCAGAAGGCCATGGACGACGGACTCGACATCGGCGACCACATGCTCCTCTCCGCGCCCCGCGCCGCGCTGGCCAAGAAGCTCGCCGCGCTCACCCCCGGAGACATCCATTACACCGTGTTCGGCGTGTCCGGCGGCGAGGCCATTGACCTCGCCATCAAGCTCGCCCGCGCCCATACCGGCCGTCCCGGCATCATCTCCGCCATCGGCGGCTACCACGGCCACACCGGCTTCGCGCTGGCCACCGGCGACGAGAGCTTCAAGAAATACTTCGGGCCCCTCGCGCCCGGCTTCAGGCAAATCCCCTTCGGCGACCTCGAAATGCTCGACGACGCCATCGGCCCCGACACCGCCGCCGTCATCATGGAGACCATCCCCGCCACCTCCGGCTTTCCCATGCCGCCCGACGACTATTACCCGACCATGCGCAAGCTCTGCGACGAGCGCGGCGCGCTGATGATCATTGACGAGGTCCAGGCCGGGCTCGGCCGCACCGGCGAGCTCTGGGCCATCAACCACTGGAACGTCGTCCCCGACATCATGGTCCTGGCCAAGGGCCTCTCCGGCGCCTATTACCCGCTCTCCGCCACCTGCTTCCGCAAACACCTCGGCAAGTTCTTCGAGGACAACCCCTTCATCCACGTCTCCACCATGGGCGGCTCCGACATCGGCTGCGCCGTCACCATGGCCGTGCTCGACCGCATCTCCGACCCCGCGTTCCTCGCCCACGTCCGAGCCATGGCCGGCCGCTTCGCCCGGGGCTTTTCCGCGCTCATGAAAAAGCACGGCAAGTTCCTGATCGAGGTCCGCCAGAAGGGACTCATGATCGGCCTGAAACACGCCGAGGAAAAACACGGCTTCCTCATGACCGCCCTCATGTTCAAGAACGGCGTGATCGCCCTCTTCGCCAACAACGACAAGACCGTGCTCCAGATCATGCCCCCGCTGATCATCAAGGAGGCGGAAGTGGACGAGGTGCTGGAGGCCCTGGACAAGTCGTACAATGAGTTGGAAAAGTTTTAAATGGGATTTGCGCTGATGAACAAACAACAGAAAATATCCTTTGTGGTCTTGGTTGCAATAATATTGATATTGAATTCTTGCTCCGTTGACACCCCCGAAGATGAGTTTGCTGCTCTTATTGCGATAATTTTCCTTTTCCCGTTCGTCTTGGTTATACTACATGTGCTTTTAATGTTAATATTAAATCTTGTATTTAAAGTGATGCCAAGGGCAGAAATAAGCGAGACTCCAGCAAAATCCCGAATGAATGACATCTTCGCATTTATCAGCATTAGCATACCATTGGGGATGAGTCTGTATTGCCAATTTGACCCCTGGTATAAATTCTTGGATGAAGACCATGGTGTTGGTATCATCGGCCAGATACTAACGATCATGTTATTGCTTATAGCAACAGTTTTCGGCTATTACTATTTATTTAAATATACTAATACAAGAGTAACAAGGAAAAAGATATTAAAGGCGATTGTACATATCGCCATAATGATCATGTGGTTGATTTTAGGAGTTATATTGTTGCCTGTTCTGTTCTGATTCTTAGATTAAGTTTTGTTCCCATCTTGGCATCGCGGCGTCAAGATATTTTCATGATGAATGCGCCCGAACATAATGAGTCGCTTTCAATCAACATCCTGGGCATCGGCGAGATCACTACCACTATCGAGGTCGCCGGACGCTGGTGGGGCAAGGTGCATCCCAGGGAGAAGCGCTGGATGCGGCTCGCGTACAAGCGTATGCCGCCGTTCGACTCGCAAGAGGACGTGGAGAGATACATCAGGAGCCACAACGAGTACCAGGACCTGCTCGCGACGCTGGCCATCTTCACGCCCTGGCACGACAACCTGAAGTATAAGCGCGGCGACGGCAAGTGGATCGTGTACAACCGACAGGAGCGCTTCACCAACTTGAAGGTCGCCTGCCTCATCATCCGCGAGCTGCCGCCCGAAAGATGCGTCGAGATCTTCAACCTGCTGCTCAATGTCATGGCCCCCATGTTCGAGCATAACCTGGCCCACCCCGAAAAACTGATCGGCTTCGACGGCCAGATCTCCAACTGGGTCCTGCCCGAATTCGACCCGGCCAATCCCCGCATCCTCCCCGGCGAACCCGTCCTCTATATTGACACCTCCACCCCGCTCCTTCGTTACGACGGCGTCGAGCAGCTCGATACCGAGCTCTTCCTTAAAAGCATCCCCTCCCTGTTCCGACCCATCGTCCGCAAATTCATGCTCCAGCAGGTGCTCGACCGCTACTACATTCCGCGCGAAGTAATCCTCGATCTCATCGCCTCCTACATCACCCACGGCCGCCCCGATATGGTCCCGGCCCTGGTCGAACAGGCCAACCGCTTCATGGCCGCTTCCGGGTTCGCCCGCACCGCCCTGCCTTTCACAATCAAGGCCATCCGCGACTACAACAAGGAGGACGTGCTGATCTGGAAATTCTTCCGGACCTTGAAGCGCATTGACCGCTACCTCGGCGAGCGCTTCTTCCATAAAACCTATGACCAGCGCCTGCCCCACGGCTCGCCCTCCACCTGGCAAAACCTGGTCGGCGCCGGCGGGCAGGGGCTCACGCCGGAGGACGACCCTCCAACCTAGCGCCGCCTTTAGCGCCTTATCGAGCCAAGGACAATACGATAAAACTTCTTGCAATTTTGCGGAAATTTGTTATAATCAAGCTTAATTTTAGTGTATCACCTTAAAACTCAGGCAATTGACGGCTGGAGGCGAGATCATGCTTATTGAATTCAGTGTATCCAATTTTCTCTCCTTTAAGGAGAAAGCGACCTTGAGCATGCTTGCATCCAGAGACGACTCTCTGCCCCACTGGAAGGTGGAATTATCTTCCAGTAATCGTTTTAGCCTTTTGAAAGCGGCGATTATTTATGGCGCCAATGGTTCGGGTAAATCCAACTTTATAAAGGCATTATCCTTCATGCGTAAATTTGTAATAGAATCAGCTCAAAAAGGTGGCCCTGAATCAGCTATTGACGTAACGCCGTTTAAACTTGAAGAGCCCTACGAAAATAAACCCAGTGAGTTTGAGATCATATTTATTCATAATGGGGTTCGCTATGGATATGGATTTTCAGTTGACAAGAGAAGGGTCCACCACGAGTGGTTAACCAGCTCTCCCAAAGGCCAACTGAGGAAGTTATTCGAGAGGTCCAAAGAAAGGAGGGGGGTAATCAAATTCGGTTCGCATTGGAAAGGTGGGGGCAAAAGGTTAATGGCCTATACTCGGCCCAATGCGTTATTTCTTTCGACCGCAGCCCAATTCAACCATCCACAGGCGAGATCTGTGGTCACGTGGTTCCTTCACATGATTGACATATTACCTGAATGGCCATGGGATGAACTGTACGGCATTGCCGGTCAAACGTCCTCTATAGTTTTATCATCACCAAAGGATAAGGCCAACGTGCTCAAATTCCTCGAGAGAGCCGACCTCGGAATAATTGATTTCATACCCAAACAACGAGCTAGTTACCATGATCCTTTGGTTCCTAGAGAGCTTGAGGAGATAAATGACCTGATTAACGATGGCGGATATGACATTAAAATAGTGCATAAGGGTAAGACCCTTAAGGCCCGGGACAAACGAGTCTTGCTTGATCTTAAAGAGGAATCAGCCGGTACAAAAAAAATATATAATCTTGCCGGGCCATTGATGGCCATTTTGGGAGCGAAGGGAATAATGCTGGCGGATGAACTCGATGTCAGACTACATCCTAATCTGGCCAGATGGATAATCGAGATGTTTATGATCAAGAGGATCAATAATAAGAACGCTCAGCTCATTATGACCTCCCATGATGCCAGTTTCCTGGACCGCAGTCTTTTTCGCCGCGACCAGATTTGGTTTACCGAAAAAGATGAGTCCGGGGCATCGCGGTTGTATTCGCTCTGGGATTTCAAGGCCAGAAAGGATGAGAACATCAGGGGAGGATATCTGGTTGGCAGGTACGGCGCCGTTCCCTTCCTCGACCATATCCATGACGGGGTTTGAGCGGCATGAGAACGCGACAAAGCCGGAGCCTTGATCGAGCTTTGAAGAAAGCCTCCAAGACTCAAACCTCCATTCTCATAGTTTGCGAGGGCGAGAAAACCGAGCCATTCTACTTCTATCACTGGAGACGGGACTTGAAGCAGGTTGCCGACATCACCATCGTCGGCGGGGATATTTGCGGCACCAATCCTAAAAATATAGTGCAATATGCACGCGATCATAAGGAAGGTTACGACTCCATTTGGTGCGTCTTTGACCGTGATGAGCATAAGAAAGTCCCGGAGGCTTTTGACCAGGCCAAAGCCCATGGCTTCAATGTTGCCTTTTCCAATCCCTGTTTCGAGCTGTGGTTCCTTATTCACTTCCAGGACCAGACCGCGCATATAGAACGCGTCGCCGTTTGCCGCAAGGTAAAGAGCCATATCAAGGGATACGAGAAATCAGCCGACATTTACGGACAACTGGTTAACGGTCAGGGCCGCGCCATTGCACGCGCCGTTGATCTGCGCAAGCGGAATCGGGATAATGGCAAAAAGGAGACCGACAACCCTTCAACCGGCGTGGACCGCTTGGTCGTTTATTTAAATTCACTCAATGAGGCCAAAAAGAAAAAATAGATTCGACGTGGTCACCGTGGGCACGTTGAACGCGGACGTGATTATTATCGGGGACGCGCCGGGGAAGGTGGAGGAGTTGGTGGAGTGGGTGGCGCCGTCGCGGGTGGAGCTGACGGCGGCGGGGTCGGTGGGGTATTGCGCGATTGACCTGGCGCGGCTCGGCCTCAAGGTGGCGATGCTTTCGTCGGTGGCCGATGACGCTCTCGGCCGCCTCGTGCTCGAAGCGCTCAAGAGCGAGGGCGTTGACACGGAGGCGGTGAAAATCGAGAAACGCGCGGCCTCCGGCATCGGCGTTTACATGCTGCTCTTCGGGAGCTTTAAGCGCCCGCTCACCGGCCGTCTTGCCACTCACGCGCCCTGGCCCGCCCGGCTCTCGCACCTGGCCGAGCAGCGCCTCGCCTCCGCCCGGCTCCTGCACTGCGGCGGTTACCTGCATTACGAGAGCCGGTGGGGCGAGCCCACCGAGCGGCTCTACAGGAAGGCCAAGAAACTCGGACTCATAACATCGGTTGATACGCAGTTCCCGTTCGCGCCGGTCAAAGGGCCGTGGATCAAGCTCTTCGGCAATCTCCTCGATTACGTTGACGTCATCTTCACCGACGAGACCGAGGCCGCGTCCATCACCGGCGTCTCTGATCCCGAGGCCGCGGCGCGGGAGCTGCTCCGGGCGGGCCCCAGGATCGCCGTGGTCAAGATGGGCGCGCAAGGGGCGCTGCTCGCGGAAAAGGGCAGGGTGGTGCATCAAAAGGCTTTCCCCGTGCCCGAGCTCACCGACTCCATCGGCGCTGGCGACGCTTTTGACGCGGGCGTGCTCTACGGCATCCTCGCGGGCTGGCCGCTTCCGCGCACGACGCGCTTTGCCGCGGCCGTGAGCGCGCTCACCCTCCCGGGCATGGGCGGCAACCGGACCGCGCCGACTTTAAAAGAGGTAAATAAGTTCCTGGCTAAGAGGAAGTGACCGTCTCACATCAAGCCAGGCAACGGCATTTTCCAAAGAGAGGAGGCCAATCATGTTCGAGTTCGAGGAACAACACAAGATCGTGGAGCAGATGTTCCGGCAGTTTTGCGAGAAGGAAGTGGCGCCGCACGTCGAGGCCATGGAGCGGGGCGAGGTGCTGCCGTTCGAGCTGATGCGGACCCTGGCCAAGAAGTTCGGCATTGACCGCTTTCGGTCGCGGTTCGAAAAGAGCGCGGACAAGGCGGAAGGGGAGGGCGGCGAAAGCGACGGCGGCGGCCTGGCCGGCATGGCGGGCGATCCTCTGATCGGCACCATCATCGGCAAGGAGCTCTCGCGGGTGAGCCCGTCGCTTTGCCTGTCGCTCGCCGCCAGCATCGGGTTGTGCGGCGGCACCATCATGGCCCGGGGCACGCCCGCGCAGAAAAAGAAGTACGGCGTTCCGGTGATGACGATGGAAAAGGTCGGCTGCTGGGGCATGACCGAGCCCAACTCCGGCTCCGACGCCTTCGCGCTGCAAACGATGGCCAAGCCCGTTGACAACGGCTACGTCCTGAACGGCTCCAAGACCTTCATCACCAACGCCCCCTACGCCGACGTCCTGGTGGTCTACGCCAAGATTGACCGCGGCCAGGCCGACAAGCACGACAAGCGCTTCATCTTCCCGTTCGTCATGGAGAAAGGCGCCAAGGGCCTCACCGTGTCCAAGCCCATGAAGAAGATGGGAATGCGCGGATCGCCCACCGGCGAGATCTTCCTGGACGACGTGTTCGTGCCCAGCGACCAGCTCCTGGGCGAGAGCGAGGAAAAGACCGGGCGCGGCCAGGCCAAGGACGTGTTCGCCGGCGAGCGCTCCGGCGCCCCCGCCATGTGCTGGGGCATCATCGAGCGCTGCCTCGACGACTCCATCAAGTTCGCCATCGAGAGGAAGCAGTGGGGCAAGAGCATCGCCTGTTTCCAGCTCATCCAGGAAAAGATCGCCAAGATGTACGTGCACCTGGAAAACGTCCGCAACATCGCCTTCAAGCAGGCCTGGGCGCAGAAGAACAAGAAGGCGCGGCCGGAGGACCAGTGCGCGGCCAAGTACTACTGCGCCAACGCCGCCGTCGAGGTCGCCCTCGATGCCATCCAGCTCATGGGCGGCTACGGCTACATCCAGGACTACCACGTCGAGATGCTCATGCGCGACGCCAAGATCATGTGCATCGGCGGCGGCACCGACGAGATCCAGCTCCTCACCATCGCCAGGGAGCTGCTGCGCCAAAAGGGGTTCGACGTGGCCATCGGCGGCTCCTGACTCTTTCCAGGTCCGCCTTGACCTGGAACCGGCGCCGGCTATAATGAGAATCAGCCCCGGCAGTTCGCGAAATTTCTTTTCACCTCAATCGCCCACGGTTCTTAAGAGGCGTTTCCTGGCCGCGGCCATGGGAGGAAATAATGGCACGGATCAATCAGAAGACGCTCATACGCAAGACCATTGGCTTCTGCCATCTGGGTTTGGTGTTCAAGCTCCTGGCCAATTCCAGGTCCCGCCGCGACCGGCCGTTCTTCTGGTTCGAGGGCAGGACCTACACCTACGGCGAGACGTACCGGGAGGCGCGGCGCTTTGCCGAGATGTTCGGCTACTACCGCGGCCGGCGCCTGGATGAGGGACGCCTCAAGCCACAGGACACTCTGGCCGTGGGCATGTACCTGGACAACTGCCCCGAGTTCGTGTTCGCCCTCTTCGGCGCCGCCATCAGCGGGACCGCCCTCATCGCCGTCAACACCGGCTTCCGCGGCGAGACCCTGGCCAACGTCCTCAATACCGCCGAGATCGGCCTCGTCATCACCTCGCAGGCCAACCTGGCCGAGATCGAGCGCATGATCCCGTCAATCGCCGGCATCTCCGGCCAGGACGTCCTGGTCGTGGACCCGGACCCGGAAAAGGCCGCCGCAACCGGCCAGGACCTCGCCGCTGTTCTGGCCGACCCGTCCATCCCCGCCGCCGCCCGCTTCCCGAAGAAAATTGACGTGTTCACGCCCCTCATCGTCATCTATACCTCCGGCACCACCGGCGCGCCCAAGGGCGTGCCCTGCAACCACCTCAAGCTCATCGGCGCCGGCGCCGTCACCCTGTCCCGCCTCCGCCTCGGCAAGCACGACAAGGGCTACGTATGCATGCCCATGTTCCACTCCAACGCCTGGTACCTGGGCATCATGCCGCTCCTGCTCGGCGGCGGCGGCTTCGTGCTCAAGCGCCGCTTCTCCGCCAGCGCCTTCGAGGACGACATCCTGGAGCACGGCGTGACCTACCTGAATTACGTGGGCCAGCCCATCCACTACATCCTGGCCGCGCTGGAGAAGAAGCACGGCAGCCCCGAGGCGGTGGAGGCCGCTCTGGCCCATCACCCCCAAAACAAGTTCCGCATCGCCACCGGCAACGGAGCGCCGCCCATTGACCGGCAGAAAATGATCCGCTACCTCGGCATGCACCACATCTATGAGCTGTACGGGTCAACCGAGGCGCCCATCAACGCCTGTCTCAAGCCGGGCGACCCATTTGACTGCCTGGGCCGGCTCACCTCGAAAAAGGTCGTGATCCTGAACGAGCGGGACGAGGTCTGCCCTCCCGCCGAGGTGGACGCGGAAGGAAGGATCGCCAATTATGACCAGGCCGTGGGAGAGATCGCCAAACAGACCGAACAGGACAACATCCTGTTCGACGGCTACTTCAAGAACAGCGAGGCCACCGGGAAGAAATTCCGCGACGGCTACTTCCGCTCCGGGGACCTGGGCTACGTCCGCATCATTGACGGCAAAAGATACCTCTACTTCGTGGGCCGCACCG
>DATKZS010000235.1:0-59991 GCA_035527835.1 bacterium
TTGCGCGGGACAAGAGTGTCCCACCTACCTCGGATGGTAGGCCCGACACTCTTGTCGGGCCAGAGGCAGGGGACAGGTCAGACGCGCGGGACAGGAGTGTCCCACCTACCATGAAGCCAAAGGACGTTGCCAAGATAAAAATCCTCGACCCCGCCTGCGGCTCCGGATCATTCCTCCTTCGGGCCTACCAGAAATTTTTGGACTGGCACAAGGAGTATTACGTCAAGGACGGGACGGAGAAGCACAAGAAGGAAATTTATCAGATCGGTAGGCCCGACACTCCTGTCGGGCCAGTGGCGCGGGACAGGAGTGTCCCGCCTACCTCGGAGGGTAGGCCCGACACTCCTGTCGGGCCAGTGGCGCGGGACAAGAGTGTCCCGCCTACCGGCGACTGGCGCCTCACCAGCGCCGAGAGAAAGCGCATCCTCATCAACAACATCTTCGGAGTGGACATAGACCCCCAGGCCGTCGAGGTAACAAAGCTCTCCCTGCTCCTCAAGGTCCTCGAAGGCGAGAGTGAGGAGAGCCTCAAACAGATGAAGCTCATCTACAAGGAGCGAGCCCTCCCCGACCTCGCATCCAACATCAAATGCGGAAACTCCCTCATTGCCTTCGACTTCTACTCCGGCGAGCAAATGGATATGTTCGACGAAGAACAGAGGTACAGGATCAACGCCTTCGACTGGGTAAAGGAGTTCCCCGAAATATTCCGTAGTGCTACCGTCCCGGAGGCATCTTCCAAAGAAAGCCGGCAAGTTGCCGGCGCTACTTCCGGAGGCGGCTTCGACGTCGTGATCGGAAACCCGCCGTATATTCCCATTGAAAGCATGTCTACCAGCGAAAAGGAATATTATCAACTGCATTTCAAGGAGCTTGAACGGAAATATGATTCATCCATTATCTTCCTTTTGGCGGGATTGAATAAGTTGAAAACAAACGGGCTGTTGGGCTTTATCTCATCTATTACCTGGCAAACAGGAGAGAATTATACTAAATTAAGAAAACGGCTGATTGAATCAGCAGGCATACATCAGATTGTGAATTTACCTTTCAATGTTTTTGATCAGGCTTATGTTGACACCGGCATCTACATTCTTTCTCGGGAACCGAATGATGAATATAAAATCTTCAATTATCCCAAGAAAACCAGCATTGCCGGTTTTGGCGATATCAATTGGAGATTCATTCCATTGCGATTGATTGATCCCCCGCATTACAAAATAATTCTCAACTCCACCGCTTACGATATTCTAAGACGAGTAGTAAAGAATCGCAATGTTACCACTTTAGGAGAAATCACCATTTCTACGCAGGGACTTTCGGGAGGTCGTTTTCTGTCCGCCAAAGAAATAAAGAATCCAGAGCCAATGACTTTTCTTGGAAAAGGGCAGGTATATCGCTATCAGTTCATGATCGAAAAGACCTCGCAAGTTGATATGAGCGACAAACGCTCATTGAAGAAGTTTTATAAAAAAGGCGTGAAACTCCTCGTCCGAAGGGTAATCAATCGACAAGATCGATTAATGGTCGGAATTACGGATAAGGAAATGGTATTCAAGAAGGATGTAAACCCTTTCATTGTGAAAGACACGAAATGGAATCCGCTTTATCTGCTCGGAATATTAAATAGCAGGCTAATCTCATATCTCTACATTAATACTTCTTCAATCGCAACCAAAGATGATTTCCGGCAGACTACTCTAGCTGAATTGCGCCGCCTTCCTATTCCAATTGTAGAAAATGATAAAAAGCAGAAGATCAGCAAGCTGGCTGAAAACATGCTGGAATTAAGGAATCGTGAAGGAGAATTGAAAAGCCCCCATGAAAAGGACCTCTTAACTCGCCAGATCGCAGCCACTGATTCAGAGATTGATAGGCTGGTGTATGAGTTGTATGGGTTGACGGAGGAGGAAATCAACATTGTGGAAGCCATTGAGTAGTGAGGGAAACTATGGATAACAACGACTATCTGAAAAACCCGTGGCTATGGCAGGCATCTAGCGCTCCAATGCTCGCCGAAAAGAAACCGGAGGAACTCTTTGATCCCGCTTTTGCCCAACGATATAAACGCCTTCACGAGAATCTTTTTGAGCGTATTACACGTGCCCATAACACGCTTTGCGCTATTGAGAAAATCGAGCAATTTATTAATCAGGCAAGCCGTTTCGTTGAAATGGAATTTTGGCTGATGGTGTCCAATAATTACGTTGATATACTCATTGTGTGGATGAATGGACTTCTTGAGACAGGGGGGGATGTACACAGCCTGACCTCTTTTCATGATGAGATAATGAAAAGTGAATGGATATGTGATGATAAGAAACAAGTGTTGAAAAAATATTTACGAGATCTTAATATTGATGCCAAATCTTTAGAGAAGAGGGTGGGAGAATTCCGTAATAATTTCATTGCTCATACACTGATTAACAAAAAAACATGTGGTCCTCTAAAGCCATCAAAAGGAGTCAGTCTAGACGAACTCAGGAAAATATTTAATCAGATTCACTCACAATTTGGAGCACTCTCATTCGGATCAACTTATTCTACTCTCTCGGTCGATATGATGCCCGGCAAGTATAACTGCCTTGATATGGTTATAAATTCAGTTCTAAAAGATAACTATTTCCTCAATCAGCCTGAAAACAATAAATCTTGGCCATTAATCAAAACAACTCTTGATTCTGAAACAATTCAGAACATGAACAAATTGCGAAAGCGAATCGGGTTGCCTGAGGCATAATCGTAGGTTCTTGTATCGGGGTATTAAAAGTCAGGTCTTGAGTTGAGGGGTTAATTTCAGCGCTGAAAGCGCTAGCTTCGTTAACCCAGGGCGGAAGCCCTGGGAGCGGGGCGGGTCGTCGGCTCTTTAGCGCTGAAGGCGCGGCCTGACATTGTCTTAGGCCGCTCCTGTAGAGCTTGATGGTTATCTGCGATTCTCTCCCCGGGCTTCCGCCCAGTCCTGAAAATGATGGATGGCGGGGACACTCTTGTCCCCGAACTTCAAGCCGACAAGAGTGTCGGCCCCACCACCCCGGCGGGGCTTAAGAGGCTTGGGCAACTGGCCTTCTCCATAATCCATAAGGACCTGAAAGGCCCTGAATTCCGGACCCTCTTTTCTCCTCGAATTACCGGTGAGATCATTTTGCCGAAAGGGAGGGGAGGGTATTGGCCTGGCGGTAGGCCCGACACTCTTGTCGGGCCGGGGGCCGGGGACAGGAGTGTCCCCGCCACCTTGTTGATGGGGCTGAGGGCGCGGGACAGCAACCTGCGCGCCAAAGCCGCTTCGGCGGCGGAGCGGAGTGTCCCCGGCGCCATTGCTTGGGATAGGAGGCGGTGGTAGGATAGGTTGTGACGGAATGACGGGAGGTTTAAGATGCACGGGACGGACGAGATCATCCGGGAGGCGGAGGCATTGCCGGCCGAAGAGCGGGCGCGGGTGGTGGATTCATTACTTCGGACCTTGAACGCTCTGAACCCGGAGATTGACCGGGCGTGGTCCGAGGTGGCGGCGCGAAGGCTTGAGGAGTTGCGTTCGGGCGCGGCGGCCGCAGTCCCCGGCGATGAGGTGCTTGCCCGGATCAAGGCGCGTTTCAAGAAATGAGACTGGCTTTTCACTCCAAGCAATATCCTGTCTTATCCTCTGGCCTGGCCCCTTTTGGAAAACGGCGTTCGCCGCTGCCTGGTCAATCGTTTCCCTTACGGCATTATCTATAGTCCCGAGCCCGAGGGCATCTTCATCCTCGCGGTCATGCACCTCAGCCGGCACCCCGATTCCTGGAAAACAAGACGTTAGCGCCAGCGCCCCTTTGGAGTGTCGCAGCTCGCGGCCCGTCAACATCCGTAGAGAGTGCCGGCGGGCCGCCGGCGCTACGGTCAGTGCATGTCCACCAGTGCCGCGGCGCCCATGGCGACGGCGTCGTCGCCGAGGGCGGATTTGAGGAGGGAGACGTGCTGGGTGGAGAGGGTGACGGCGCGGGTGTTGAGGCCTTGCTGGATGGTTTTGAGGAGTCCGGGGTTTCCTTCGAGAACGCCGCCGCCGATGACGAGGCGGTCGGGGTTTAAGAGGGAGACGAGGTTGGCGCAGAGGGTGGCGAGCGATTCCTCGGCGTCCTTCCAGATGGTTTTGGCGACGCGGTCGCCGGCCTTGGCGGCGAGGCGGATGATGCGGGTGTTGATTTTGGAGAGGTCGTTAGAGGCGAGCTTGAGGGTTATGGGGCTCAGGCCGGACTTGGCGGCCTTGCGCATACGCCGCTCCATGGGCATTCCACCGCCGTAGGCCTCGAAGCAGCCCTTCTTGCCGCAGTCGCATTTAAGTCCGTTGACGCGAAAGATCATGTGTCCGACCTCGCCGGCGGTGCCGGTGCCGCCCTCGACCAGGAGGCCGTGGGAGACGAGTCCGCCGCCGATTCCGGAGCCGATGAAAACGGCGGCCATCTCGGTGCAGCCGCGGCCGGCGCCGTAAACGAACTCTCCCCAGGCGGCGGCGTTGACGTCGTTGGCCATGTACACGGGACAGCCGATGGCCTTTTCGAGGAGGCTTTTGAAGGGAACGTTGTACCAATGGAGGTTGGGCGAGACGTCAATGAGTCCGGTGCGCGGGTTCTGGAAGCCGCAGATTCCGACGGCGACGGCCTGGACCTGGGGCCGCTTGACGTTGTTTTTCCGGAGGAGGTTGACGATCTCGGCGGCGGCGCGGGCGACGATGGGCGCGGGGTCGGCGTCGGAGTCGGTGGGAATTTTGGAGCGGGCGATGATCTCTCCTTTTGGGGTGAGCATGAGGATTTTGGTTTTGGTGGCGCCGATGTCCATGCCGATACGGATCATTGAGTTCACTCCTTGAGAATCATTAAACAAGAATTATTCAACAAGGATATTCAGGATGTCCAGGATAAGAATTTTTTATCCTGAATATCCTTGACATCCTTGTTCATTTTTTCCGACGACCCCGCCTATTTCGCCGCCGCGCTTTTAAGAATTATTGAACAAGGATATTCAGGATGTTAAGGATAAGATTTTAATTATCCTGAATATCCTTGACATCCTTGTTTGATTTTTTCCGACTACCCCGCCTAATTCGCCGCCGCGCCCTTGATGCGGTCAATGATGGAGGCGCGGCCGGGCTCGGTGACGTCGTCCTCGTCGGGCAGGACCATGCCTCCGGAGATGATGAACTTGAAGGCCTGGTCCACGCTGATGTCCAGCTCGATGAACTGGTCGGGCCTGGCCATGACGAGGAATCCGGTGGTCACGTTTGGGGTCGTGGGCACGAAAATATTATACAGCTTTTCGGCGCCGGTCAATTTAGCGATGGATGGGTCGGCCTCGCGGGTGATGAACCCGACGGACCAGATGCCTTCCATGGGGAACTGGACCATTACGACCTTGCTGAAGTTTCCCTTGCCGGAGAAGATGGCTTCGAGGAACTGCTTGAGCCCGGAATAGATGACGCCGACGAGGGGGATTCTGGCGAGGACTCGCTCGCCGACGGCGAGGATCCAGCGGGTGAATCTGATCTTGGTGAAGAGCCCGACCAGGGCGGTGGCGAAGGCGATGATGATGAGGACGGCGATGAACTCGATGACGTGGACGAGCCGGGTTGCGGACATGATGCCCCAGTCGGGGATGAAGGTCGAGAGCCATGCGGCGATGCGCTCGTTGTCGAGGGGGAGGAATACGAGCTTTCGGTAGAGCCAATGGAGGAGCTTGGCGAGGACGTAAATGGTTACGACCACGGGCACGACGACGAGGAGCCCGGAGAAGAAGTTGTCGCGAAAGAGTTTTCTTATTCTTTGGAACCTGCCCATGATCAAGGCCGGCGTGGCCGGTTAATTCAGAGTAACAGGAGGGGGCGGCGGGGTCAAGGAGAAGGATGAATTATGAAGGATGAAGGATGAAGTAAGAGGCGGGAAGCAAGAAGCAAGAATTAAGAATTAAGAGGATAGGGGCGGTTGCGGATCGGCGTGATTTTTTTCTGGCGTGATTTTTTTCGTGGATTTTTCTCTTGACAGGGGGAGAAAATGGGGGTAGGCTAAGATTCAACGGACATATCAGCGTTCGGGTGCGTTAAGTTAAAAGGGAAGATGGTGAGAATCCATCGCGGACGCGCCACTGTAATCGGCGACGTTCTCTCGATTATGCCACTGGGGCCCAGGCCCTGGGAAGGCCGGGAGATCAGGCCGTAAGTCAGGAAACCTGCCCGAACGACTTCACGCCGCTTCCCCGCGGAAAGGGAAGGATTTGGGAGCGTGGTACTCGCCCCCGACCGCAGATGAACGGCCGGGGGATTTTTTTGTGGGGCTTGAGGCTTGAGGCTTGGGGCTTGAGGCTTGGGGCTTTGCTCAAGCCTCAGGCCTCAGGCCTCAAGCCTCCTCTTAAAAATTTCAGTTACGCCTTTTCGGATTGATGAGATGACTGAGCGATTGCGGCCAATCATGGTTAGTGTCTTCGGAGGAGCTGGTTTCCTCTTCCTCCTGGCCCTGTCGTGGCTTGCTGGTGGGGACCGCGGGCCTGCGGCGGGGCCAGTGCATACTCCTTCCCGGATCGTGTCTTTGGCGCCGAGCGTTACGGAGACGCTGTTCGCTCTGGGGCTTGACCGGGAGGTTGTGGGGGTTACGGATTATTGCGATTACCCGGCGGCGGCGCTGAGGCGTTCGAAGATCGGCGGGTTCAAGGGGAAGAGCCTGGAGGCGATCGTGGGTCTTTCGCCGGACCTGCTGGTGGGGACGAAGGACGGGAACGAGCCGGGGCTGTTAAGGGCGCTCGGGCGGCTGAAGATTCGGGTGCTGACGGTTGAGCCTTCGACGCTCGCGGGGGTGATCGGATCGGTGCGGACGATCGGGCGGGAGACGGGGCGGGGCGCGGAGGCGGAGGCGCTGGCGGGGCGGCTTCAGGCGCGGCTCGATGAGATTCACGCGCGGGTTCGGGATGCTCGTCCGGCGCGGGTGCTTTTCGTTTACGGCCGTGACCCGCTGGTGCTGGCCGGTCCGGGGACGTTCGCGGACGACATGATCCGTTGGGCGGGCGGCGAGAACGTCGCGGGCGACGCGGCGATGCCGTACCCGCGGTTTTCGATGGAGACGGTGCTCGCTCGGTCGCCGGAGGTGATTATCGAGGGCGCGATGGGCAGCGAGGGCGAGGGTGAGAAGGCGGCGGCGCATGCGTATTGGTCGCGGTGGGAGTCGCTGCCGGCGGTCCGGGACGGGCGGATCGTGATCATCAACGAGAGCCTGATCGCGCGGCCGGGCCCGCGGCTTTTCGACGGGCTGGACATTTTGGCGCGGGCGCTGCACCCGGAGCTGTTCGGGGGGACGGGAGGCGGCCGGTGGCGCTGACGCGGAAACGGTGGTGGCTGATCATGGCGGTGCTTTTCGCGGGCACGGCGGCGGTGGCGTTTTTGTGCACGCTGTTCGGTTCGGAGCGGGTGTCGTGGTCGGCGGTGAGTCCGGCGGCGGACTTTTGGGCGGCGGCCAGGGGGCTGGCGCTGGGCCGGGACGGCGCGATCATTTTTCAGCTCCGATTGCCCAGGCTTTTGATGGCGGGGGTGGTGGGCGCGTCGCTGTCGGTTGCGGGGGCCGGGTTCCAGGGGCTTTTGCGGAACCCTCTTGCCGACCCTTACATCCTGGGGGTTTCGGGCGGGGGCGCGCTGGGCGCGATCGTGGCGATGTGGCTGGGCGTGGGTTTGTTGTGGGGCCGGGTCCCGGCGGTGCCGCTGTTCGCATTCGCGGGCGCGCTGATTACGGTGATGGCGGTGTTCCGGATCGCGCGGGTGAACGGGCGGGTTCCGGCGCACACGCTGCTGTTGGCGGGCGTCGTGGCCAACGCTTTTTTGTCGGCGGTGATCATGTTCGTGATCTCGGTGGCGGGCGTGAACATGGCTTACAGCATGGTGAGCTGGATGATGGGGACGGTGGGTTACGAGACGTACTCGATGATTTTGGGGGTCACGGCTTACGCGGCGGCGGGTGCTTTTGTTCTGATGGGGCTGGGGCGTGACTTTAATTTGCTGGCGCTGGGGGAGGACGCGGCGGCGCAGACGGGGGTACCGGTGGAGCGGGTGAAGGGGGCGGCGTTTTTCGCGGCGTCGCTGGTGACGGGCGCGGTGGTTTCGGTGTCGGGTCTGATCGGGTTCGTGGGCCTGATCGTGCCGCACATCACGCGCTTGATCTTCGGCCCTGACCACCGGGTGGTGGTGCCGGCGAGCATCTTCGTGGGCGCGATGTTCCTGATGGTTTGCGACACTCTGGCGCGGGTGGTGATAGCTCCGTCAGAGATACCGGTGGGCGTGGTGACGGCGCTGTGCGGCGGGCCGTTTTTCATTTTCCTGCTACGGCGGCGGCAGGGCCGGGGTTTCGCGGAGGGGTGATGGCGGACCATGCGGCCATCGAGGCGCGGGGGGTGACGTTCGGGTATGGGGCGGGGCCCACGGTGCTGAATGGAGTGGATCTCCAGGCGGAGGCCGGCGAGGTCGCGGGGGTGATCGGTCCGAACGGCTCGGGCAAGACCACGCTGGTCAACGTGCTTTCATGCACGGTCAGGCCGGCGGGCGGAGAGGTGCGGATGTTTGGGCGCGACGCGCAATCGCTCACGGCCCGGGAGCGGGCGAAGCTCGCGGCGGTGGTTCCGCAGGAGGCGCGGGTGGCGTTCCCGTTCACGGCGCTGGAGATCGCGCTGATGGGGCGGGCGCCGTACCTGGGGCGGTGGCGGTTGGAGGCGGCGGGCGATCTGGAGGCGGCGGGGGAGGCTCTGCGGCAGACCGGGATGTACGAGCTCCGGGAGCGGAAGTTTCACGAGCTGTCGGGCGGGGAGAAGCAGCGGGTGATGGTGGCCAAGGCCCTGGCGCAGCGGCCGCGCATCCTGCTTCTGGACGAGCCCACGGCTTTTTTGGACCTCAAGCACCAGGTGGAGATTTACGAGCTGGCGCGGGGCCTGGCGCGGGAGCGGGGGATCTGTGTGCTCGCGGTGTCGCACGACATCAACCTGGCGGCGATGTATTGCGACCGGCTCCACGTGCTCGACGGCGGCCGGATCGTGGCTTCGGGCGCTCCGGCCGAGGTGCTGGACCCGGCTCTCCTGGAGCGGGTTTACGGGGTGGCGGTGGGGGTGGCGCGGCATCCGGGCCGGGGAGAGGCGCCGCTGATTTTTCCGATGGCAGGCAGGAGCTGGCGCGGTGAATCATCCTGATCAGTCGGACATAATAGCGCCCCGGTGTGGGAGCGCCCTTCCGGGCGCGAAGATCGCGGGCGGAAGCCCGCTCCCACGGCGAGGTTACGCGGCAGCGAGTGTGTTTCTGTCTCTCGCGTTCTCGTTCATGGTGATGTTGTGGTCGGCCCGGTCGCGGGGCCAGGCTCCGGCTCCGGAGAGCGGGAGCACGGTTCCTGCCGCGGGCGGTGAGATCGTGGTTCCGGCGGCGGGTGCGACGGCCGGCGAGGTGGTGGTGCCGGTTGAGGGGTCATACCGCTACAGCGAGGGCCCGGAGATTGACTATGAGGCGGCGCCGGTGGTGCGGACGCGCAATGGGTTCGAGAAGAGCGAGTCGAACCTGGTGGAGATATTGGAGAGCATGCCGGGGGTGGCGGTGACGGAATTGGGCGGAGACGAAGGGCCGTGGGTGGTGAGCGTGCGGGGAGATGGCGGCCCGGGCGCGGCGGTTTACCTTGACGGCATCTTGCTGAACGACCAGACGGGGCGGGTGGTTGACCTGTCGCGCATTCCGCTGGCGTTCGTTGACCAGGTGGTGGTGTACCGGGGGGCCGCGCCGGCGGGTTATGCGGTGGCGGGCACGGCCGGGGTGGTTGACATCAAGACGCGCGCGGCCGGCCCTACCCTTACGTGGGACGGCAAGGCGTCGGTGGATTCTTTGTATACGGCGGGAGCGGCGGGGGTGGTAACGGGCCGCGCGTTCAACGGGTCGGGCATGGCGGGATTCTCGTACGAGGGCGGGCCGTCCAAGTTCTCCTACACGGACGACCGGGGCACTTATAACGCCACTGGCGACGACCGGTCCGCCGAGCGGACGAACAACGCGTTCAACGATTACGACGTGATGCTGAAGTGGGACCGCAAGGTCATGGGCTACCGGCTTTACACGGGGACCTATTACCAGCAGCGGGTTCACGAGCTGCCGGGGAAGGGGTATCAGGACGGTGATGGTGCCCGGGAGAAGAGCGAGACGGTGCTGGTTTACGTGGGGGCGAAGCAGGCAGGCACGTTTAATCTCCCGGACCTGGACACGGAGCTTCGGGTCCACGTGCTGCAGGAGCGGTTCTGGGTGAGTGACGAGAAGGGGGCGATCGGCGCTCCGCGCGACGACCTGGACCTGAGGCGGCGTCTGGGGTTGGACCTTTACGCGCATTATTACGGGCTCCGTTCCAATACCATCTCTCTCTACCTGGGACTTTATAACGAGGACTACCGGCCGGAGAGCAAGCTTGACCCCAAGGTGAACCAGATCTCGTGCGCCCGGTCGAGCATCTACTTCACGGCGGCGGACGAGATCGCGCTGCTGGACGGCCGGCTCAAGCTCAAGCCGCGCGTGCGCTACGCGTATGACGGCAGCTCGTACAAGGGCAACACGCTCGCGGCGCAGGCCGGGAAGGCGGACGACACCTCGAGCTACATGGGCACGGTGCTGGACGTGAGCGCCGGATACATGATTGTTGACGGGCTGTGGGTGCTGGCAAACATGGGCCAGCATTACCGGCCGCCCGGGTTCTGGGAGGAATTCGGCAACCGGAGCGACCTGCTCGGCAACCCGGACCTGCAATCGGAGAGCGGGTTGGTCCAGACAGTGTCGCTGATTTATGACCGGGGCCCGTTCTGGCGCTTTGACACGTTCCGGGCGGAGATCACGTATTACCAGAACGACCTGAGCGACCGGATCGCGTGGGTGGACCAGGGCGGGGGCGTGTGGCAGGCCGATAACGTTGGGGACGTGAGGACGCGGGGGATCGAGGCCGGGGTGTCGCTCAATGTCCGCGACCTGTTGGTATTGGACGCCTCTTATGCCTGGCAGAACGCGGTAAACCGGGCGGACGACCCCCTGATCAACGGCAAGGTCTTCCCCTCGGTGCCGCGCAACACGGCGAACCTCACCGCCACCCTTTACCAGTCATACGGCAGGATCTACTACAAAGGAGATTACCAGGACATCCGCCGGCTGGACGAGCTGAACACGGTGCGGGCCGAGCCGCGGTTCGTGCACAGCATGGGCATCTCTTATTACAGCGAGCGGTGGAGCCTCGGGTTCGAGGCCAGGAACATCGGCAATGACCAGTCCCGGGAGGCGCTGGATTACCCGCTGCCCGGGATCAGGTACATGATTTTCATGGAGGTGAAAGGATGAGAGAGAAGGCATGGATGGGACGGATGGGGGCGCTGGCCGCGGCGGCGCTCGTGGCGGGGATGCTGGCGGTCGGGTGCGGCAGGAGCGACGAGGAGACGGTCTATGTTCTGCGGGTGGCGGGTGCGGTGTCGCACCTGGTGAGCGCGAACACGGACTACATGACGGGCGGGGCAACGCTGGTGCGGATGGACGCGGGGCAGGGATTTCCGGTCTGGGACAACACGGCGGCGCTTGACTCGGACATCGGCGCGGTGGAGACGTTCACGGTGCGGGGCGTGGAGCTGGCGTTCGTGGTGGGCCGGATGACGGACTCGATTTACGTGCTGAACCCGGGGGCGGGGCTCACGCTGTCTCGTACGCTGCCGGTGGGGCCGGGGTTCTGGGCCGAGAACCCCCAGGACGTGCTGGTGGTGAGCGACGACAAGGCCTATGTTACGCGGCACGGCAGCGACGACATCCTGATCATCAATCCGCTCACTGGCGACTCGCTGGGGCACATCACGTTCGCGGGCATTCCGACCAACGCCGACGGGCTGGCGCGGCCGGCGGACATGGTGATGGCGGGGGACACCGTGTTCGTGGCGCTGCAGAACCTGGACATTGATTACAACTGGGGCAAGGCGAGCGTGGAGAACGGGATCCTCGCGGTGATTGACCCCGTCACCGACACCGTCGGCGACACCGTGATGCTCAGCACCGCGAACCCGCAGCGGCTGCTCTATGACCGGGAGCTCGGCATGGTGGTGGTGATCAACGCGGGCCTTTATTTCGATGACACCGGCCAGCCGCAAAAGGACCGGAGCGGGATCGAGCTGGTGAGCACGCGGCCGCCTTACGCGCACAGCGTGGCGGTGATGGGCGACGATCCGGAGGTTGACGGCAACATTTACGACGGGGCGCTGTGGCAGGGCTACACGGCGTACGTGCTGGTGACGGAGGGCTGGGCGAACGTGGACCGCGCGATCAAGGTGAACCTGGTGTCGGGCGCGGTGGACGCGGGTTTCCGGTACCCGGCGTTCGGCACCGGCGATGACGACCTCTCGGGAATCGTCACCACCGGAGACGGCTGGCTGGCGGTCGGCGACCGCAGGGCATCGGGCATCTTCATCATGGACCTCACCAGCGACGCGCCGGCGGCCCTGGCGCAAACGGCGCTGCCGCCGATGTACCTGGGAGTGGTGGGGCCGTAGAACGGGTTAATAGCCGACGGCAGGGAGTGTAATGAATTCATACAAGGAGATAGGACGATGCATCGCACCATGAGAATTTGTGGGCGGATTTTCGCGGCCGTTGTGGCGATGGCGCTGCTGGGCGGACACGCGGCGGCGTGGCCGGACTGTAACGTTGACGGGGTGTACGATTTTGACCCGGTGGCGCCGGCGGCGTTCGGGCATAAGCTGATGCCGGGCCAGGTGCTGGGGTTTCCGGGCGAGTCGGCGGTGAACACGGGGAGCACCAGGGTGGTGTCGCTGGGGGATGGCGGCGAGATCACGCTGGAGTTCACCGATAACGTGATCGTGGACAAGCCGGGGCCGGACTTCATCGTGTTCGAGAACGCGTTTTTTTCGCTGGCGCCGGGCGACTCGCTCGCGGCGTACGCGGTGTTCGCGGAGCCGCTGATCGTGGAGGTGAGCGACGGGGTGACGTGGAAGCGCTTCGGGTTCGACCAGGCGGCGCTGGACACGGTGGGCGGAGTGGGCGGCACCTCCGGCGATACCATCGAGCTGCTCGTGGGTCTGGCCGGGATCACGCCGACCTATAACGGCGGCAACATCAAGCCCGACGACCTGCTTGAGTGGGACCCCGCCGGGATTGCCGGCGTTTCCGGATGGGGAGGCGACGCGTTCGACCTGGCCGACGTGGGACTCACTCAGGCGCGCTACGTGCGGCTCATTGATTCGGGTCGGCCGGTGGGGTTCGCGGGGACCGAGGAGGGAGCGGACGTGGACACGGTGATCGCGCTCAACTCGATGCCGGCCCCCACAGCGGCGGCCGACGCGGACGGTGACGGCCTCTCCGACGCCGAAGAGATCGCGCACCATACCGATCCCGCTGACCCGGACACCGACGGCGACGGCATGAACGACGGCGAGGAGGCCGCATCCTGCCACTGCCCTCTGCTCTACGGCGACACCCTGAACGGGATTGACGTGGCCCTGGCCACCAGCGACGTTGACAACGACGGCGTGACCGCGTGCTACGACAACTGCCCGACCGTCTCTAACCCCGGCCAGCAGGACTCCGATGGCGACGGCGTGGGCGACGCCTGTGAAGGGCCCTTCGGTGGTGGAGGCGGAGCCAGCAGCGGCTCGTCAGGCGGCGGCGGGTGCATGGCGGCGCCCGGCCGTGGATCCGGGGCCGCTAGTCCCGTTTCCTGGTTGCTCCTCTTGTTGCCGCTGCTCATCGGAGCATTGCTGCGCATATCATTTTCCCGGGAAGCCGTCTGACCCGTTCTGTCGGCTCATTTCCTCGGCTCCGCCCGGATCATTGCGACCTTGCCGGTGCGGACGAGCTCGCGGATGCCGAGGGGGCGGAGGATTTTGAGGACGGCGTCTATTTTGTCGTCGGCACCGGTGACCTCCAGCGTCAAGCTTTTCTGGGCCACGTCCACGACGCGGGCCTTGAAGATCTCGGCGATGCGCAGGATCTCGTCGCGCTTTTCCCTTTCCGCCGACACGCGCACCAGCATCATCTCGCGGTCAATGAAGTCCCGCTCCATCATGTCCTGGACCTTGATCACGTCAATGAGCTTGTTCAACTGCTTGGTGACCTGCTCGATGACGCGGTCGTCTCCGGTGGTGACTATTGTCATCTGGGAGACGGTGGGGTCGGTGGTGGGGGCGACGCAGAGGCTCTCGATGTTGTAGCCTCTGCCGGAGAATAGTCCGGCCACCCGGGCCAGGACCCCGAACTTGTTCTCGACCAACACTGATATGGTGTGCCGCATCGTCTTTATCCTCCGTGTCTCAGATCAAGAGAAAGGTTTGAGGTTTGCGGTTTGTGGTTTGAGGTTGAAGACCGGAATCCAGGCGTTGGATCGTGAAACCACAAACCACAAACTACAAACCACAAACTCTATTCTTTAGACTATCTGCAATTCCTTTTTGCCCTTTTTCTCGCCGGGTCCCAGAATCATGTTCTTGATGCCCTCTCCGGCCGGGACCATGGGATAGACGTTTTCCTCGCGGTCCACGCGGAAGTCCATGATACACGGCTCGGGCGTGGCAAACGCCTCCTTGAGCACCGGCTCGACGTCGGCCGGGTCGGTCACGGTGAAGCCGCGGGCGCCGTAGGCCTCGGCCACCTTCTTGAAGTCGGGCTCAAAGGCGAGGCAGGTCTGCGAGTAGCGCTTGTTGTAGAACATCTCCTGCCACTGCCGCACCATGCCCAGGAACTGGTTGTTCAGGATGGCGACGTTGACCGGCAGCCGGTTCTGCACGGCGGTGGCCAGCTCCTGGATGTTCATCTGGAACGAGCCGTCGCCGGCGATGTCCACCACCACGGCGTCGGGGTTGCCGATCTGGGCGCCGATGGCGGCGGGGAAGCCGTAGCCCATGGTGCCGAGCCCGCCGGAGCTCAGGAAGCGGCGCGGGTGGTTGAACTTGTAGAACTGCGCGGCCCACATCTGGTTCTGCCCGACCTCGGTGCAGATGATGGCCTCGCCCTTAGTCAGCTCGTAAATTTTCTCGACCACGAACTGGGGCTTGATGATCTTGGCGGACGGCTCGTAATGGAGCGGGTGCTCCGTCTTCCAGGCCCCGGTCTTTTTCACCCACTGGGCGCGGGCCTTGTGTTTGAGCTCGTCGGGGGCCTTCACGACCTTGTTCATTTCCTTGAGCACGCGCTTGACGTCGCCGACGATGGGGATGTTGACCACCACGTTCTTGGAGATGGCGGACGGGTCTATATCAATATGGATGACGTCGGCGTCGGGCGCGAACTCCTCGATCTTTCCGGTGACGCGGTCGTCGAATCGTGCGCCGATGGCGATGAGGAGGTCGCACTCGGTGATGGCCATGTTGGCGGCGTAGGTCCCGTGCATTCCGAGCATTCCCAGCGACAGGTCATGGGTTCCGGGGAAGCCGCCGAGTCCCATCAGGGTCATGGTGACGGGGATGTGCTGGTTCTCGGCGAGCTGGCTGAGCTCCTTGTTCGCGCCGGAGATGATGACGCCTCCGCCGGCGTAGATCACGGGCCGCGAGGCCTTCTCGATGGCGCGGGCGGCGCGCTCGATCTGCTTCAAGTTGCCGTCGTAGGTTGGCTTGTAGCCGCGGAGCTCGATTTTTTCGGGATGTTCGTGGTCGAGGCTGCAGGCGGTGACGTCCTTGGGCAGGTCAATGAGCACGGGCCCGGGCCGGCCGGTGGACGCGATGTGGAAGGCCTCCTTGACGACGCGGCCGATGTCGCAGACGTCGTAGATCAGGTAGCTGTGCTTGGTGATGGGTCTGGTGATGCCGACGATGTCGGCCTCCTGGAAGGCATCGCCTCCGATCATGGCGGTGGGGACCTGGCCGGTGAGCGCGACCAGGGGCACGGAGTCCATGTAGGCGTTGGCGATGCCGGTGACCAGGTTGGTGGCGCCGGGTCCGGAGGTGGCGAGGCAGACGCCGACCTTGCCGGTGCTGCGGGCGTAACCGTCGGCGGCGTGGGCCGCGGCCTGCTCGTGCCGGGTCAGGATGAAGCGGATGTCCGAGTCGAACAGAACGTCAAAAATACCGAGCAGCACCCCGCCCGGATACCCGAACATCACGTCCACCTTCTCCCGCTCGAGCGCGTCCACCAGGATCTGCGCGCCGGTCATGTCGCTCATGCCGCATCCCTCCGTTGTTCAAACAAAGTAGGTAGTAGATAGTAGATAGGATTCAGGGAAAATGCTCTAACCCCTATCTACTACCTACTATCTACTCTCTACTTTCCCTCCAGCACCGCTCCCCTTGCCGCGCTGCCCACGGCGGCGGCGTAGCGCGCGAGGTAGCCGCTCTTGACCTTGGGGGCCTTGGGCTTCAGGATTTTCAGCCGCCTTTTGATCTCGGCGGCGGACAATTTGAGGTCGAGGCGGCGGGCGGGGACGTCGAGCTTGATGACGTCTCCGTTCTTGACCGCTCCGATGGGTCCTCCGGCCGCGGCCTCGGGGGCCACGTGCCCGATGCATGGCCCGCGGGTGCCGCCGGAGAAGCGGCCGTCGGTGACGAGGGCCACGGACTCGCCGAGTCCCATTCCCATGAGGGCGGAGGTGGGGGAGAGCATCTCCCTCATTCCCGGCCCGCCCTTGGGCCCTTCATAGCGGATGACCACGAAGTCGCCCGCCTTGATCTTGCCGGAGAGGATGGCGCTCATCGCGTCTTCCTCCGCGTCAAAGCAGCGGGCGCGGCCCTCGTACTTCATCATGGCGGCGGACACCGCGGACTGCTTGACCACCGACCCCTCGGGCGCCAGGCTGCCCTTGAGCACGGCGATGCCGCCCTCCTTCATGTAGGCGTTCTGCGGAGTGTGGACGACCTCGTGGTCGGTCCAGGGCTTTTTGCTGAGGAGCTTATGCACGCTCGGCCCGGTGACGGTGGGGTTGTCGTGGAGCTGGCCGCGGAGCTGATACATTACCGCGGGCACGCCGCCGGCCCGCTCCAGGTCCTCCATGGCATGCTCGCCGGCGGGGCGGAGCCTGGTGAGGTTCGGGGTGGCGCGGGAGATGGAGTCGAACAGTTCGAGCTTGATGGGCGCGCCGGCCTCGTGGGCGATGGCGGTGAGGTGGAGCACGGAGTTGGATGAGCCGCCCAGCGCCATGTCCATGCGGATGGCGTTCTCGATGCTCTTCTGGTTGATGATCCGGCGCGCGTTCACGCCGTTTTTCACGAGCTCGACGATTTTCTGTCCGCTCTCGTAGGCGATGCGTTTCTTGCGGGACGACACGGCCAGCGCGGTGCCGCACCCGGTGAGGCTCATACCCATGGCCTCGGTGAGACAGGACATGGTGTTGGCGGTGTAGAGCCCCTGGCACGAGCCGGGCCCGGGGCAGGCCTCGCCCTCGACGGCCTCCAATTCGCGCTTGCTGATCTTGCCTGCCTGGTACAGGCCCACGGCCTCGAAGGTGTTGCGCACGAGGGTGAGGCGGGCGCCCTGGTGCCAGCCGCAGAGCATGGGTCCGGCGGTGACGACGATGCAGGGGATGTCAAGGCGGGCCGCGGCCATCAACATGCCGGGCGTGATCTTGTCGCAGTTGGTAAGGAGCGCGAGTCCGTCGAGGGCATGGGCCTGGGTGATGGCCTCGACCAGGTCGGCGATCAGCTCGCGGGAGGGCAGGCTCATCTTCATGCCCTCGTGGCCCATGGCAATGCCGTCGCAGATGCCGGGGACGCCGAACACGAACGGGCGGCCGCCGCCGGCGTAGACGCCGTTTTCGATGGCGCGCTCGAGCTCGCGCATTCCGGAGTGTCCGGGGATGAGGTCGGTGAAGCTGGAGGCCAGGCCGATAAAGGGCTTGCCCATGTCGGCGCTGGTGAGGCCGGTGGCGCGGAGCAGCGCGCGGTTGGGGGTGCGCTCGATGCCTTTCTTGGTCCGGTCCGATCTCATTTCCGTCCCTCCCTGGGAAAAGTTGTTCTTTTGCCGCAGATGAACGCAGATGAACGCAGATAAGAGAGAATAGGATTAAGAAGCAAGAATTTTGACTTAAATTCCCGTTCTTCCATATTCGGTCTTCTTTTCTTATCTGTGTTCATCTGCGTTCATCTGCGGCTAAAAAATGATCCTCCTTACTCCACAACAAAAAACCCCGATGGGGGACCACCGGGGTTCATAAAAAATTTCCCGAGTGGCCTTACGCCGGCGATACCGCTACCTTGTAATCGCGGATCTTCTCGGCGATCTTGTCCTTGCCCCACAGTTTAAGTCGTTTGATCCTTTTCACCTCGACTTGCTCCTCCGGGGTGAGGAAGGGCTTTTCGGCCAGGCCCCGCGCCTTCCCCTTGAGCTCATGGTGCTCGTCCCAGAGCTTCTTGAACTCAGGGTCCGTCTCGCAGAGCTTCATCGCGATTTCGAAGTCATCGGGCGCCATGTTGCCCTGATTGTTCATGTCGGCCTGGGCGTTCATCAGGCAAGATAATAAGGTCATTGGGCGGACATGTCAAACCGGGCGAGTGGGCGCGGCCTTGGGGGGCCCGCGGGGTGGTTTTGCCGCTCCGATGCTTTGGGGAAAAGATATTTGGGTGTGCGGCATAAATGGAGGTGAATTGTGGTGCGGGCCTCTGGCCTGCATCTTTTCCCTTGGGGAGCAGGCGAGACGCCCGCACCATACAAGGTGTTTGTGGAGCCGGGGCCACTTAATTTCGCCAATTCCGAAAGATCCGGGACTCGCCCGCGGCAACCGGGATTACTTAAAAGGATACTGTTATCCTCGACTGGACCCAATTGAAAGGCACCACGCTTTCAATATCTATCTCGAGCTGGTCAGTGCCGCCGTCAGGATCATTCACCACCACCACGGCCTTTCCGTCCGGGCCGGTGGGTACGATGGTCTCGGGCCCGCCGTTCACTGTTCCATTGCCTGAGGAGACGGTAACCCGCAGGTCCACGACGGGCTCGGGGTCCCCGGTCTCGGGGTGGGTCAATGTGAGCTCCACCATGTGGAAGGTAGCGGTCCCGCCAAGGTCCACGGCCGTTACCACGGCGATGGGCACGATCGGATCGGCCTTTTCATCCGCTCTCAAGTTCGTGATATGCAAATACATGCACTCCTGCCGGCCCGGATCATGAGGACAATCAACGCAGCCGCCCACGAAGGCGCAGAGATCCGCCGGGTCCATGCCCACAATCATGGCTATCAATCCCATGTCCCAATACCCCGAGAACTCCGCCTTCCCAATATATTTATAATCCCTTTCAAATATCCCGGAGATGATCACACCGGTGATATTCATCTGCAGGCCTGCCGAGTAAATCGGCAAGTCGAACGGGCCCACTACAAACCCGGGGTTTCCGCTCAGGTCAGCGGGCGGCAAGAGAAAGGTGGGCAGGGTCATGTCCTGCTGAAAGGGGTCGGGAGCCCCCAAATCGCCCTCCGCGAAGATGAACTTCATCTGTTGCGGAGCGGTGTCCGCCTCGATGATCCCGAGCAAGAGGGGGACCGTAAGTCCTAATCCTGATATTAGATCACATAAACCCGGCGGCTCCACACATGTGCCATGATAGAGGTCCAGGACAAAGGCCTTTCCCACTCCGGCCATTGGATCCACGGTCCATGATGGTTCCTCGGTATAAAAGCTGTATTCATAGTGAAACAGACCCATTGTTACCCTTACCGTGTACTGCGTGCTCATGGTCAGCAGTAAAGGGTCGGGAATAAAAGTAAGCAGTGTGCCCGACCCGTCCAGGGACCAGGCTCCACCGACCGGTCCCACCTCGTCGGACAATACCATGGTCACATCAGCGGGCAGAACCGGCATGCTGAACCCCAACCGGACCTGGCCGATGTCAAGGGGCACGTTGACCTCATTCTCCATCGGAAGAATCGCAAAGGCATAGAGGCATGAAATATTGCCGTCGCAATCCTGGTCAATGAAATCGCCGCAGATCTCGGGGGCGCCCGGGTGGATGGAGCTGTTCCCGTCGTTGCAGTCCACGGTGTTTCCCCCTTGAGGGGCCTTCAGGTATCCGTCCCCGTCCCAGTCCGGATTCCCGATAAAAGCGCCGAGAAAGGACGGGTCCGTGGACGCCGAGAACGCGGAAAAGAGCGCATAGGGGACGCTGGTGATCCGGGAACGCGGCGTCATCTCCGCATCCGCGTCCACCCTGACTCCCATCCATACCTCCTGGTGCTTCTGAAAAACATCGGCAAGACTGCTCTCCATTTCCGGGGTGACGGTTCCCGATCCGATGAGCACATGGTAAATCCCGTTGGCGACCATCACATCCTCCTGGAGCACGCTGAGGTAGGCGGTGGCTTCCGAGTCCGTGCCATAGAAGGTAAAAGTCAGGTCCACGGTCACGCCATTCAGAGGATGCCCCGCGGCATCGGTCAGCCGGCCCTGGTAGTTGATGAGCTGCGGGACCGACTGCGCCCGGGCGATCCCCAAGCACACCGCCAAACCAACAACGCCAACCAACGCCAATCCAATCTTTGTCCTCATAACTCGACCTCCTTCAAGAGAAGTTGAATAGGGTCTCAAGGGGCACACCCGATCCGGGCGAAGTAGATTTCGTCATTAACCTCGTCCCAGCAGTAATAGTAATCCTGCCAACTCACTCCAAACTCCGATCCGCTCCAGGCCAGAGCAGGGTTTGAAGACCGACAGGAACCGATTCTCACCGGGAAATCTTTGCTCATTTTCAAACCCTGGCTCGAGATTTTGGCAAAGTAGATTTGATCGGTCCCTTCTCGATCATCCTGCCAGGAGAGCCCGAATTCATCGCCGCTCCAGGCCAGGGAAGGATTCAGGCTGTGAGCGCCATCGTAGGTTACCCGGAGGTCCGGTCCCAGCTTTGAACCTTGGGCGGAAATCCGGGCGAAATAAATTTCAGGGTTTCCATCCCGGGTATCGTTCCAGGCGATTCCGAATTCGGAGCCGGTCCAGCGGAGAGAGGAATTGGCGCCCTTGCCGCGGGGAAAAGGGACATAGAGGTCAGGGCCGATTTTAAGACCATCGGAGGAAATTCTGGTAAACCATAAATCATATGCCGGTTCTTCAAAGTCATGCCAGCTTAATCCGAATTCGGAGCCGGTCCAAACCAGTTGGGGATGTCTGCCCCAAAATCCATTATAGGTGATTCGGAGCTCCGGTCCGATCACTACCCCGCCGGGGGAGAATCGGACAAAGTAGATCTCGTATGGCCAACCCCCGCAAAAGGCGAGTCCGAATTCCGAGCCGGTCCAGGCCAGGGAAGGCTCTGCACCGGGGGTGATGAGGGAGAAAGGTTCCAGGAGAGGCCCCGAGGCGGAGATTCGAATGAATTCGAGGGAGTCGAACTGCCAAATCAGCCCGAATTCCGAACCGGCAAAGACCAGGGAGGAAAAGCCATCGAATCCCTCCTGACTGGTTACTCTGAGGTCCGGGCCAATCTTTTCGGCGGCCGGGGAGATGCGGGCAAAATAAATTTCATAATCGTAATCGCGAGCATCTTGCCAGCTCACGGCAAATTCGGAGCCGGTCCAGGTCAGGGAAGGTGACTTGCTATACCAGGGGGCATAGGTGACTCGGAGTTCGGGGCCGGCGAGGACGGGACAACATCCAAAGATCGTCGGATCCGTATCATCGCAGTCGGGGCCCATGATGGTGAGGTAGCGATCACAAAGTTTGAAGTAGCTATCTTGGTCATTATCCCGGCAGGTCTCGCAGGCGTTCCAGGCATTGGGGTTATGATCATCGCAATCATCTCCGCCGCACCACCGTCCGCGATGGCCGTCGTCGTCCTGGTCCGGGCAGCAAACCGCGGGGTCCAATCCATTCACATATTCGTCAAGGTTGGTCCTCTCGTCCCAATCCAGGTCCGGATAAATGTAAGAACCGGCCGGAAAAAACACGACCCCGGACCCGCCCTCGATCACCTCCTGGTCAACGGTTTGCTCCGCGAGGATGAGCTTCTTTCCATTATAAAAAAGTAAATAATAGCGCAAGGTGAGCGAGTGGCGCCCGGGAGGGATCGAGGTCAGCCGTTGTTGCAAGGAGTGGTCCGAAGTGGGGCTGAGGTTCAGGGCGTGAGTGGTGTCTCCGTCAATGACCAATTCCGCCAGGAGGCCGGGGAGAGGGTCTTCGGGAAGGAGTTCCGGGCTCTCGGCCCTGATAATGGTCCCCGGGACCAACTTGTCACCTTCAAAATCACAGCTATAACCAAGGGCCAGCGGCAGAAGCAGAAGCAACCGCGTCAGAGCAAACCTTGACCTTGTCATGACCGTGCCTCCCTTGGGATCGAGGGCCGATTTTCTCTTCGGGACTTACGTTATCCTCTACCACTACCTCTCGAAGATCATATTTACATCACCTCTCCAGGTAATGTCAAATTTTTCGTGTCAAGATTTTGTTGCGCCGCTCAAGGAAGTATGATAAAAATAATATGTTCGGAACGGAGTCGGCCGCGCCGAAATGCGGAGCAAAACTCCTTGATTCGCCGGGGCTTGGGGCATTGGGAACCGGTTGGCGGGAGTGGTTTGTTCATTTGAGGAGGCTCATTATTCTGGGACGGTCAGCGAGGATTTGGGCGCTTATTGTGATGGCCGCGCTGGTTTGTGTCTTGCCGGGGGCGGCGGGCGCCCGCGCCGAGCGCATGGAGGTGGTGAGTCCGTCCGCGGCGTGGAACCGTTTTCTGGCCAGATGGAACGATTTCCGGGAACATCTTGAGAAGGGCGAGTCCGCGGATGCGGCCAAACAGTTGGACCAGGTTCTCAGCGCCAAGTGGGACGGCGGTCTTGGCGACCTTCCGGTCCATGCCACGGCCCTGATCCGGTGGGCGGAAAAGCTCTACCAGCGCGGCGACCGCGAAACCGCGGAGCGGCTCACGGAGTATGCCCAAAAGCTGGCGCCCGGCTCGTTTCGGGTGCAGCTCTCGCTGGCGCGGTATTACCTTGGCGGCGGTCCTGTCGAGCCCGGGAAGAGCGTGTCGTATTACCTGGCGTCTTTGCGGACATTGGAGGACGACTTTGGGGCTCTTTATTGGCTGGGCGGCCGGTTCTGCATCTATCCTCTGGTTTTCATGGGGTTATTGGGATCGGTGTTGGGGCTGACGTGTCTTTTCCGCTATGGGGTGCTTCTGTTCCACGATTTCTCGGACCTTTTTCCCGCGCGCAAGATGCCCGTCGTGCTTTCCGATGCCCTGTGCATCCTGGTTCTTGGCCTGCCTCTGGCGGCGGGGCTTTCGTGGTGGTGGCTGGTCTCGTGGTGGCTACTGGTCATGTCGCTTTACATGAAACGGGGCGAGGTGGTGCTGGCCTGTTTGTGGTTTATTTTCCTGCTGAGCGCTCCGGTCCTGCTTTCCCGCTACAGCGTTTTCGCGGCCACGCGTTCGGATGCGGCGCTATATGCGGCTCTGCGGGTACGGAACGGGGTCCCGACCGGGTCTGACCGGTCGGTGCTGGAAGAGGCTTTGCAGAAGCGGCCGGATGACCTCTTGGCGCGCTTCAGCCTGGCCCAGCTCCTGCAGCGGGAGGGCCGGTTCAACAAGGCGGTTTCGGTTTACGAGCCTCTTCTGAAGGACAAGAGGACAGCGCAGGAGGCCTACAACAACATCGCGGAGATATATCTTTGGGACGGTCAGTTGGAGCCGGTTTTCCGGGCGCTCTCGGCGGCGGTTGATTCGGGGGGCCCGCGGGCGGAGGTTTTGTTCAACCTGGGCCAATATTACCAGGAGGCGGAGCAACTCGTGCGCATGGACGAACAGTACAAGGCGGCCAGCGCCATTAATCAGAAAAAGGTGGAGCAGTTGACGGCGCGGGGCGGGGAGTGGAAGCTCAACCGTTTCATGGCGTCGCTTCCGGTCCCGCGGTCCCTGGTTTGGGAAAGGAGCGTGTCCGGCTCGGCCATGGCCGGCGCCGCTTTCCCCGCCATCTGGAATGCCTGGATGGGCCAGCCTTCCGGGCTTGAGTATCTGGGGGTGGTCATCGCCGGTCCGGTGCTCATACTCCTGCTCCGGATCATCGGCAAGGGCTGGAACCTGTCGAGCCGGTGCTCGTCGTGTGGCCGTCCGATCTGCCTCACGTGCCAGAAGCCGCCGCGCGAGCCGGGCATCTGCACTCCCTGTTACAACGTGTTCAAGGGCGAGGGCGGGGTTGACCTGAAAGTCAAGATGCAAAAGCGCTCGGAGGTCCAGCGCTACCGTGACATCTGGAGCCGCAGCGGTCTGGCGCTCGCCATCCTGGCGCCGGGCAGCGGTCATATGCTGCTGGGCTGGACCGGGGCCGGGGCGCTGCTTTTTTCATGCGTGGCCCTGGCCTGGTCCGTTTTCATCACCCGTTGGCTGATGTGGCCGGAAGCCGCGCCGTCTTACCATGGAGGCGTGCCGGGTTATGGCATTGTCCTGGTTTTGGTCTATCTTATCTTGGTGGTCATTTCCGTGCTCAACTACCGGGCCCGGATTGACCGGTGGAGATAGAAAATGGCATTGACGGGCAGAATGCACGACTTCGGGATTTCCGAGATCCTCCAGCTCATCGGGCTGCAGAAGAAGACCGGGGCCCTCTTGGTGAGCGACAAGACGCGTAAGGTTGAGATCCTGTTTGACCAGGGCAACATCGTTTCCGCGAAGCACGAGCCGATGAAGGACGACTTTGACCTGGGGCTTATGCTGGCCAAGGCCGGACTGATCTCGCGGGCACAGGTGGCGGCGTTCAAGAAGGAACAGAGCGAGACCCTGAAGCCGCTCGAACAAATCCTGCTCAACGCCAAGGCGCTGGGGCTCGACGACCTTAAAGCCATGATCACGCTCACCCGGCTGGAAACCATCTACAGCCTGTTTTTGTGGAAGGACGGCGATTATTCATTCGACCAGGGTGCGATCAACTATCCGAAGCAATGGACGGATCCGATCAGCTCCGAGCACGTTCTCATGGACGGCTACCGGATCAAGGACGAGTGGCCCCTGATCGAGAGCGTGATCCCCGACACCGGGGCGGTGCTCGATCCGGTGGCTGGGGAGTTCGGGGTGGAGGACCGGCTTCTGGGCGACCAGAGGAAGGTCTTTGACCTTGTTGACGGCAAGCGGACGGCCGAGGACGTGGTTTTTCTTTCGCGGATGGGCAAGTTCGAGGCGTTGAAGGTGGTGAAGGAGCTGGTGGAGGCCGGCCGGGTGCGGGTGGTCGGGTCCGTGGCCAAACAAAAACGGGTGGACAGCCGGTCCATCGCCGTGCAGGCCATCGGCTCCTTGATTCTGGCGGTTGGTTTGTTAGCGATGGTGGCGGGCGGCTTCCGGAATTATCAGCGCATGTTGCGTCCCGGTCTTTCTTCGGCGGGGGAGCGGGCCCAGGAGAATTTATGGACGTGGTACCAGGTTGACAAGGTGAGAACTTCGCTCTCGATGCACGCGGCCATGAAGGGGGCATATCCGGAGGGTTTGAAGCTTCTGGTTCAGGACGGAGAGCTGAGCGGCAAGTCTCTGGTCACGGGCCAGGGCCCCTTGGATTACGAGGTCAGCGAGGGCGGAAGATCGTGCCGCCTCGCGGCCCCCGGGCTGAGCGCGGCGAAAAAGGCGGCGCCCGGCCCGGGCGGGGACGCTGGCGGGTAGTGACATGGAAACCACCCGTCAAATAACCCTCGAGGAGAACGAGGTGGCGCAGGCTCTCTTCGGGGAGCACCACCGCAACCTGAAGCGGATCGAGCAGCTCACCGAGGTCGGGATCCGGACGCGGGGCAACGTTGTTGACATCCTGGGCCCGGAGACGCGCGTGGTCACGGTGGAACGGCTGATCCGGGAGCTGTACCGTTTGATCAAGGGCGGGTACAGGCTGGCGGAGTCCGACATCGAGCCGGCGCTCAACCTGGTGCGGGACGACCCGCGGATCCGTCTGGACCGCATTTACAATAACGGCGTGCCGGTGGCGGGCGCGCGCAAGATGGTCACGCCCAAGGGCCTGGTGCAAAAGGAATACCTGGAGGCCATCCGCAAGAACGACATCGTATTCTCGGTGGGCCCGGCGGGCACGGGCAAGACCTACCTGGCCATGGCCATGGCGGTCTCGTCCTTGAACAACGGGGAGGTTGAGAGGATCGTCCTGACGCGGCCGGCGGTGGAGGCGGGCGAGCGGCTGGGCTTTTTGCCCGGCGACATCGTGGAGAAGGTGTCGCCGTACCTTCGGCCCCTCTACGACGCGCTTTACGACATGATGGAGCTGGAAAAAGCGCGGGCTTTGATGGACAAGGGGGTGATCGAGGTGGCGCCTCTGGCGTTCATGCGGGGCCGGAGCCTGAACCACGCCTTTGTCATCCTCGACGAGGCCCAGAACACGACCAAGGCCCAGATGAAAATGTTCCTCACCCGGCTGGGCTACGACTCCAAGGCGGTGGTCACCGGCGACGTCACCCAGATAGACCTCCCCGCCGGCGAGACCTCGGGGCTCAAGCACGCCCGGCTGATCCTGGCCGGGATCCCGGGCATTCATTTCACCGAATTCTCCGAGCGCGACGTGGTGCGCCATCCCCTGGTCCAGAAGATCATCTTGGCCTACGAAAAAGAGGAGCGCGCGAAGTACCCGGCGGATGAGGAGGCGCCAGATCATGAACAAGAACGGTGACAAGCCGGGAAAGCTGGCGGCCCTGGAAATCCAGAGCCAGGGAAAAAGGTCATGGCAGAAGCTGCTGATGGCCCAGTACCGCCTCCGGCCCGTGGCCATCACCTGGATCATCAACGTCATCACCGGCGTCATCATCATGTTCATCATCAGCCAGCCCGAGGCCCCCACCGCCCAGAAGGTCTACGTCCCCTCCATAAAGGAAGGGGAGCCGGTCATCGCCGTCCGCGACCTGGAGATTAAAAAGGACCTCGAAGTCCCCGACGTGGAAGGCACCGAGAAAAAGCGGGGCGAGGCCGCGGCCAAGACCCCCGCCATCTATGACTGGGACCCGCTCTTGCTCAAGGACAAGAAGAAGACCATTTCCTCGTTTTTCGAGGGTTTTCGAGAGCTGTATCCTCCTCCTCCCGACGTTCCGCCGGGAGAGACGCCCTCGCCCGACGCCGCTCCCATCACCGTGCCCGAGACCTTCATGCCGGAAAAGGAACAAAAGCTGCTCAAGGACTTCGGGGTGTCGCTTACCAAGGAAGAGATGGAGCTGCTCAAGCAAAGATACTTCATGCCCGAGCTGGAAAACGCGCTGATCAGCCTGATCGAGTCCGTGTACGCGGGCAAGGACCAGAACTTTACCTATATCGTGGCCAACAAGGATCTCGTGCTTAAAGACCGCGACCGCGGGATCAGGGCCCGGTCAATCGCCGCCAGGCCCGAAGACCCCATGATCCCCATCACCAACTTCGACGCCATCACCGACATCACCGGCTGCCAGGCCCGGATTGACCAACTGGCCCCGGAAAAGCTCAAGGACATCAAGGCCCCCCGCCAGGCGCTGCTCAAGAAATTGGCGCTGGCCCTGATCGAGCCCAACCTCACCTTCAACAAGAACAAGACCGAGGAAGTGCGCACCGCGGCCGTGGACGCCATCAAGCCGCTTTATTACAAGTTTAAAAAGGGCGAGGTCGTCGTCAGGAAAGGCGACCGTCTCTCTCCCGACGCCATCAAGAAGATTGACGCCATCCTGCTGGCGCAGCAGACGCGCGGCGCCCCCGCCTTGAGGCGGGCGGGCATGTTCGTCATCACCCTCTTCTTCATCGCCTCGATGGTGACCTTTGCCTCCCGCAACATCAAGAAGTTCCGCCCCGACCCCAAGGACCTGGTCTTCCTGGCCTCGGTCCTGGTCATCTCCCTGGCCGTGCTCAAGGGCATTGACCTGCTCTCCCGCGTGAGCCGCGACAGCTTCGCGGGCCTCCCGGAGGACGTCAATTTCTATTACCTCATCCCCCTGGCCGGCGCCGCCATGCTCGTGCGCATGGTCCTTAACTCCGAGATCGCGCTGGTCTTCTCCATCGCCCTGGCCATCTTCGGCGCCATGGTCGCCGATAACAGCATACTCTTCGGACTCTATACCATGATCGGGTCCGTGGCCGCCGCCGGGGAGGTCAGGCAATGCCGGCAGCGCTCGACCATCATCCGCGCCGGGCTTGCGCTGGGGATCGTCAACGTGCTGCTCATCTTCACCATCAGCTTCATCACCAGGCAATTAACCGCCGACAACGCCGCCGTTCTCGACGCGGGACTCATCTATAACTGCGCCTTCGGACTCGCCGGCAGCGTCTTCATTTCCATCATGATCACCGGGCTCGTGCCGGTGGCCGAGTCCCTGTTCTCCTACTCCACCGACATCAAGCTGCTCGAGCTCCTGAACCAGGACCATCCAGTCTTGAAGGACCTGTCCATGCGCGCCCCCGGCACCCACCTCCATTCCCTGATGGTGGCCAACCTGGCGGAGGCCGCGGCCAAGGCGATCAACGCCAACCCCCTGCTCGCCCGCGTCTCGGCCATATATCACGACATCGGCAAGATGAACAAGCCCCTCTACTTCGCCGAAAACCAGTGGGACGGAAACAACGTGCACGAGCGCCTCGCGCCCTCCATGTCAACCCTCATCATCCACAACCACGTCAAGGAGGGAGTCGAGCTCGCCGAGCGCTACAAGCTGCCCCGCGTCGTCACTGACGCCATCCGGCAGCACCACGGCCAGAGCCTGCTCAAGTTCTTCTACGAGAAGGCCAAGGAACTGAACGACACCGGAAGGCCGGTCGAGGAAACCGAGTTCCGCTACCCCGGGCCCAAGCCCCAGACCCGCGAGAACGCCATCATCCTCCTGGCCGACGTCGTCGAGTCCGCCGCCCGCACCGTCCGCGACCCCAACCCCGCCAGGCTCCAGGGAATGGTCCAGAAGCTAATCAACCGCTTCTTCACCGACGGCCAGCTCGACGAGTGCGACCTCACCCTCAAAAACCTCCACGACATCGCCCGAAGCTTCAACCTCACCCTGGGCGCCATCTACCACCAGCGGCCCGACTACCAGGAGCCCGTGGTCAAGGGCGCCCCCGATAAAAAGAAAAAGGCGGACCAGGATGCGGCTAAACCTAAGGACAAGCGGGACGATAAAGCCGGCGGCGAAGAGGAAGATGCCAAGGAAAGCGAAAATTATCTTAAGAGACTTGGGATGTGAAAACGCCGAAATGTCAATCCTCTTGACCGACGACCAGGGCATAACCGCCATCAACCGCGACTGGCTCCACCGCGACCGGCCCACCGACGTCATCGCCTTCAGCCAGCTCGAAGGCCATCCCTTCCCCGGAAACTTCATCGGCGACGTAGTCATCTCCGTCGAAACCGCCGACCGCAACGCCCGGGCCCTGGGCCATTCCCTCGACCACGAGCTCAATAACCTCCTCGCCCACGGCGTCCTCCACCTCCTCGGCCACGACCACGTCCGCGGCGCAAAACGCGCCGCCAAAATGCGCGGCCTCCAAAAAAGACTCGTTGCCGCCATCGAGGCCGCGGACCAGTCAAAATGAGGTTCTTCGCAATGGGGAGCTTCTTGCAAAAGTCCAGAACCCGGCGTGGGAGCGCCCTTCCGGGCGCGATCCGTCTCCCTGGCCCCGCCAAGAATCGCGCCCGGAAGGGCGCTCCCACGCCGGGTTCTCGTTTCCAAGCTGACTTTTACAAGCGGCTCCGGGAAATGGATAATATGCGCGGCGCGGATCGCGGAGAGCGTAGAGCGAAGGGCGAAGGGCGTAAATCTAATCAGCGCCAAAGCGGCGGTCTTTCACGCCCTACGCCCTGCGCTCTACGCTCTACGCGCCTCCCGTTCCCCTCCATGAAATTTTTCCTATCCACTTTGGAAGGTGAATAACCCAAAATGAAAGCCAAGCCCTACCTCCTGGCCGCCGCCAGCGGAATCCTCACTTTTTTCGCGTTCCCCAACATCCTCCATCTTGAATTCGGCCCGCTCGCCTTCTTCCTCCTTTGCCCGTTGCTGTTCGCGCTGGACCAGGCCCGCTCGACCCGGCACGCCGCCATCATCGCCTTCGCCTTCGGACTTATCGGCTACCCCGTCTTCTATCACTGGCTCGTCTACACCATGCACACCTTCGGCAGCATGTCCCTGGCCGTCAGCGTCTCCGTGCTCCTCGCGCTCGTCCTGCTGCTCTCCGCCTACATCGCCGTCTTCGGCGCCGCCTATCATCTGATGACCCAAAAGCTCGGGCTCACGCCGCTCATCGCCGCGCCGATCGCATGGGTCACCGTCGAATTCATGCGCGCCCATTTCCCCTTCGGCGGCTTCCCCTGGGCCCTCATGGCCTACTCCCAATACAAGGTCCTGCCCCTGATCCAGATTTCCGAGCTCACCGGGCCGTATGGAGTGAGCTTCATAATCGTCTTCGCAAACGCCGCCCTGGCCGAGGCCGTACGCGCCATCTTGAACGGCAAACCGGCGGATGCCGGCGGCCGGGACGACTCCCGTCTTAAAAATGTCCTCACCCCCCTCGCCATCGGCGCGGGTCCCATTGTCCTCGCGCTGATCTACGGCTTCGCGCGCATTCCCATGGTGGACAAGGCGTTCGAGGGCCGGCCCGAGATCAAGGTCGGCATCGTCCAGGCCAACGTGGACCAGTCAATAAAGTGGAGCCCGCAATTCTTCTGGAAAACCATGCAAGACCACATGGAGCTCACCCGCCGGCTCCTGCCCGAAAAACCCCGCCTCGTCATGTGGCCGGAGGCCGCCGTCACCATCAGCAACTTCAACGAGCAATGGGTAACGCGCTCGCCCGTGATTGATTTTCTTTCCTCGGTGGACGCCTCTTTCCTGGTCGGGACCCTGAGCCGCGACCCTTGCGGCCCCGGAGAGTATTCGCCCGAGCCCAAGGCCGGGAACTGGTGCTACTTCAACAGCGTGTATCTGCTTTCGCCCGGGGCCCAGGACCTGCTCGGCCGCTACGACAAGATGCGGCTCGTGCCCTTCTCCGAGTACGTGCCCATGGCCAAGCTCTTCTTCTTCGCCGACGCCATCGCCAAGGGCAACACCGGCGGGACCACGCCCGGCCGCGAGGTCCGCGTCTTCGGCATCCCGGAGGGCCGCTTCGGGTGCGTGATCTGTTACGAGGTGATCTTTCCGCACATCGTGCGCCGCTTCGTGGACCAGGGAGCGGTGTTCATGACCACCATCACCAACGACGCCTGGTTCGGCAAGACCGGCGCGCCATACCAGCACCACTCCACCGTGATCTTCCGCTCCATCGAGAACCGCGTCTACTTCGCGCGCTCGGCCAATACCGGCATCTCCTCCATCGTGGACCCGGTCGGACGAATCGTCCACCAGACCCCCATCTACCAGCAGGCGTCCTTCACCGGCGTCGTCAAGCCCTCTCCCCTCTCCACCTTCTACACCCGACACGGCGACCTCTTCGCCATCACCATCTGCGCCATGACCATCATCGCCTGCGCCTACGCCCTCATCCTCGCCCGCAAGCAAAAGAAGGCCGGGAGCAACTGATGGAAAAAAACGCCGGCTTGAGACGACTATTCATACCATTGGCCGCGCTCATGGTCGCGGTTCCGGCCGCCTGGTTCGCGTCCCGCTGCCTCGCCCCGGCCCCCCGCGAGAAGGCCGAAACCTTCACCCGCGTCAACAACAACCTTCATCAGGTGGATGGCGAGCCCGCGGGCCCCGGCCATCCGGAAAAGGCCTATCGCCTCTACCGGAGCGGGGCTCCGAGCAAAAAGACCTTTGCCAAGTGGTGCGATGAGTACCACGTCGAGCGCGTGATCGTCCTGAGCGGAGACGCCGCCGACAATGAGCTCGCCTACCAGGCAAAGGGAATATGTCCGGAAATCAAGGTGGTCTATGACGTGAAACAGCACTCGTCGGCGCTCGGCGACGGCTTTCTCAAGCTGTTCGACGAACAGGTGGCCGCGGCCAGGCGCGACCGCGCCGGCCTGCTCATCCGCTGCCAGATGGGCGCCCACCGCACCGGCCGGCTCGCCGCCTACTATCAGATGAAATACCAGGGCCTGTCCGCGGACCAAGCCATCGCGGTCATGGAGCGGCTGGGATTAAAAATGGACACCGCAACCGAGCTCGTGCCCCAGGTAAAAGCCCTCGACGACTACATCCACAACCGCCCCTGCTCCCAGCCGGCCCCCGCCTGCGTCATCATCAACTCGAAAAAATGGGTCCCGAAATAATGCTGGACAATGCGTGCCCAAGCCTCAAGCCTCAAGCCTCAAGCCCCAAGCCTCAAGCCTCAAGCCTCAAGCCCCAAGCCCCAAGCCCCAAGCCTCAAGCCTCAAGCCCCAAGCCTCAAGCCTCCTGAACCACCCGGTATCCCATGGCCTCGGCCAGCTCATGGACCCGGTCCTTCAAGTCGCCATAGACCGTGACCCGGTGCCAGCCCCATCGGTCCCAGAAGGTGAATAGCTTCTCGAAGTCCCCGACCGGCTCCGCCACCAGCTTGGTGCGGCAGGCGCGGTCGTCGGGATCGTTGCCCACGGTCTTGGCGCGGTGCATCAGTATCTCCTTGCGCTCCGGGGCGATCTCAATAGTGGTGGTCAGGTAGCCCGCGGGCAGGATCGAGCGCACCGAGGCGCCTTTGCGGTCCTCGGAATGGGTGAGGATCTCAAAGGGATTGGCCGGGCCGTCCGGGCCGAACGGCCGGTTGGAGGCCACGCAATGGGCGTAGATGATCCGCCGGTTCGCGGTGTCCAGCACCGGGTCGCTGATGTAACCCGGCCGGCCGCCGCTGAGCGCGTTTACCGCGAGCATGGTCCCGGCCGAGCGCACGTCGCACTCGCACGCGCCCACCAGGCCATTATTGTTCATCTCGTGGAAGCCCATGCACGGATAAGCGTGGAGACCGCCGCTGTAAAAACCGACCAGGCAGTTGACGGTCACGGCGTTGGCCCCGTATTTTTTCATCAGGGACTCCATGCCAAGATGCATGGCAGCGGAGTCCGCCAGCGCCTGCTCGGACACGCCCTCCACCACCGCCGCGTCTTCACGCCAGCGGCCGGCGAGCTCGCGCGCCCGGTCCGGGTCCGCCTTTCGGAAGGCGCGGTCGAGCTCGCTGAAGGGGATCATTTTCATGCCGATCATCGGGATCCAACGGGATGAAACTCCCGGGTAACCCACGGCCAGAATCCGCGATTCTTTCATGCGGGAGATGGCTTCCTCGGCCGTGATCGCGGGGAGCGGGTCCGGGGCTAAGGTGAGATCGCCGGGCCCGGGCGTCCGCTCCCGCCGGACCCTGGCCACTGCGTCCCCGAAACCGGAAGCGCCGCCGCTTTTCACGGACTCGAAGCATTTCACGGCCTCGATCACGTCGTCGAAGTCGGAGGACGACACGAAGCCGACGTTGCCCGCTTTCTGACGCAGGAACATGGCGTTGAAAACCAGGAACCCGCCGGTCCCGGCGTACATGAGCGGCACGAACAGCATGGGCTTTTTCGTGGCCGTGACCGGCAGGACCGACAGCTTCCAACTGTTCAGCTGGAACACGATGTAGCCGTCCACGTCCCGGCCCAGGTCCCCGGCCAGCACCGCGCTCATCCGGGTCGGGCCTTTGGCGATCACGGGAAGGAACTCGATCTCCGCGAAGGCGCCGGTGAGCGCGTTATTGTACTTCTCCATCACCGGCGCAAAGTCAAAGCCCAGGTTGGGCCAGTCGTTGCTTTTCTGGACCACGGCGCTCAGCACGTACACCACGCGGAGCCGCAGCTTCCCCAGGGCAGGGCGCGCCCGCGCCCAGCCTGGCGCGGCCATCAGCCCCGCCCCCGCGCACAGCGCGCATCCGTCCGTTAAAAAACGCCGGCGGTCGGTCCCGCCTTCCTTCCGTCCGCAACGATCTGATTTCACCATGGCTTCATCCTTTCCCGGGTTTTTTCCCGAAGTAAACAAGGGTCTGATCTTATTTTACCTCTTGCCCTCAATCGGAGCAGGCCGCGCAGGTCCATTTCTTCATATATTCGTAAATCGGAGTTCCCTCGACGGCCATGACCCATAGATAATAACCTTCATGAAGCTCCACGACTTTCGCCCTTGCATATCCCTTTTCCTTGCCCGGCTCATAAAGTCCGGAGTCCCAGTTTTTGGGGACGAATTTTTGAGGGTCGGAGGAGCGGATGATTATCAGGTCCGGGTTCTGGGCAAGGACGTATCCGGGCTCGCGCTCTCCGGTAAGCGCGATATGGGGATCGTTCAGTCCGAAAGTGTCAATGACGCGCCAGTTGGAATAATACGCGACCGCGCCCGCGTCCAGGATGGCCAGGAGCGGTGTGCCCGAGGAGGGGGCAAACGAGGCCAGATACTTGCCGAGAGCGATATGGGCCCGTCCCATCTGAACGGCTGACGTTCTCGGAAACTTGATGTAGTCGCCGGTCACGGACCGCTCGACGGAAAAAGCGGCCAGCAGAACCACAATGGTCCCGGCGGCGTAAAACGCAACCCGGTCCGATTTAATGGCAAGCCTCGCCTTAAGCCACGCCAGGACCACGGCCAGGCCCAGGGCGGAGAAGGCCAGGATCGAGGGAGTCGCGGGAACCAGGTACCGCCATAAATACCCCATAATATGAGCCGGAAAGAGGAAAAAGCCGAGGAACCCGGCGATGGCCGCCGCCGCAGGCAGGAACTTGCGGCCTCCCCAGACGAATGCGATGAGCGCAAAGGGCGTGTAAAGCCCCAATCTCCAGAAGTAGCTGGTCAGGAAGTACAGGCCGGTAAAACCCCGGTGTCCGCCCACCTTCAAATAAAAGGGGAGCGGGAAAAGGACATGGAAATAAGCCAGACGCAAGATGAAATAGGCGAGCCCGGGCAAAAAGTAATATAGAGCGACGGCTTTAACCAGCGCGGTCCTGGCCCGGCCCGGCATGACGGCGAGCAAGCACGTGAGTCCCAGGATGGCGACCAGATTGCCTTCGGGCCGGCACAGCCCGAGCAGGAGCGAGCACAGGGCCAGCCAAGGAAAAATTTTCGGTCCCGCCCCGGACGCGGCTCTGGTCACCAGATAGATGAAGAGGGTGAAGAAAAAGGTGAACAGCGCCGTTTCCATCCCCGTCACCGCGTGGAGGCCGGTAACAAGCTCGGAGCCCAGGAAAACCACGCCTGCGGAGGCCAGAAGGGCCGGGGACTTGAAATCGTGCCCGGCCAGCATCTCCTTGATGAAAACAAAGGTAAGCGCCATGGAAGAGACGGTGAAGAAGATGCCGAGGGCCTTGGAGAAAAGCACCGGGTCGAGGCGCAGGACAAAGGGAACGGCCATGATCATGACCCACGGGAGCGAGGTGTATCCTTCAACCGGCGGCGATCCCTGGTTCCAGGCCAGCCCGAAGCCCGCGACCAGGTTGCGGGAGTACCTGAAAATAATGAAGGTGTCGTCCACGACGACCGGCCAGGACCTGACGCAAAAAAAAGCGAACAAGGCCATGCCGGCAATGATCCCGAAGACGCAAGCGATCTGATCCGGCCGGCTCTTCCCGGCGGCTGACGGTGAATCCATGTTTTTTTCCAACTCTTTCGTGGCGTTAAAAATTCCGGGCTGTAATAATTGATGCTTTTGCTTATTCGTCCGTTTTTTATTTCCTCTTCAACTCTTCCATCGCCTTCTTCGCAACCTCGTTCCCCGGGTCCAGGCTCAGGATTTTTTTATAGGTGCGGCGGGCGTCGGCGAATTCGGAGAGGCGGGTCTGGATTTTGGCGAAGAGGATGAGGTAGTCGAGCTTTCCGGGCTTGCGGTCGAGGGCGAGGAGCACGTTCATGCGGGCGGCGTTGAGATCGCGGCCGTGGGCCTCGATCATGCGGGCGAGGTCGTAGCGGTACTCGGGGGTTTCGTTATCGAGCTCGACGGCGCGGGACATCCACTTGATGGCCGGGCCGAACTTTCCTTCGTCCTCGATATAGATGGCCTTGAGGGCGGCGTCCTTGGCCTGTCGGGCCTGGACCATGCGGCGGGCCTTGGCGAGCGCGGCCTGGAAGCCGTCCTTTTTCGGGTCGAGGGCCACGGCGAGCTTGAAGTTGAGCTCGGCGCCGGCGTGGTCTCCTTTCTGGAAGTCGGCGATTCCGCTTTCGTAGAAGCTCTTGGCGAGGTCGGGGTTGGTCTCGGGCAGCGGTCCGGGTCCGACCTCTCCGGACCAGAGGGCGTCGAAGGCAACGTCGTCCTCCTTTTCGAGGGCGCCGGTGAAGTCGGGGATGGTGAGGTCGTACTCGCGGCGGGCGCGCTGGTCGGAGAGGGTCTCGTAGGCGCGGGTGAGGATGCGGAAGATCTCCTTCAATTGCTCGCGGGTGTCGGGGTTCTGCTCCTTCATGAAGCGGTCGGGGTTGTACTCGCGCATGAGGCGGAAGTAGGAGCGGCGGATGGCGGCGGGGTCGGCGTCGGGGTTGAGCTGCAGGACCTGGTAGTGGTTCAGGTCTTTCAAGAATTCGAGGTACTGGGCGACCTCGGCGTCGGGCGCGGACTTGCCGGCCTCGGCGGGACCGTCGCTACTGCCGCGCGAGATGACGGAGCGGTCGAGCAGGCGCTTGATCACGTCCTGCATGACGGCGCTGTCCATGCGGGTCATTTTGCGGAGGGCCTCGACCGTGCTCGATCCCCCGGTCTCCGCGAGCGCAATGATCACCTCCCACTCCGCGTCGGAGAGGCTTAAACTCACCACCTCCTCGTCCTTGAAGACCTCGTCAAGTGAGAGGACGGCGTCGTCGTGAGGGTCGCGGGACATGGTAAATGCAGGAGTAGGTAGTAGATAGTAGGTAGTAGATAGGGAGGAAAAGGCGCCGCAACCCTATCTACTACCTACTACCTACTATCTACTTTTTCCTCCTCCTTTCGCTTCAAAGCCCCAACTCGGAGCTGATTCCCTTCATGGCCCCGATCGCTATTCCCATGAACTCCTCCATGGACAGGCCCAGCTCGGCGCAGGCGGCGATGCGCTCGCGGGAGGCGCCGGCGGCGAAGCGTTTTTCCTTGATGCGCTTCAGGGCGAAGGGCACGTCAATGGGCGCGAGCTTTTTCTCGGGGTGGATCAAGGCGCAGGCGACGACGAAGCCGGTGACGGGATCGGCGCAGTACACGGCCTGGTTCATGAGCTTGTCGCGGGGGGCTTTGTCGGCGTGGGCCTTGACCGCCTCGATCACTTCCGCGTCCACCCGGCCCTCGAGCCACTCGGCGGAGACGAGGCCGTGGCGGTCCGGGTCCTTCACCGTCACCTCATAATCCAGGTCATGGAGCAGGCCCACAAGCTCCCATTTGTCCGCGTCTTGGCCGAAGCGCCGGGCGAGTCCGCGCATGACGGCGGCGACGGCCAGCACGTGCTTGCGCAAATTCGCATTGGCCAGTTTCGACTCCATGAGGCGCCTGGCTTCTTCCCGGTCCATTATTCCCCTCTCCTCTTTAGATGCCGCTCTCTCGATTAATTATCAGGCACGAGTATCGGGGTGTCAAACCATTTGCCTTGCAATCATGCATGAGTTGTATTAAGGTTTCAGACCAGTTCCCGCCAAGACACAGGAGGATTTAAGATGAGAGTCAAGATGGATTTTCAGGGCGGCGCGCTGGCGCTGTTCGGGTACACGCTGCTCGCGGGCATCCTGGCGTATTTTTTCATCGTGCCGCTGGCGTGGGGGTATGCGATGCTGTTCGGGTTCATCGCGGCGAACACGCGGCTCTCGGACGGCAACTACGTGCAGTTCGTGGGCAAGGGTGGCGAGATCTGGTGGATTGTGCTCTTCGCGATCCTGCCTTTTTTCTTTCCGATGCTGACGCTGATCGGGATGAAGCAGGGTGACCAGCCGCCGCCGCTTTACTTCATCCTTCTCGTGCTCGCCATCCCGGTCTCGCTCTATTTCAGCTTCCTGCTGATGCGCTGGATGATCGGCTCGATCGTGTTCGGGTGGGGCGGCCGCCTCACGTTTAACGGGGGCTTCCTGGGCATGCTGGGCTGGATGTTGCTGACTTACGTCTCCGCCATCCTCATCATCCTTCCCTTCTGGGTGATGTCCGCTTTCATCCGCTGGACCTGCGAGAACACCAGCTCTTCCACCGGCGACCGCCTGATCTGGACCGGCTCCGGGTGGGGCCTCTTGTGGCGTATGTTCGTGCTCTATCTCACCAGTATTTTCATCATCCCCATCCCCTGGATGATGAAATGGTTCACCCACTGGATGATCGAGCACATCGAGATCGAGCGGGCGGGGGTGGCGCAGGTGCAGTACCCGAACCCGCAGTATCCTCAGTACCAGCAGGCTCCGCCGGGAGCGCCGCTGCCTCAATGAGCCGTGTTTTGGGGGCGCTGGTGCGGTATCCCGGCATCGGGGTTACAATAGCTTAAGATTGTGGTGCGGGCCTCTGGCCTGCACCAAGAGTTCTTTGCAGGCGGGACGCCTGCACCGCAATGTCAATAAATTGCTGAGACACTACCCTGGGGCGTTGGAGCTCCAGGAGTCAGTGGGAGCGGGTGATGGTATTCGTAAAAATGGTCCTCATCAGCATGAGGCCGAAGCAGTGGATCAAGAACCTGATCATCTTCGCTCCGGTGGCCTTTGCCCAGAAGCTGTTCGACCCTCCCATGTTCCTGGTCTCGCTGGCCGCGTTCTGCTGCTTCTGCCTGGCGTCGTCGGGCGTGTACCTGTTGAACGACGTCACGGACCGGGAGGCCGACCGTCACCACCCGGAGAAAAAGGACCGGCCCATCGCCTCGGGCCGACTTTCGGTGGCGGCGGCGCTGGCCGGGATGGCGGCGCTTTTTACGGCGAGCTTTGTCGGCGCTTTTTTGATCAGGCCGCTCGTGCTCTTGGTCGTCGTTGCCTACGTCGCGCTCAACGTGTCGTATTCGTTCGCGCTCAAGCGGATCGTGATCATTGACGCGTTCAGCATCGCGTTCGGGTTCATCTTGCGGATGCTGGCGGGGGGAGAGGCGCTCCGGCGGATTGACCCGAGCATCGTGATCTCCACCTGGATCATCCTGTGCACTCTGCTGGGCTCCCTGTTCCTGGCCTTCTGCAAGCGGCGGCAGGAGCTGGGCCTGGAGGAGAAGGCCGCGGACCACCGGTCCACGCTCAACCATTACGGCGTCAGTTTTCTCGACCAGATGATCTCGATCTCGTGCGCGGCCACGGTCATGGCCTACGCGCTGTGGACCATGTGGCCGGAGACGGTGAGAAAGTTCGGGACGCAGCGGCTGTTCTGGACCGTGCCGTTCGTCTGCTACGGCATCTTCCGCTACCTCTACATCGTGCACCAGAAGAACGAGGGCGGGTCTCCGTCCAAGGTCTTCCTCACCGACCGGCCGCTCCAGATCAACATCCTGCTCTGGATCGTGACGGTGATTCTGGTGCTGTACGGGAAGAAATTGATCGGACTCTGGTAGGGGCAGGCCCCCGTGCCTGCCCAATGCCGGGGCGCCCCTAGCGCGGCTCAAAGCCGCAACCAAAGAGTTAATTAACAAGGATATTCAGGATGTCAAGGATAAGATTTTTATCCTTAATATCCTAAACATCCTTGTTCATAAATTCTTTCATCCGGTTGCGAACAATATCGTGAAAAGTGCAAAGAAATTTATGCATCTTGCATGATAGTAGTACAGGGGGGCGCCCCTACGCCGCTGATGGAAGTCTAAAGCGGTCCGTTCCGCGATCCCGCCCGCAGTCCGGATTAATTCAGCGTGGGGCAGGCACCTTCATCAATGGTCCCGTAACCCACGTCGCCCGGGCATTGATTGTCTTGTTGGTCGCAAAGCTCCGGCGCGCCCGGATAGACCAGGCTGTCGCCGTCAGCGCAGTCCGGGCCCGGGCGGACGATGTAGTCATCACACCCGGCAAAGAAGCCGTCGCCGTCAACGTCAAAGCAGGTATCGCACGAGAGCCAGTTATCGGGGTCCTGGTCGTCGCAGTCGGGGCCGTTGATGCCGGTGTAATCATCGCATGAGACATACCAGCCGTCTCCGTCCGCGTCCACGCAGGCGGTGCACGTGTCCCAGACTCCGGGGTTCCGGTCATCGCAGTCCCGGGCCTCGAAGCAGGTGACCTCGGGCCGCGGGAACCCCGCCCCCACCTGCTCGCCCGGATACATCGCGCCATAGCCGTCGCCGTCGTAGTCCACGCACAGGAACACCGCGGTGTCATCTTCGCCGCAGTCCTGGAACCAGCCACAGATGAAGATGGACATTATAAAGATGCACAGGAAAGATATGGATAGCCTGGGGATTCGGGTCTTCATTGCTTGCCTCCTTAACATTTGTATTATCGCCGCTTTGAGCATGAGTTGTCAAAAGTCAATTTATCTTTACAGGCGCGGGCGGATGGGAGATAACGGAAGCGCACGAAAAAACCGACCGGGCATTTTTCTCGGGGTCAGCGTTTTCTGGCGGGGTGATCAAAGAGGGGCAAAATATCGGCTCCCGCGACTTTGAGGGCGGAATTGGCGGAGTTATTGGCGTAGGTAGGCCAATCGGGCTCATAGTCATCAACCTGGTCGCCCCATTGGACCCAGCCTTTTCTTTTACCCCGGGCGAAAAGCTCCAGGTAAGGTCCTGGACTGCAGGCCTCGATGATATTGTAGATTTCATCGGGTTTTTTGGAATGCTCGCGTTTTTGCGCGCAGATGATGTTCACTTGCCGGCGGCCCGGCCCAAGGGTCCGCATCTGGCCCCTGATGCCGAAAAGGATCATTTCCGTGGTGTTGCGGAAGTAAAACCCCACGCCGCGTCCATCCGGCCCCCCGTCTTTGCGCACCTTGTGCCAGATGATATTGGTCTTGTAAGTGAATCCCCAGGCTTTCATCACATCCAGGCCATAAGGCAGCAGGGCGTTCGGAATCCATAGATATAGATGACTGCTCTCCGCGGCAACCCGGCCTACGGGGATGTCCATGATTTCTTCAAAGCTCAGGGTAGTGTAGCGGGAGAGGCGGCGGTGCTCGGGCGCCATCTTGCCGGTGCGGTTTGCAAAACGCCAGGGAGGATCAGCCTGAATAGTGCGGAACTTCCCCCGGACGCTTCGCGAGAAATCCTCGGCCACGGTCAATACTTTGGTCATTTCAGCGGTCCTTTTCATACAATTTTTTGGTGATTCCGAATACGATCAGGGGACAGCCGCCCCCGCTGCCCCCTTTGATCCTCGGGAGCAATTTGCTCACGTGAGTTGTCGAGGCCCCATAGGAGGACCCGCGGCCAAGATCGTTAAAAATTTCCTGAAGATCATCGCAACGGGTAATGATGATCCCGACGCTAATTGCCCGGAGATCAAACAGGAGGCGGAAGTTGTTCAAGTCGCGATCGAAAAAAGGGTCTTTGTTGTTCCATTCGATCTCCAGCGCGACGCGGTTTTTATAGCAGTCCACCTTATGAGTTGGCGACTCCATAACGTTGTCGTCAACCTTGATCTGAGTGGAGAAGTCCTTCTCCACCCACCCCCGCTGGATCAATTGGCCGTCAATTGCTTCCGCGACTTTCGATTTACTTCCTCCGCCAACAGCGATCCAACTTTTTCGGAAGCGGAAATTGGCAAGGACCTCCGTCATATCCCGCCACTCGTCAGAGAAATCGTTGTGAAGGATAGCGCAGGCATGCTTCCATTCATGCACTTCGTAGTTCTCTCGAATGAAAGGGGGCAGAAGATCAATGGTCATGGCTTATATGGTATCGGAGCGCCGTTTGGAATTCAAGGCGATCCCTTTTATGATGTTTATCGTTCACGGGAGGGAAACAATGAAAAAGGCAACGATTCTATTTTTCGCGGTGCTTCTGATTATTGGAATAGCCGGCTGCCTGCGCATGGAGATCGTGAAGAGCAGGTATGAGAAGGCGCCGTCCTTGCCGACGATCGAGGGCACGCTCAAGGTGGCGGGCCTGGAGGGGCCGGTGGAGATTGACCGGGACGCTTACGGGGTCCCGCACATCATGACGGAGAACGAGCACGACCTGTTCTTCGCGATCGGCTACACGCAGGCCCAGGACCGGCTGTGGGAGATGGTGTTTTTGCGGGCCTTGTCCGAGGGCCGGATGAGCGAGCTGGTGGGCGACATGGGGATTCCGGGCGAGAAGATGATGGGTTTCCCCATGTCCACCACGGGCATTGACAGGACCCAGCGGATCCTGGGCATGAAGTGGCTGGGCGAGGTGGGCGAGGCCCTGCTTCAGGACCAGGACCCGGCGATTTATCATCAGCTTCACGCATACTGCGACGGGATCAACGTTTTTATCGCGACGCACCAGGAATGGGACCAGCTCCCCATCGAGTTCCAGGTGCTCAAGGTCCGGCCCGCGCCGTTTCGGATCGCGGACATGATGAGCCTCAACGTCTTCATCGGGGCGATGCTGGCCGGGAACATGGACGAGGAGCTGATGCGCTACGGGTTCTTCAAGAAGTACGGCTCGGACCTGGGCTGGCAGCTCATGGGGCTGCACTACTCGCAAGGCCCGACCATCGTGCCGCCGGAGCTTTTGCAGAACAAGCTCATGCATCCGCGCGAGCTTGTGCCCGGCGGCCGGCCGTCAGCCGCGGAGCTCGGGTACGATTTCGACCAGCTCTCCGCGGACGCGGCGCTTCAACTCCTCGCCGCCGAGTCGTCTCTGAAGAAGGCGCTCTACGTTGATTATCCTTTGGCTTCGAACAACTGGATCGTGAGCCCGAAGATCACGGAGTCGGGCCACGCCATGGTGGCGAACGACCCTCACCTCGAACACATCGAGCCTTCGCTCATGTACCTGATGCACGTGAAGGGCGCGGGGTTCGACACTTATGGCGCCACCTTCCCCGGGATGCCGTACGTGGTGCTGGGTCACACGCGGAAGCTGGGGTGGGGCGAGACCACCTCCATCGCGGACGTGCAGGACCTGTTCATCGAGACCACGGACGCGGCGCACCCGGGCATGTACCGGTACAAGGGCGAGTGGCTGCCGTTCACGGTGCGCAAGGAGATCATCAAGGTGCGGGTGGGCGGCCGGCTGGTGGACAAGGAGCTCGAGGTCCGGCAGAGCATCCACGGTCCGATCATCAACGACATCGCGGGGGACCTGCCCAAAGACACGCCGCCGATTGCGATGCGGTGGGTGGCTTGGGACTTCACGCGCGACGTGCGGCTGTTCGAGCAGCTGGTGCAGTCGGCCACGGTGGACGATTTCATGGCGCGGGTCAAGGAGCACGGGCTCACTGACCTCCCGCTGATGAGCGGCGCGCATACCTTTAACGCGATCGGCAAGGGCGAGAGCATCGAGGATTTCAAGCAGGGCATGGACAAGCTGGTGCTGCCGAACCAGAACTGGGTGGCGGCGGACTCGGCCGGCCACATCATCTATCTGCCGGGCGGGCTGGTGCCGATCCGGAACAAGGGGATCGGGGTGCTGCCGGTTCCGGGCGAGTCGGGCGAGTTCGACTGGACCGGGTTCATCCCGCTCTTGGAGCTGCCGTGGGCGCAGGACCCGGACCGCGGCTACATGGTGACCGCGAACAACGAGGTGGTGGACGCGGAGTGGTACCCGTACGTGTTCGAGACCAACTACGGCGACGGCTACCGGGCCTGGCGCATCGAGGAGCTGATCAATGAATTGAAGCCGCTCTCGATGGACGACATGAAGCGGATCCAGAACGACGTGCGGGTGAAACGGGCGGACTGGGAGATACCGTTCATCACGGCGGCCATGGAGAAGAAGAAGCCGACCGACCCGCAAGTGGTGAAGGCCTATAACGAGCTCAAGGCCTGGGACCACGAGGCGAGCCTCGACGCCACCGCGCCCGTGCTCTTTTTCACCTTCACCAGGGCGCTCCGGAAGAATACGCTCTCGGACGAGGTCAAGGACGAGGATTTCGGAAAGTTCCTGGAAAGCGGCGACCTGGACATGGTGATCGGGCTGTGGATGGACCAGGGCGGCTCTCCGTTCTTCGACGACCAGCGGACCAAAGACAGGGTCGAGGACATGGACGACATGATCGTCAAGTCCCTGAAAGACGCCATGGACGAGGTGGAGAAGGAGTATGGCCGGGACCCGGCGAACCGGGAGTGGGGCAAGCTTCACTACATCAAGTGGTACAGCCCGTTCGGGTGGGGTCCGCTGGCGGACATGTCGGTAGGTCCGTTCCCGCACATCGGCGGACCGGGCACGGTGCGCAACGCGGGAGTCACCGGCTTCGGCAAGGACCCGTGGAAGTGCCTGGGCGGGCCGGTGCTGCGCCACATCATGGACATGGGCGATCCGGACAACGCGCAGATCGTGATTGACGGCTCCCAGTCGGGCCAGTGGCTCTCGCCGCATTACCGCGACATGCACCCGCTGTGGCTGAACTCCGAATACCTGACCGCGGTGATGGACCCGGTCAAGGTGAGAGCGCAGGCCAGGTATCGGTTGACATTGGAGCCGTAGGGAGAAGGGAAAAAGATATTTTTTTGCCGCAGATGAACGCAGATGAACACAGATAAATAAATTCTTTCTCTTTTCTTATCTGCGTTAATCTGCGTTCATCTGCGGCTTAATTTCCCCGCGCTTTTTATCACAGCACCTCGAACCACATCAGCACCCCGATCAGCACGAAGAGCGCCGCCGCTCCTTTTTCCAGGTACTCGGTGGGGATGAGCTTGGTCAGGCCTTCGCCCACCAGCACCCCGATCAGCGTGACCAGGGCCATGGCCAGGACCGCGCCCAGAAATACCGCCACCGGCTTGCCGGTCTTGCCGGTCATGGTGATGGCCGCGAGTTGGGTCTTGTCGCCGAGCTCGGCCACGAACAGCGCCGCGAACGTCGCGCCGAAAACCTTCCAGTCCATGTCAGCCTCCTGGTAGCGCCGGCATCCTGCCGGCGGACGTTGCCGCCGGGCCGGTGGCGCTACGTATTATCGTTTGATTTTATGATCGGGGCAAGTTAGGCTTTGAGGAGGCGGAGCCGATGTTGTGAAGCCTTACATGATACCCGAGGACGTTATCGAGAAGGAGAACGCCAAGCTCGCGCGGCATCTTGACGCGCGATTCAAGGAGCTTGGCCGCGCGCTCGCGGAGCGGGGGATCGAGATCGAGGCGGTGGTGGAGCAGGCGGGCAAGTTCGCGGCGGCGGTGCCGTCGTGGGGCGTGGCCAGCGGCGGCACTCGGTTCGGCCGGTTCCCGGTTCCCGGCCAGCCGCGCGACATCTACGACAAGATTGACGACGCGGCCGCCATTCATCAGCTCACCCGCGCGAACCCGACGGTATCTTTGCACATCCCGTGGGACCAGGTGGACGACACGGCGGCGCTCAGGAAGTACGCCCGGGCGCGCGGTCTCGGCTTTGACGCCATGAACTCGAACACGTTCGAGGACCAGCCGGGCCAGCGGTATTCCTACAAGTTCGGGAGCCTGTCGCACACGGACCGCGCGGTGCGGGAGCAGGCGATCGCGCACAACCTGGAGGTCGCGGCGATCGGACAAAAGCTGGGGAGCCGGGCGCTCTCCATCTGGATCGCGGACGGATCGTGCTTCCCGGGCCAGGCCTCGCTGTCCGCTTCGTTCGAGCGCTACCTCGGGAGCCTGAAAAAAATTTACGCGCGCCTGCCTAACGACTGGACCATGTTCATCGAGTACAAGCCGTTCGAGCCGGCGTTTTATTACACGGTGCTGGCGGACTGGGGCGCGGCGCTGATGGCGGCCCATGAGGTCGGGCCGCGGTGCAAGGTGCTGGTGGACCTGGGCCATCACCTGCCGGGGACCAACGTGGAGATGATCGTGGCGCGCCTGATCGCGGCCGGCCGGCTCGGGGGCTTTCATTTCAACGACAACAAGTACGCGGACGACGACCTCAGCGCAGGCTCGATTGATCCGTACCGCCTGTTCCGCGTGTTCCACGAGCTCACGCTGGCAAGCCGGGCGCAAGGCCGGAAGTTCCGGCCGGCTTACCTCATTGACCAGAGCCACCTGTTGAAGGACCCGATCGAGGAGCTTTGCATGACCACGGTCGAGTTGCAGCTCGCTTACGTCCAGGCCCTGCTCGTTGACAACGAGGCATTGGAGTCTTACCAGAATAGTAACGACGTGATGATGGCGGAGACGGAGCTCAAGAAGGCGTTCAAGACCGACGTCGGGCCGGTCGCGGCCATGGCCCGCAAGCGCGCGGGAGGGGCGATCAACCCGATCGCGGCGTACCGCGCGAGCGGTTACCGGGAGAAAAAAGCGAAGGAGCGTGGAGGCTGAATATGGAACCTAAAAAAGACAAGCTGCATTATCACCCGATTCACGACAAGAAGGGCAAGGCCGCGTTTTACCTGGACCAGGACAAGATCCACATTTATTCGTGGGACGGCGAGCCAATGGCGTTCGTGGAGAAGGGCGCGATTTATACGTTCAAGGCCAAGTTCCTGGGCTGGCACGACGAGGGGTGGGTGCGGGACGACGACGGCAAGTGCGTGGGCTTTACCGAGCCGGGCAAGGGCGGGCCGAACCCGCCGGCGGCCAAGCGCTCCGACCCTCCGCCCGACCACAAGGAGGCCCCGGAAAAGCCGGAGATCCGGGACACGCCGCCCCGGCCCGTGCGCAAGCCGGTGTGGTCCAATCTATCGGACGTTGAGTTCTTCGCGGCCAAGAAAACGGCGGCAAAGAAAAAATAGACATGTCCGACCATGAAGGGCAAGACCGGCCGGGTGATGGGCCTGCTTCAGGGCCTCCTGGGGAGGACCCGGCCGGGAAGCCGGCCCCCGTGGTTCTCTCCGATGCCGCCCCCCCCATCAGTCCCCGCCTGAAAATCGCGATGGAGGCCGCGGCCGTCTGCGGCCTTGCCCTCGTCTGCGTTTTTCTGCTTTACGGCCCGCGGTGGCTCTCCGGCCTGTCCATTTTCCGCGGCGCCATCCAGGAACAGTATTACCTGCTCGGCCAGTACGCCTTCGACCACCAGATTGTCGAGGAGTTCAGGGAAGGCTATTTCCCGCTGTGGAACCCGATGAACGGCCTGGGCACTCCTCTGCTCGGCAACATGCTGTGCGGCGCGTTGTATCCGTTGAAGCCCATCGTCTATGTCTGGTCCGGCCTCGCGGCGCGGGACTTTTACATCGTGCTGCGGCTTCTGATGGCCGCGCTGTTCACGTTCGCGCTGGCGAAGAAGCTCCGGCTCGCGTTCCCGGCGGCGGCGGTGGCGGCCATCTCGTTCGCCTTCACCGGATACATGAAGATGTTCGTGAACGAGAACTACCTTAACGCGGACGTGCTCCTGCCGGCCGCGGTGCTGCTCACGCTGCGACTTAAGGGAGGCCGGAAAATCCGGGACGTGGTCCTGCTCGGACTCGTCACTTTCGCCGTGCTCAACAACGGCCATCCGGAGGCGGCGTTTTACACGCTCCTGCTCCCGGCCTTGCTGGCGGCCGCGGCGTCGCTCGGGCCCGGACGCGCCCGGATGACCGCGCCGCTGTTCGCGGCGGGCGTCGGCGCGGGCGTCATGCTGTCGCTGCCCATGATTCTGCCGTTTTTAGAGTACTGGTTCCGCGGCTATCATTTCCACGTTCCGGGGACCGGGTTCTTCCATTACTCGGCGCGGCAGGCGGTGGCGCTCTGGTCGCCGTGGTTTTTCGGAAAGGCGCCGGCGGGCGCGCCGTTCCTGACAACGCCGCATATCGTGTGGCCGGAGACGCTCGCGGGCATGCCCGCGTACGCGGAGAGCTCGGTGCCGTGGCTGATTCCGGCGCTGGGCGCGGTCCCGCTGCTCCTGGCCATGATTGCCGTTTCCAAGCCGCGCGAGCTTGGCCGCACCGACCTCTCCCTGTTCGCCTATGCCCTGTTCTTCCTGGGCGTCATGTTCGGATTGCCGCTCTTTCGGCTGATCGGGTACGTGCCCGTGTTTGCCTTTTCCGGGAACTTCAAGCACCCGGAGCCGGGAGTGGCGCTCTGTATCGCGCTGCTCGCCGGCCGCGGCCTGCAAGAAATTTTGCGGGGACGGGTGAGCGGGACGCGGGCCGCGAACGTGCTGGTCGTCACGCTCATAGCGGTCATGGCCATGGGCGTGATTTACGAGCCGCTGCCCGGCGGCGCCGGGTTCATCAACAAGTATTCCGGCACGGTCCTCATCATCCTCACGGCGGCCGGGGCATGGCTCACCTGGAGCGCGTATCAGTTGAGCGGGAAAGGGAAGAGCGGGGGTCTTAATCCGGCCATGCGCTCGGCAATCGTTCTCCTCGCCGGGAGCCTCTCTCTGGCAGCGGTCATGGCTTGCCTGGTGCTGGACGGGTTGGCGCAGCCCATGCGCGATCCGGGCTATGAAAAGAGGATCAGCGCGGGCGGGGGTGTGGCGCGGCTCGAGGACCTTCAACCGCTGTCCCGGGTTTACATCAGCCAGGACATCTCGCCGCCGAACCTGAACATCCTGTTCGGTCTGGCCGACATCAGGGTGATGGACGGAGTGAACGACCGGCGCCTGGTGGAGGCCGTGAACCGGATCAACGGCCATGACCGCGCCGCCGCCGGAACATACTGGTACAAGGAGACCGGATACCTCCAGCCAATGCCCGACATGCTGAAAAGCCCGCTGCTCCAGCTCTTCAACGTGGGCTACGCCCTGATGGACGGGCCGCTGCCCTATAACCGCGCCATGGAGCGCGCGCTCGAGCAAGGCTTCGTGCTCGCGCCGGGCCCGGGATACGTGGGCCGGGCGCGGTTCCCGATCAAGGGCGGCAGCGCTCCCGGCCTGCTCACGCACCCGCCCTCCAAGATCGTCTGGGACGGCGGCGGGGACGACCACCTTGCCGGCGGCACGCTCCTCGTCCACTTCCGTCCGGCGCTCATTACGGAGGCCGTGGCCAAGGAGACGGACGGGCTATGGCTCATGGTGGGTCATGGCCGCGGGATCGCCTACGCCCGCTATCTGCATCCGCGCCGGCAGCCAACGGACGCGGACGTGGACTTCGTGCTCATGGGGCTCTCATGCGCGGGCGAGGGCGCCGGCGGCGGCGAGATCGTACTTTCCTCATTGCCCGGGGCCTCCAACGATTATGACCAGGCGGGATGGGCCGACCTGCGCGCGGGCGGACCCGAGGAATTCGACCCCGGCCCCTGGCAGGAGCTCACCCGCGGCGAGACCTGGCTCTATCACAACCCGGAGGCCCTGCCGCGGGTGTCGCTGGTCCGCGGGCTGATGAAACTGGAAGGGGACGGCGCTCTCACGGAGCTGGCGGACGGGGTGGTTGATCCGCGGCAATCGGTTATCATCGAAGACGTGGCTGACAATGCGGGGCCGGGCCGGGAAGCAAGCGCGGGCCTGCCCGGCCGGATCAGCGCGGTGAATTATTCCTCGCAACGCATCGGAGTTGACGCCGAGCTGTGGGACCCTGGCCGCCTGTTGGTCGCGGACCTTTATTACCCCGGCTGGCGCGCGCTGGTTGACGGGAAGGAAGAGCGGATCGAGCGGGCGGATTATTGCTTGCGCTCGGTTGAGCTTCTGCCGGGCCGTCATGAGGTGCAGCTTCTCTACGCCCCGGCCTCTTTCCGGCTCGGGCTGTGGGCCATGATCGGAACTCTCTTGTCAATGGCAGGCATGGTCCTCGGTGGGGCAGCCCCAAAGAGGAAACCAATGTTAAATGTTAAGACCTGACCCTAAATTCCCCCGAACGGTGGACAGACAAGAATGTCTGTCCTACCTTCGAGGATGGAATGATGACGGATGAAAGAATCACACCCCGCTTCTGGCCCGCGGCCATGGTGAATGTCACGAACAAGTGCACGTTGCGCTGCGGGCACTGCTTTGTTTTCCGGGAGGGGAACCCGACGGATACGCGGGACGAGATGGATGATGAGACCATGATCGCGACCTTGGCTGGCTTGCAGAAGCGCCACGGCATCAACACCATGCTGTGGATGGGCGGAGAGCCGCTGTTGCGGCCGGAGGTGCTGCGGGAGGGGGTGAAGATATTCCAGCGGAACAACATCACCACCAACGGCACCCTGGACCTGATTGATTTACCGCGCAGCATTTACATTGTTTCCCTGGACGGGCCGCCGAAGATCAACGACGAGGTCCGGGGAAAGGGCTCGTTCGACAAGGTGATGAAGACGCTTTCGCGGGTACCGGAGAATTTCGGCCCGACGGTCATGGTGCAGTGCGTGGTCACCAGGAAGAACGAAGGAAGCCTGGCCGAACTGGTGGAGATATTGCGGGGGACCCGCGCGCAGGGCATGACCTTTTCTTTTTACGTGCCGCGCAAAAACGACACTTCCGAGCTGACCTGGGGAACCCTGGCCCGCCGCGACCAGGCGGTGGCCGAGACCATGCGGCTCAAGCGGAAGTACCCGGACTTTATCTGGAACAACCGCCGCTCCCTGGAGCTGACGCTGTCGCAAAACGCCCGGGCCGTTACCGATAACTGTCCATCGAAGAGGTTCGTGCTGCCGCTGTACCTGGACCGCGATGCATTTGTCCAGCCCTTCTGCTGTTACGGCAACGACGTGGACTGCGACCTGTGCGGCGCCTGGGTGGTCTTCTATATCGCGGCCAAGATGGAGAAGAGCGGAGCAGCCGGTTATTAAGTTCGTGCCAGGCGCCATCTCCGCTCTGACCCGCCGGTCAAGAGGTGGGGCCGACACTCCTGTCGGCCCAGGCAGAGGGGACAAGAGTGTCCCCTCCACCGACATCTTTCTTCTTCGGGCGCCTCTATTTCCGCTTGACTTAAAGGCCGCTGATGGTATGGTCTTATTGTAGTTATCGGGACGTGATGCATGGGTGTTTATGAAGAGGCGGCCCGGATCCTTGCGGGCACGAGGAAGGCCGTGAGTTTCACGGGCGCGGGGGTTTCCCAGGAGAGCGGCATCCCGACGTTCCGCGACCCGGGCGGGCTATGGGACCAGTTCGATCCGGAGGAATTCGGGACTCCGGCGGGGATCATGGAGGTTTTCCAGCGTCGGCCGGAGGTGATCCGCCAGTTCCTGCTCCAGACCGTCGCCATCTTCGAGCAGGCCAAGCCGAACCCGGCCCACTTCGCGCTCAGCGAGCTCGAGCGCATGGGCATATTGACCGCCGTCATCACCCAGAACATTGACAACCTGCACACGGACGCCGGGAACAAAAACGTACTCGAGGTCCACGGCAACCTTTTCCGCGCGCGCTGCACCCGCTGCGACCGGCGGTATCCGCTGGACAAGGCGAGCTGGCTTAAGCAGGCGCGGGCGATCCTGGAAGACAATGCGGGCTTCGGGCTGGGCGCGGTGCTCAAGATCATGCCGGCGTGCGAGTGCGGCGGGATCACGCGGCCCGACGTTGTGATGTTCGGGGAAGCGGTGCTTGAGATCAACCAGTCGTTCCGCGCGGCCATGGCCAGCGAGGTGATGCTGGTTTTGGGGACCTCCGGCGTGGTCTATCCGGCGGGCGAGGTGCCGTATCAGGCCAAGCGGGCGGGGGCCAGGGTCATCGAGGTCAACCCCACGGAAAACTGTTACTCGAGCATAACCGACGTTTATATCAAAGAGCCCTCCGGCCAGGCCATGCCCAAAATCATGGCGTGCCTCAATAAATAGTTCTTCAAACCGGGGAATGGATAATATGTGTGGCGAGGATAAGGTAGAGCGTAGAGCGAAGGGCGAATGGCGTACATCAAATCAGCGCCGAAGTATCGGTCTTTCACGCCCTACGTCCTGCGCTCTACGCTCTACTCGCCTCCGATTCCATTCCACTGATATTTTTCGGATTCACTCTGGAAGGTGAAGAAAGTTAAAAATGAGCGGACCAGCGGTCCGGCGCGGGGACTAAAGTCACGATGAAGAAAAAATCCGGGGCTGGAATCAAGCGGTGTTTCCCGGCGGCGCTCATGTGCCTTGCGCTCACGGCGGCGGGGGCGTGCAATATCGAGCGCTCGGCCAAGGGCGAGGGACTGATGGAGGAGGCCCCGATCAACGTGCGCGCGGAATACCCGGTGGTCCGGCCGATGGAGGAAGTGATCGAGGTCCACGGCAACCTGGAGGCCACGGAGCAGGTTGACGTGGTGACGGAGGTCTCGGGTCCGATCGTTGCGATCATGGCCAAGGAAAGCGACCAGGTAGAGCCCGGCCAGGTGCTGGCCCGCATAGACGACGAGGAGTACAAGCTGAACCTCCGGCAGTCGCAGTCGGCCTATCGCGTGGCCCGGTCGGATTACCTCACGGCCAAGCAGCTTTTCGACGAGGGCATGAAGGCGCGCTCGGATTTTGAGAAGATGAAACGGACTTATGACGACGCGCGGTCCAACCTGGCGCTGGGCCGCATCCGCCTTGCCAACACCGAGATCAAGAGCCCGATCAAGGGCACGGTGGTGAGCAAGACGGCGGAGATGTATCACCAGGCCGGGGCCATGGAGGTCCTGTTCACGGTGGCGGACCTTTCCGGCTACAAGGTCCCGATCACGGTGACCGAGGCGGAGGTGGCCAAGATCCAACTGGGTCAGAAGGTGCGCGTGCGCATTGACGCGCTGGCACCCGACGCCGATTCCTTCCCCCTGGAGGGGACCGTCTCCAAGATCCAGCCGCGGGTGGACCCGCAGACCGGCACGGTGGGGGTGGAAGTGAGCGTGCCTGAGCCCGGGGCCAACGCGCGGCTCGGCATGTTCACGCGCCTCAAGATCGTGACGGCGACGCACCCGGAGGCGCTGGTGATCCCCAGAAAGGCGCTCTCGGCGGAGGACGGCAACCATGTCTGGACGGTGGGGAGCGAAGGCCCGAAGCTCGCGGAGATCCAGACGGGCCTTCTTGATCAGAAAGGGGTCGAGATCCTGTCCGGCCTCGCCCCAGACGACCTGGTCATTGTCGAGGGCCAGGCCGCGCTGACTCCCAAGAGCAAGCTCAAGATCGTGAACCAGGAGCCGGAGGCCGCGGCCGGCGACAGCGTGGTGCCGGAACAACCGTGAACCGTGCTAACCAAAATGGACGAACCGGAGGACCGCCAAGACGCCAAGAGCGCCGAGGATTATTTTTTAAGAGGGCTTGGGTGCGAGTTTTGTGGGCTTGGCGCTCGCGTCGGCCAGCTCGCCAAGCCGGTCGGGGGCACTGCCGTAGAGTTTTTCTTCGGGAGGCCATAAAGAAAAACCATGATTTACTTGGCGACCCTTGGCGCCCTTGGCGTCTTGGCGATTTTCTTACTGCCTGTTTTGGACAAGAGTAAACCATGAACCTTTCCGAAATTTCCATCCGCCGGCCCGTGGCCATCTCCATGGTGGTGGTCGGAATTCTGCTGCTGGGCTTCGTGAGCCTGGAAAAGATCCCGCTCAACCTTCTGCCGGACATCACGTATCCCAAGATCACCATCCGCACCGAGTATCCTCACGCCGCTCCGCGCGAGGTCGAGGAGCGGGTCACCAAGTTCGTCGAGAGCTCGGTGGGCATCATCAACAACGTGGTGAAGGTGAGCTCGGTGTCGCGTCCGGGCTGGTCCGACGTTTACGTGGAGTTCAAGTGGGGCTCGGACATTGACGTGATCTCGATGGACATCCGGGAGAAGCTCCAGCTCTTGGAGAACTTTTTACCGGAGGAGGTCGAGCGCCCGATCCTGCTCCGTTACGACCCGAACCAGGACCCGATCCTGACCCTGGCCGTGAACGGCGACATGGGACTCTCCGAGCTCCGGCGCTGGGTGGAGATGAACGTCGAGCTCGAGCTCGAGCGCATTGACGGGGTGGCCGCGGTCAAGGTCGAGGGCGGATATGAAGACGAGATCGTGGTGGACCTGGACGAGGAGAGGCTGGCGTCCTACGGCATCACCACCGCCACCGTGGTGGAGCGGCTCAAGCGCGAGAACCTGAACATCGCCAGCGGCTCGATCGAGGAAGGCGGCTCCAAGATCGCGGTGCGCACCTTAAACCGCTTCGAGAACCTCGACGACATCAAGAACGTGATCGTGGCCGATAAGAGCCAGTCCGGCGCCGGGGCCATCGCCTCGGCCGTCTCGACGCCCAGCGCGCCGTCCGGCGGGGGAGGGATGACCGGCATGTCCGGGATGGGCGGCGGCTTGGGAGGTCTCGGCGGACTGCTGGCCGGGCTGTCGGGCCTGTCCGCGGCATCCTCCACCTCCTCCACCTCCCCGGCCGCGCGCCAGGCGGTGATCCGGCTCAAGGACGTGGCCCAGGTGGATTTCCGGCACAAGGAGCGCACCGAGATCGCCCGCCTCGAAGGCCGCGAGTGCATCAAGGTCTCGATCTTCAAGGAGGGCGACGCCAATATCGTGACGGTGGCCCGGGCCGTGCACCAGGCCGTTGACTCGATCAAGGAAGAGCACCGGGCCGAGCCGCGGAGCGAGGAGTGGACCCGCAAATTGCGCAGTCCGGGCCGCAAGCTCCGGATCGTGGGCAACGCCGTCAGCAACGTCCTGCTTAACTATCGGCCGTTCACGATCGAGGAGGAGCCGATCGGGATGGAGCACGGGGTGAACATCAAGGTCATCTCCGACCAGTCGGTGTTCATCACCCAGGCCATCTACTCGGTGGCGCAGAGCGCGGTCTGGGGCTCGATGATCGCGGTGTTCGTGCTCTACGTGTTCCTGCGCAACGTGAGCTCGACCTTGATCGTGGGACTGGCCATTCCCATTTCCATCATCACCACCTTCAACCTCATGTTCTTCAAGAACATCACGTTCAACATCATGAGCCTGGGCGGACTGGCGCTGGGGGTGGGCATCCTGGTGGACAACTCCATCGTGGTGATCGAGAACATCATCCGGCGGCGCACCTTCGAGCCCGATCCGCGCATCAGCGCCGAGCGCGGCGCGCGCGAGGTCGGAGGCGCCATCACCGCCGCCACCCTCACCAATATTATCGTCTTCCTGCCCATCCTCTACCTGGAGGGGATGTTCCGCCAGATCTTCGGCGACCTGGCCTGGACCGTGGCCTTCTCCACCATCTCCTCCGAGGTCGTGGCCCTTTCCCTCGTGCCCATGCTCACCGTCATCATGGGCAAATGGGTCCGCTTCCCCCAGGAGCTGCTCGACGACCTCGACCTGCCCCCGGAGGTCCGCGAAAAAATGCGCCGCGAAAGGGACGCCGAGCTGAAAAGGATGGAAGAGGAAACCAGACAATCGGCCGCCGCGCCTCCGGAAACACCCGCCGGCAATCCCCTTAAATATGTGAACCACCGGGCGCGCCGCGAGCATGAGCTCCTGGTCCAGGGCAAGAAGCCGGGCTTCCTGTTCATGATCACGACCGTGCTCTCGTTCTCCGTCTTCGTGCCGCTGCTGCTTTGGGCCAAGGCGCTGAAAAAGATCGGCGGCGGCGGCGCCGGCCTGTTCGACCTGGTAATGAAATACCCGCTCAATTATTTCGACGCCGGTTTCGCCAAGCTGAAGAGATGGTATCCGGCGCTCTTGCGCCGCCTGCTCCGCCGGCCGTACCTGGTGGCCGGCACCGGGCTCACCCTGTCGGCCTGCTCCGTGCTCACCATATATCTTTTGGGCTGGGAGCTCTTGCCTACCGTGGACCAGGGCGAGTTCCGGGTCCGGGCCGAGTTCCCGACGGGCACGCCCATTGACGAGGCCAACCGCCGCATCTCCGTTCTCGAGAAGAAAATCCGCTCCATCCCGGGCGCGGACCAGTGGATCACCTCGGTGTTCGCCACCGTGGGCATCGGAACCGCCGAAGGGGAGGGCACATCAGAGAAGGCCGAGAACCTGGGCGAGTTCCACGTCGCCCTGGTGGACTGGACCAAGCGCGACGTCTCGGACGAACAGATCATCGCCGACGCCATGAAGTCCATCGGCGACGAGGTCAACCTGGTCGCCCGCTCGGCCAAGCCGCAGCTCCTGAGCTATAAGACCCCGGTCGAGATCGAGCTGGAGGGCGCGGACCTGAACCTGCTCCAGGCCTCCGCCATCCAGGTGATGCAGAAGATCGAACAAGTCCCGGGCCTCCAGGAGATCGAATCGTCCATGACCGAGCTCAACCCGGAGGTGAACATCACCATAGACCGCACCCGCGCCTCGGCGCTGGGACTCTCCGTGAGCCAGATCACCGACGTGATCCAGCGCAAGATCAAGGGCGAGATCGCCACCCGCTTCGACCTGCCCTCCCAGCAGCTCGACATCCTGGTGCAGCTGGAGAAGAAGGACCGCGCCACCTTCGAGCGCCTCAAGCGCATCACCATCCCGGGAGCGCGGGGCGACATCCGCCTCGAGCAGGTCGCCGCCATCAAGGCCGGGCTGGGCCCGGCCACCATCACCCGCTCCGGCAACTCGCGGGTCGCCGTGATCAACGCCAACATCCACGGAAGGCCGCTGGGCGACGTGGTCCACGACATCACCGCCGTGCTCGGCCGCACCAATCTGCCCCCCGGCATCACCTGGCGGATCACCGGGCAAAACGAGGAGATGCAGCGCTCGCTGCCCAGCCTCTACCTGGCCGTGGCCCTCGCGCTCGCGCTGGTCTACATCGTGCTCGCCGCCCAGTTCGAGAGCCTGGTCCATCCCTTCATCATCATGTTCGCCGTGCCCTTCGCCATGGTCGGGCTCACCATCATCCTGCTCATCACCGGCCAGACCATCAACATGTTCTCCCTGATCGGCATGCTCATGATGATCGGCATCGCGGTCAACGACGCCATCGTCTTCGTCAGCACCATCAACCAGCGGCGCGACGACGGCATGCAGCGGCGCGACGCCATCGTGGAGGCCGGACGCTCCCGGCTGCGCCCCATCCTCATCACCACCTTCACCACCGTCTTCGGCATGGTCCCCATGGCCTTCGTGCTCGGGCCCGGCGCCGAGCTCCGCGCTCCCATGGCCATAACCGTGATCGGCGGACTCTTGTCCTCCACCGTCTTCACCCTGATGTTCGTGCCCAGCGTTTACCTGATGTTCGACCGCATCATGCCCCGGTCCTATCATCCGCACCGGCCGGAGCTGACGGAACAATGCGAGGAGCAGGGGCCGGCGGCCGGGGGAACGGACGCGCCGGGCCCGGCGTCGTCCTGAGGGGGGAGCGCCGTGAAGATCTCCGAGTTCTCCATCCGCCGCGGCGTGACCACCGGCATGCTCTACGCGCTGCTCATCCTCCTGGGCGTGGTGGCCATTCCTAAAATTCCGCTCGAATTCATGCCCAAGATGGACATGCCTTTCATCGAGATCCACGTGCCGTACGAGGACGCCAGTCCGGTGGAGGTCTGCGAGCGCATCGCCGAGCCGATCGAGGAGGCCGTCGCCACCCTGCCCGGGATCAAGAAAATGCGCACCCGCTGCCGCCAGGGCTACGCCTACATCGGAATTGAACTCGCCAGCGGCGTCAAGATGGATTACATGGTCCTTGACATCCAGGAGCGCGTCGAGGCCATCAAGAAGGACCTGCCCACCGACGTGCGCAACATCTTCATCGCCAAGTTCGATACCGAACAGTTCCCCGTGGTCATGGGGGCGGTGACCTTCCCCCGGGACCGGCCCGAGAACAACGAGCTGCTCGACCGCTACATCGTGCAGCCGCTCAAGACGGTGGACGGCGTGGCCAGCGTCACCATCGAGGGGCTGGAGGAGAGGAGGGTGCTGGTCGAGATTGACCAGAACAAGCTTACCGCTTACGGCGTTTCCGTGCTCCAGCTCTTCGACGCCATCACCGCCGGCAACGTCACCATCTCCGCCGGGACCGTGGACTACGCCGGGAAAAAACACAACCTGCGCATCGTGGGTGAGTTCAAGGACCTGCGGGAAATCCGCGACCTGCCCGTGACCGCCACCGTCAAGGTCGGCGACATCGCGGACGTCCGGCTCGAACACGAGAAGCCGTTCTTCATCGGCAGGCTCAACGGGCAGAGGGCATACATACTGATGGTGATCAAGGAGTCCGGGGCCAACACGGTGAAGACCTGCCGCGAGATCCGGCGCGAGATGGACACGCTCCTTTCACACCCGCGACTGGCGGGGGTCAACTTCAGAATCTGGTTCGACCAGTCCCGAGAGATCACCAGCTCCATTGACATTCTGGCCCAAAGCGGCCTCGAGGGCGCGGCCCTCGCCTTCATCGTGCTCTGGATCTTCCTGAAAAACATCCGGAGCACCCTGGTCATATCCCTGTCCATTCCCGTCTCCATCCTCTGCACCATCGCCAGCATGTACTTCATGGGCCTCAGCTTCAACATCATCACCATGAGCGCCCTGATCGTGGCCGTGGGCATGCTGGTGGACAACTCCATCGTCGTGCTCGAGGCCATTGATCTCGAGCACAGAAAGGGACTGTCGCCCTTCATGGCCGCCCTTCACGGGTCCAAGGAAGTCGGCCTCGCCATCAGCGTCTCAACCACCACCACCGTCATCGTCTTTCTACCCCTCGTCTTCACCGGAGATTCCGCCGCCTCGGTGCTGATGAAACAGCTCGGCCTCGTCCTCTCCATGGCCATCACCTCGAGCCTCGTGGTCAGTCTCACCCTGATCCCGCTGTTCGCATCCCGCATCCTCACCCCCGTGCACCAGGGCCTCCCCAAATGGTACGAGCGCATGTCCGCGGGTTTCCTCTCCCTGCTCCGCTCCGCATTGCGCAACCGCTTCATCGCGTTGTTCTCGGTGGGCTCCGTCTTCATCCTTTGCCTCCTCATCTTGATGTGGCCGTTCCCCTTCAGCAAGGTCCTTGGAAAATGGGGCTATACCGGGAAGCCCCTGATCGAAAAGGAGGCGATCCCCGCGTCACTCATGAAGGTCGTGCGCATCAGCGTCAAGTTCGACCAGAAGCCGGAGCTGGCCGAGATTGACGCCAAGATGCACGAGCTCGAAGAGCTGTTCATGGCCAAGAAAGAGGAGTGGGACATTGACACCGTGGCCGCCATTGTCAGCCCTATGTTCACCCGCATCATGCTCGTCCTGCCCGACGACCGCTCCACCAAGTATTCGGCCTTCGAGCTCCAGGACATCGCCACCAAATACCTGGCCGAAAAAATCCATTGGGCCGGGGTCACCTTCGACACCTCCGGCGAAGGCATGCACGGGCCACCCGGCATGGGCGCCGGAACCTCCATCAAGGTCCGCGGGCCGGACCCTAACCAGGTCTACGATTTCGCCGAGCTGATCCGCGACCACCTCGAAGGAATGTCCGGCCTCAAGGAGATCAAGCCCCTCGAGGCCGAGGGAGGCAATGAGCTCCACATCATGGTGGACCGCGACCTGGCCCGCCAGTACGGCTTCAACACCGACCAGGCCGGAATGGCGGTCTCCTATGCCATCCGCGGCGTGCCGGTCGGCCAACTCCTCTCCACCGAGACCCCCGTAGACATTTACCTCCAGCTCCAGGAGGCCGACCGCAAGACCGTGGCCCAGCTCGAATCCATGAACATCCAGAACCTGCGCGGCGAATATATTCCCCTCAAGAACATCGCCGGCTTCAAGATGGTCCCCATCCCCGAGCAGGTGAGGAGGGACGACCGCCTCATCACCGTGCGCATTCCCATCGTGCCCGAGGGCAAGGACCTGGGCGAAGTGGCCGCCCGCATCAGCCTCCGCCTCAAGGACCTGCAACTGCCCATGGGCTATTCCTGGGTCATGGGAGAGGAGTTCGAGGAAAGGAACGAGGACCTCAAAACCCTGGGCGAGGCCATCCTCCTCGCCATGGCCCTCGTCTTCCTGGTCATGACCGCGCAGTTCGAGTCCTTCTTCCTCCCCTTCGTCATCATGTTCACCCTGCCCTTCGCCCTGATCGGGGTGGTGCTGGCGCTGCTAATCTCCCACGCTACTTTCAACGTCCTTTCCGGCGCCGGATGCCTGCTGCTCGTCGGCATCGTCGTCAATAACGCCATCGTCCTCGTTGACCACGTCCACAACCTGCGCAAGCGCGGGCTCGGCGAAAATGAGAGCCTGATCCAGGCATCATCCGACCGGCTCCGGCCCATCATGATGACCGCGCTCACCACCATCGTCGGACTCTTCCCCATGGCCATCGGCTTGAACGACACCGGACGCATGATGTATTCGCCGCTCGCCATCGCCGTGCTCGGAGGACTAATGGTCTGCACCTTCCTCACCCCCTTTGTCATACCCCTCATCTACTCCCTCTCCGACGACCTCATGCGATGGCTGCGCCGAATCTGGGCCGCGCTCAGCGAGGTGTAAAAAGGCTTGGGGCTTGGGGCTTGAGGCTTAAGAGACACAACCCTGCCATTCAAGTATCTCTCAACTCCCCACACCTCAAGCCCCAAGCCTCAAGCCCCATGCCTCAAGCCCCATGCCTCATGCCTCAAGCCCCATGCCTCAAGCCCCA
>DATKZS010000236.1:0-30442 GCA_035527835.1 bacterium
GGCGAAGTCGTCCTGGCCGTGGCAGCGGAAGCAGGCCAGGTGCGGCTTTTGGGGGTCGGCCTCGTCCTTGTGATGGCACTTGTCGCAGGTCCAGTCCACAAGCTCGGAGTGCCGGGTGTGGCTCCAGACCGCGGGCCCGGCCTCCTGGTACTCGAACTGGAAGAAGCCCGGCCCGTGCTGGTGGCAGTCGGTGCAGACGCCGGGCATGTTGGGCGAGAGGTCGGGGTTATAGGCGTTGTGGCATTCCAGGCAGCGCTTGTGGAGGGCTTGTTCCAGGCTGGGCGCTGCTTTTTTATCATCCGGCGTTCCCGCCGGGTTGGGATCCATGTTCGGGTGGCATTCGGTGCACGCGGCGGCTCCCACCTCCGGGTCGTCAGTGGTGTGGCAGAAGGCGCAGTTCAGGTGCCGCTCCTTCTCGTGCTTGGGCACGTCTTTAGTCAAATCCTTGGCGAGCTCGGCGAGCGGCTGGTGGCAGGCGCGGCAGGCGCGGTAATCGCCGTCCTTCACCGCCTCCGTGTCCTGGTGGTGGCAGGTCAGGCAGGTGAGCTTGCCGCCCATCTGGCGCGAGTGCTCGCGGTGGCTCCACTCGACCCCGCCGTGCGGCCCGATAAACGTCTGGCGGTGGCAGTCGCGGCAGGAGGTCGGGCCTTTCTTGACCGCGTTGTGGCAGCCCAGGCATTTGGCGTGATAGGCCTGCATGGCGGGCGGCCCCTGCTCGCCGGTCTTGTACACCGGGTTGACCACGGTCTCGCCGGTGTAAATATCGGCCAGGATCATGGCCTGGTCCTTGGGCGGGAGCGCGTGGCATTGGGAGCAGGGCTTGGGGTTGACGACTCCGGGCCGCTCGGTGTGGTGGCAGGTGGTGCAGTTGTAGTCCTTCATCCGGGAGTGCAGCTCGTGGTTCCAGGGCACGTCGCCGATGCGGGCGGGAAGCGTCACGTCCGGGTTCGAGGCGGGACGCACCAGCAAGCCGCCGCCGCCGATGCCGATCAGCACCAGCATCACCGGCAGCAAAAACTCGACTTTGATCTTCTTCCTTTTCACTGCTACCATCCCTTTTCAGGTAGTGCGTAGAGCGAAGGGCGAATGTCGTGTCTTCACGCCCTACGCCCTGCGCCCTACGACATGCGAAATACGCCATGCCCAGAGTCGGAATCGTCATCGAGACCAGGGCCCACGAGGCCGTGGTCTCCACCCATAAGCGCGGCATCTGCGCGGACTGCGCCGACCACTCGTCCTGTTCCCTCGAGGGCGCCATGGGGAAGGAGGTCCCCGAGGACGTGGTCGCCAGGAACCCCATCAACGCCCGCGTCGGCGACTACGTCGAGTTCGACCTGCCCGGCTTGACCGAGCTCAAGCTCTCGCTCCTCATCTGGGGACTGCCGGTGGCCGGCATGGTCGCCGGCGCGCTCATCGCCCCCCACCACGTCCCCGCCGCTCTCGCCGACGCCGACACCGCTTCCTTCATCGGCGCCGTGATCGGGCTCATCGTTTCCGCGGTCCCCATCGTGATCTACGACCGGCTCAGCCGCCGCGACCGGAACCTGGTGCCCGAGATCACCAGGACCGTGAGCAAGTCGTCCTGCCTTAACCTCCCCCCGCTCCTGCTTAAACAAGGCCCGGGCGGAAAAAATTAATTTAATCAACAAGGATGTCAAGGATGCCAAGGATATGATAAATCAATATTCTTATCCTTAATATCCTTATTATCCTTGTTAATTCCTCCTCCTCCGTTTCCCGATCACGGCGACTCGCGCAGGATCTGCTCCAGGACCTCCATGGCGCCGCGCTTGCCGCCGGCCTGCTTGATCATGTGCTTTTGCCAGTCCTCGTCCCTCCAGTAACAGATGGTGCCGCAGCGCAGGCAGCGCGCGGCCTCGGCCTCCATCAGCTCGGGGGTGAGGGTCAGGTCCACCTCGTCAAAGCTCTTGATGCGCTCGGCGGCGGGCAGCTCCGGCTGGGGGACCTTTTTCCGGCTGGCCACGCCCTCCACCGGTATCTCCCTGGACACGGGCATGCGCGTCGGCTTGTAGAGCGCGCCCTTCGGGATCGAGATGTCCTCGCCCTTCAAGAACAGATGGATCGAGCGCGCGGCTCTCCGGCCCGTGCCGATGGCATCCACCAGGAGCGCGGGCCCGCTCCAGATGTCGCCGCCGGTGAAGACCTTGGCGAGCCCCGTCTGCAGCGTGACCTCGTTGGCGTCAATGGTCTTCCACTTGGTGATCTTGAGTCCGCGCTTGACGAGGTCCTCGGTGGCCCACTCGACGCGGGGCATCTGGCCGATGGCGGCGATGACCACGTCCGCGTCCATCATGGTTTCCGAGCCCTCGATCGGCACCGGCCGGCGCCGGCCGGACTTGTCCGGCTCGCCGAGCTCCATTTTGATGTACTCGATCTGCTTGAGCTTCCCGTTCTCGCCGAGGAGCTTGCTGGGCGCGGCCAGGAAATGGTATTTGACGCCCTCGTGCTCGGCGGCCTCGATCTCGATCGCGCTCGCGGGCATTTCCTTCTTGGTCCGGCGGTACAGGAGCACGACCTCATTGGCGCCCATGCGCAAAGACGAGCGGCAGGCGTCCATGGCGGTGTTGCCGCCTCCGACCACGATGACCTTCTTGCCGGTCAGGTCCACCTTGATCCCCAGCTCGCGCTTTTGCAGGAACTCGGTGCCCTTCCACACTCCGTCCAGGTCCTCGCCGGGCACGCGCAGGGCCTGGTTGTCCCACGCGCCCATGGCCAGGTACACGGCGTCGTACTCGGCCTCCAGCCCGGCCACGGTGATGTCCTGGCCCAGCTCCTGGTTGTAGCGGGCCTCGACGCCGAGGTCGAGGATCTGCTGGATCTCGAAGTCGAGGGTCTTCTTGGGCAGGCGGTACTCGGGGATGCCGTAGCGGGCCATGCCGCCCAGGGCCGGCTTGCTGTCGTAGATGGTGACGGCGTGGCCGAGGCGGCGGAGGAACCAGGCGGCGGAGAGGCCGGACGGCCCGCCGCCGACGATGGCGACCTTCTTGCCGGAGTCCGGGAGCATGGAGGGCTTCTCGCGCTCGGGGAGCGACATCTCCCAGTCGGCCACGAAGCGCTTGATGTAGTTGTGGTGCACCGGCTCGTCGGCGATGGCGGCTCTGCGGCAGCCGGACTCGCACGGCGCCGGGCAGACGCGGCCGCAGATCAGCGGCAGCGGATTGCGTTCCTTGATGATGTTCACGGCCTCCTGGTACCGGCCCTTCCCGGCGAAGTCCACGTAGGCCGGGATGTCAATCTGGGCGGGGCAGAGCTGCTTGCAGGGAGAGAGGCACTCGTCAACGCGGTTCAGGTGCAAGAGCCGGTCGGAGAGGGTGTAGAGCTGGATCACGCCCTGGGGGCAGGCCCGCTCGCAGGCGCCGCAGCCCACGCACCTCTCGGGGTCCAGCACCGGCAGGCCCTCGTCGCCCATGCGGAGCGCGCCGAACTGGCAGGCCTTGACGCAACTGCCCATCCCGAGGCATCCGTAGGAGCAGAGGATATCGCCGCCGTAAAGGCCGGCCATGGCCTTGCAGTCGAGCGCGCCGTCGTAATAGTACTTGCGGATGGCGCGGTCGCCGCCGGTGCAGTAATGCTCCGCGATCTTGGGCTCGACAAAGCCCACGTCGCCCCCCATGACCCTGGCCACCTTGGCCGCGACGTCCGGGCCGCCCGCCACGCAGGCCGTGACCGGCGCCAGCTTGTTCACGACGGCCTCGGCGCAGGCCGAGCAGCCCGTGTACCCGCAGCCGCCGCAGTTGGCGCCGGGAAGGCTCTCCTCCACCGCGGCGACCCGGGGATCAACCTCGACATAAAACACCTTGGCCGCCACCGCCAGCAAAACCGCCGAAGCCAGCCCGATGCTAAGCATTATCAAAGCAGGAGTAAACATCTTTTTCCTCTCTGTTTCATGTCGAATGCCCGCGTAATTTAGGCTGATCCTTTATTTTCACTCCCTCTTGGCCGCATCATCGCCGCGGCCGGGACGCCGTCACCCGATCATGCCCTGGAACGCGAAAAAGGAAAGCGCAATGAGTCCCGCGGTGACGAGTCCAATGCCCGTGCCCTGGAGCTCCTTCGGAATCCTGGAAATCTCGAATTTCTCCCTGATGCCCGCGAACAGGACCAGGGCCAGGCCGAAACCGGAGGCGCTGGCTATGGAGAAGACCAGCATGTCCATGAAGCCATAGCCCTCGTTGATGTTGATGATGGCCACGCCCAAAACGGCGCAGTTGGTGGTGATGAGGGGGAGGAAGATGCCAAGGGCCTTGTATAAGGCGGGGATGCTTTTTTTAAGGAACAGCTCCACGAACTGGACCAGGGCGGCGATGACCAGGATGAAGGCCAGGGTCCGGATGTATTCGAGATTGTATGGAACCAGGATGTACCGGTTCACCGCCCAGGTGATGGCCGCGGCCAGGGCCAGCACGAAAATGACGGCAAGGGACATGCCGATGGCCGTGTCCATCTTCTTGGAGGTGCCCAGGAAAGGGCAGTTGCCCAGGTAACGGGCGAGGAGCACGTTGTTGATGAAGATGGCGCTGATGATAAGGGCAAAGTAATGGTCCATCGGTCCTGCTCCTTATTTCCCGATCTTTCCGATCACGTTCATGATTCCGAGCATGAGTCCCAGGCAGACGAACGCGCCCGGCGCCTTCTGCAAAAAGGCGAACGGCTCAAGGGGGATATGGAGCTGCGCGAACAGGGGGAAGCCGAAAATTTTCCCCAGTCCGAACAGCTCCCGGATCGCGCCCAGGGCGGTGAGCGACATGGTGAAGCCGAGGCCCATGCCCAACCCGTCGGCCAGGGACGCGATCACCCCGTTCTTCTTGGCGAAGGCCTCGGCCCGCCCCAGGATGATGCAGTTCACCACGATCAGCGGAATGAAGATGCCCAGGGCCTCGGACAACGTGAAAAAGTAGGCCTTCATCACCATCTCCACGCAGACCACGAAGGTGGCGACGATCACGATATAACATGCCACCCTCACCTCGTCGGGGATGATCTTGCGCAGGGCCGAGATCAACATATTGGAACAGACGAGCACAAAGGTGGCCGCGATGCCCATGCCGATGCCGTTTTCCACGGAGGTCGTCACCGCGAGGGTGGGGCACAGCCCCAGCACGAACCGGAAAGGCGGAATCTCCTTCCACAGCCCCTTGGTAAACTCCTGGGTGAGTGTAGCCATGTTCAAGGCCCCCTCGATTTACAGGCCCGCGGCCTGTCTGATCCGTTGTTCGTTGCGCTTGAATATCTCCACCGCTTGCGCCACGTCCCGGGCCGCGGCCCGGCTGGAAAGCGTGGCGCCGCTGACGGCATCAATCGTGCCGCCGTCCTTTTTGATCTTGAACGCCGTGTTCAGGCCGAGACCCCGGAATTGCATGGTGAACGAGTCCTCCCTGATGCGCGTGCCCACCCCGGGGGTCTGATCCACGACGGCCGGCCCGATGCCGACCAGGTTCCCGTCTTCGAGGTTAAACCCCGCCATGATCGCCACCTCGCCCCCGCCATACCCCTTGCCCGATACGTCAAACGCCACGGCAAAGGGACGCTCGTCCTTCTTGAGCACGAAAAATACCAGGGGCTTGCCGTCCTCCAGCGCGATCTCCTTTTTCTGGGCCAGCAGCTCGTCGGCCAGCCGGGATTGCTGGTCAGCGCTCAGTTGGCCCGAGATGATCTCCTTGAGCGAGATTACCGCGGGAATCTTCTTGAAGCGGAGCACGTTGTTCTTGGCCAGCTCCTCGGTCAGGGAATTGAGCGCGCCCAGGGACAGGCCGCTGACCAGCGAGATGGCCGCCAACACCACGATCATCTGAATGTACTTACCCATGTTGGATCACCACCTTGACGGGACGCGGATGGATCTTGTCCAAAAGCGGAGATGCCACGTTCATGAGCAGGACCGCGAACGGGACGGCGTCGGGCCAGACCCCGAAGGTCCGGATCAGCATGATCATGGCGCCGGTGAAGACGCCGTAGATGAGCATGGGCGCATGGTTCACCGGCGAGCAGGTGGAATCGGAGGAGATGAAGAACGCGGCCAGCATGACGTTGCCGGTGGCGAGCTGGGCAAGCGGCCCGGCCAGCTCCGGCTTGGCCAGATGGAACAGCGGCGTGGACAACGCCACCCCCAAAATCACCCCCAGCGGTATCTGCCAGCGCACGTGCCCGAGCGCCACCAGCATAATGCCGCCCAAAAATGTAAAGAAGATCACCACCTCGTGCTGCGCCGCGATCGAGTCCATGCCCACCGGGTAAATATGGTTCTGCCAACTGAGGAGCAGGATCATCCACCCGATCATGGCCGGATGAAACGGATATGCGCCGATGCCGCCGTAAATCTGCTTGCCCACCACGATCGCGATCGTGACCCCCACCACCACCACCCACCACGGCACCGTGGGCGGCATCATCACCCCGATGATCAGACCCATCAGCGCGCCGTGGCCGTTGGTCACGTGGTACGGCTGCCGAAACAGGATCTGGACCGCATACTCGGCCAGGATGCCGGTGCCCATGCCCAGCGCCACCACCGCCATGGCCCCGATCATGGAAAACACCGCGACCGGAATGCCCAGCTCCCGGACCAGGAAGCCGAGCGCCCGGGAGAACACGCCCGTGCCCACCCCGAGCGACTGCAGGGCCTCCGGCCCGAACCCGTAAGCGATACAGCCTACCCCCGCCGCGGGCAGCAGCGCCAGGATGTACGCGTAGTTCATCCGGGTGATGCTGCTCTCCGCCCGCCAGTGCGGCGGCGGACCCACCGTGAATAATGGAGTCCCCGTTGACATCAATGCCTCCCCATTTGAAGGCTTGAGGCGTGAGGCGTGGGGCTTGAGGAAATCGCCCCCAAGTCCCGCGCCTCTCAAGCCTCAAGCCCCAAGCCTCAAGCCTCAAGCCCCAAGCCTCTCTCACCCCGCGGCCGCGCTCTGCCCGTCCGCCTGGTCCGGCGCTGGCGGCGGCGCCTCGCACGCCTTCTCCGCCGCCTTCTTCCTCGTCACCTCGGCCTTGGCCAAACGGATCCACTGCAAAAGCGGACGCCGGCCCACGCACGCCGCCGCGCACAGGCCGCACTCGATGCAGTTAAACACCCCCCATTCCTCGGTCCGGTCGTAAAGCCCGAACTCGGAGTAGCGCGCCAGCATCTGCGGCTGCAGGTTCACCGGGCACACGCTCACGCACGCCCCGCTCGACACGCACGGCTCGTCGCTCCACTTCACCACCGCCTCGGAAGGGATCAGGGTCACCGCGTCCACCCCCTGGTCCACCGCCGCGTCCAGGCTGTACTGGGTGTAGCCCCGCAGCGGGCCGCCCATGATGACCTTGTCGCCATCCCGCGGCCGAAGGCCCGCGGCCTCCATGATGTCCTTGAGCCGCATGCCCAGGCTCACCCGGTAATTGGCCCGCGCCCGCTCCGCCGGTCCGATGAACGTCACCACCTTCCTGGCCTGCACCCTGCCCGCGGCCACCGCGTCCAGAGCCGCGAGCGCCGCCTCCGCCGCCGCCACCCTGACGCCCTCGCCCCCGCCCGCGGCCAGCGCCAGCATCGGCTCCAGGCTCTTCGGATAATGCGGCTTGATGGAAAGCACCTTCACTCCGTGGCGCTCCGAGGTCCGGCCCGCCTCGCCCGCGAGCTTGTCCGCCACGGCGAGCAGCACGGCCTTGGCGCCCGCCATCCGGCCCAGCATGGCCGCGGCGCGGGCCGTGTCCCCGCTCCGCTCCTGGTACACCGCGAGCGCCGAGCTCTGCTCCGGCTCGCGGTCGAGCGCCGAGACGATCAGCGTCTCCACCTTGACGCCCGCGTCCGGCCCGATGACCTCGCCAAGCGGCCGCGGGTTCTCTGAGTCCGTGATGATCCCGGCCTCTCCCATCCGCGCCCAGAGCTTTTCGGGAGCTTCCTTTTCGGGGTTGAGCGGCGCGAAGACCTGGTCCGGGCCGTCCGCCGGCTCGATCAGCACGGCCTCGCCCTGACGCCCGCCCCGGATGTCCGGCGCGCCCACCACGCCCACTACCTTGCCCTTCACCGGGCAGGCCACCGCCGGCCGCGTCCCGTCATGGCCCAGGAACCGGCCCGGACTCACCTCGTCGCCCGGCTTGACCCGGGGAACGCACGGCAGGCCGCCGCTCCTGAGCGAAACGGAGATCAGGGAAGGCGTGGCCAGATCGGTGACGGCGAGCGCGTCCAGGTTCAGATAATACTTGGGGCGGCGGAAACCGAAGAGGCGGCCGAGAATTTCATTTGCCATGGATTTGCTCCACTATGTCTAAACAAGATGTACCTTTAGCCTCTGCGAGTTGGCCGGGTTTAAATGGATTTATCAGCGTCTCTAAAACTGCTCCGACGGACCACTCAAGAGGGATTAGCATCACTGCCGGATGCTCTAGGTAAATATAGCACAAGGCGCTTCATGCTGCGAAATTTTACTCCCCGCCCCGAGGATTTGTCAAGCCCGCCCGTTTCCCGCGCGGGCCGTTCGCGCATGGCCGGGCCGGGAACAAACCGGCCATTTTTCTTGACAAAGGGGGTGGATGATTTTAGCATGAAGCGTCAGGAAGGAAGGGAAAACTTCAGGCCATGGCCAAACTCGTAGTCGGGCTGGACAGCTCGGGGACCAACTGGAAATCCGTGATCGTGTCGCGGGGGATGAAGGACAAGTTCCGCATCGAGGGCTACGCGTCCTTTCCGGAGCTGCCCTTCAGCCCTTCCGAGCTCCTGGCGTCGAGCCGCGAGGACCAGGGCATCACCGCCGCCATTCTGGAGTGGGCGGACAAGCTGCGCGAGGCGCTGCTGCCTTTCAAGAACGGGACGCGGGACGTGGTGGTGGGGATGGCGGCGGACCCGGTGAGCCTGCGCATCCTGGAACTTCCGTTCACGCAGGAGTCGCGGATCGCGCGGGTGCTGCCGTTCGAGGCCGAGTCGAGCCTGCCGTTCGATTCCGAGGACCTGCTGTTCGATTTTTATACGCTGCGGCTCTCCGAGTCCAAGTCCACGGTGCTGTCCGCGGCGGTGAAGCGGGAGTCGGTCTCGGCGCTCCTTGACCATCTCAAGCTCCTGGACCTGGACCCCGCCATCCTGACCCCCGCCTGTCTCGCCTTCCACCATCTGCTCGCCGTGGTGGCCCCTCCGGCCGACGCCGGGGCCTTCCGTTACGCCTTCCTCGACGTGGGCGACACCTCCTCGCAGCTCGCGGTGGTGGAGGGGCCGCGGGCCATCTTTGCCGCGGGAATCAATATCGGGCTCAATGAGCTGGCGCCAAGCGAGGAAGGTGAGAAGGACGGGGAGGGTGAGAAGGGTGAGAAGAGTGAGAAGAGTGAGAAGGGTGAGAAGGGTGAGAAGAGTGAGAAGGGTGAGAAGGGTGAGAAGGGTGTGAAGGGTGTGAAGGTTCCGGTTGACCCGGATCGCCTGGCTTCATCCCTGTCGGCGGCCCTGGGCCGGGGCCTGCATTATTTGGAAGGCTTTTCCATTGACGGCTCGATGCCTCCGCCTCCGGTCAAGCGGATCATCTTGATCGGCGAGGGCGCGTCCCCCGGCCTGGCCCAGCGCCTCTCCCGCGGCCTCGAAGTGGAGACCTCCGTGTTCCATCTCCCCGACGAATCCATGGCCCCCGACGCCCGCGTGCCCGACGAGCTCCATGCCCGCATCGCCCCGGCCCTGGCCCTGGCCCTGCAAAAGGCCGCGCCGGCGGGCCGGCCGGGCCTCAACTTCCGCAAGGGGGAGTTCGCCTTCCGGCCGGAGCGCAAGGCCATGATGCGCAAAATGGTCCTGCCCGCGGTTCTGGCCGCCATCCTCATCCTCACCATCGGCCTGCGCGTGTCGGTCACCGGGTCCTCCGACAAACAGCGCGCCGTCGCGGTGAAAAAACAGATGGAGCAGGTCTTCAAGCAGTACTTCCCCAACGTCCCGGTCCAGGACCCCGCGCGCCAGCTCAAGATGATGCTCGACGACGCCAAAGCCAAGCAGCCGGAGTTCGAGGAGCTGGCCTCCCCCTCCGCCCTCGACTGCCTGGCCCAGGTCTCCGCCGCCATCCCCGACACCATCACCGTCACCCTCACCAGCTTCGATTACAGAAGCGGCCGCATCTCCCTGGCCGGCGACGCGGACAAGCTCGAGGACCCCAACGAGATCACCAAGCGCCTGCAGCAGGTCCCCATCTTCCCCAAGGTGGACCTGGAGGGCGGCAGCCAGACCCAGGACCAGAGGGTGCGCTTCAAAATCTCCATTGACCTGAAAAAGGACGCCGGCAAATGAGCCTCAAGGAACTTAAGCCGCGCGAAAAAAAGCTGCTCATCGCCGGGGCGGTCATCCTCTTCGTGTTCTTCATCTTCTTCTATAACCGCTTCGCCGGCCCTTCCGGCGGCCAGGTGGAGGACCTCAAGAAGATCAGCCGCACCCGCGACTCCTTCATGGCCGACCTGAAGCAGTACCAGGCCCTGGCCGGCACGGTCACCAAGGTCGAGCAGGACCTGGCCAAGACCCCCGACGGCTTTGACCTCTACGGCGCCATGAGCGGCATCGTGGACACCCTGGCGCTCCGCGACAAGGTCCGCAACCTCTCCCAGCGCAGCGGAGGCGGGGGCAACTACCATGCCGAGTCCTACGTGGACATGGACCTCAAGCAAATCTCCCTCGACGACCTGGTCGAGGTCCTCAAAAAAATCGCGGAGCAGCCCGCATTCCTCAGGGTCTCGACCCTCTCCGTGAAAAGAAGGTTCTCCGACGACCGGACCCTCGATGTCACCCTCCGCGTCTCGGTCTACTCCAAGAAACAGCCTGAAGCAGCGGCGGCCCCATGAGCAACTGGAAAAGAATCGCCGCCCAGGCCGCCGGATACCTCGCGCTGTTCGCCGCGGTGTTCTGCCTCACCCTTTATTTCACCTTCGACGCCAACGTGCTCAAGCCCGCGCTGGAACAGGCCGCGCAAAAAGCCAAGTACCGGATCGAGGTCGGCGACATCTCGCTGTACCGCCTCACCGGCCTCGACCTCAAGGACGTCTCCATATCTTTGGCCGAGCCCGACCCCGACAAAAACCCGGAACCCATGAAAATTGACCGGCTCCAATTCTCCGTGAGCCTCTTCTCCATCCCCGGCGCCATCTCCGCCATGCGCGCCCGCAAGGTCCCGCCCACCTCCGTATCCTACGATGTCCGGATCGGCTCCGGAAAAATCACCGGCAACTACGACATGGGCGGGAAGACCATGAAGCTCAAGACCTCGGTCCAGGACCTCGCCCTCGACAAGATCACCATCCCATCCTTCTACTACAAGAACATGAAGCTAACGGGCAAGGCCAACGCCGAGATCTCGCTGGAGCTCACGGACCAGGCCCGGCCCGAGACCTGGAACGGAAAAATCTCCGTGGACATAGACAAGCCCAGGCTCTCCGACTTCGAATGGGTCGGACTCGCCGTGCCCGGCGTCACCATGGACAAGGGCACCTTGATCGCCGACATCCAAAACGGGACCCTCAAACTAAACCCACTCAAGCTCCAGGGCGAGGACATCCCCTTGAGCCTCACCGGCGCCATCACCCTGAAAAACCCCCTGGGACAGTCCATCCTCGACGTCTCCGGACCCCTCAAGCTCTCCGACGCCTACCGCCAGAAAAACCCCCTGCTCTCCGCCAATGTCCCCTCCACCGACAACTTTTCCTATAAAGGCATCCTCTCCGGCCTCATCCCGGGCATCTGAAATCCCGGGAGCTTGGGAGGCTAAGCGAAAAAATTTCATGCCCCCACTCGTTCCACGAATGGTGCTACTTTAGTAGAGTTGGTTTCATAACCCTTTCAAGAAGAAGAAACAAGGATATTAAGGATAATCAGGATAAGAAAAATCCCCGGATTTATCCTTGAAATCCTTGACATCCTTGTTTCTAATCTTCCAGTCCGGGATGATGGCGCGGGTTATGAAACCAGTTGTAAGTAACAGAGACGGTCAAAGGGGGGCGGCATGAAAATACTGGGCATCGTGGGCAGCCCGAAAGGCATGCGCGGCAATACGGCGGCCCTGCTTGACCTCGTCATGGCGGGCGCGCGGCGCGACGGGGCCGAGACCGAGGTCGTGGCCATCCGCGGTCGGGAGGTCAGGCCGTGCCAGGCCTGCCATACCTGCCATAAGAAGGGCCTCTGCCCGCAGAAGGACGGGTTCAACGCCATCAAGGACCTGGCGCTCGCCGCGGACGGGCTGGTGCTGGCGAGCCCGAACTATATCTTCCACGTGAGCGCTCAGCTCAAGGCCTTTCTGGACCGCTGCTGCGGCCTGGTCCATTGCCAGGCCTTCACCGGCAAGTACGGCGCCGCCGTGGTGACCTCCGGCGGCGGAGACGAGGAGCCCATCGCCCAATACCTCAACCATTTCCTCGCCACCACCGGCGCAATTCCCGTGGGCGCGGTGTGGGCCACCATGGGCCAGATCAATGGGACCGAGTTCCCCGCCGAAATCCGGGACCAGGCCCTGGCTCTGGGCAAGAGACTGGTGGAGGCCTGGTCAAACCACGAGACCGCCCCTGCCTTCGAGCGCCAGGCCGCGGCCTTCAAGGAGCGCATGCGCTCGCTCATGCTCTGGCGTAAGGACGAGTGGCCCTACGAGTACGAGTACTGGCAAAAACACCACGGACTTAAAGCTTGAGGAGCGCCAAATAATGAGGGTCCTCATGGTTTCGGCCAACCGCGCGGAGATCAACATGCGCACCCTGCCGCTAGGCATGATGGGCGTGGCCCAGGCCGCGAAAAGCGCCGGCCATGAGGTGCGCCTGCTCGACCTGATGGCCGCTGACGACCCCCTCGCGCTCCTTGACCGGGCCATCGCGGAATTTTCGCCGGAGGTGATCGGCGTATCGCTGCGCAACATTGACGACCAGAACATGCGCGGCGGCCGGATCCTGATTGACGAAGACAGGGAGGTGGTGGCCCGCTGCCGCGAGCTTTCCCGGGCGCCGGTGGTCCTGGGCGGAGCCGGCTACAGCATCTTCCCGCAAAGCGCGCTCGATTACACCGGCGCGGACATGGGGATCCAGGGTGAGGGGGAGGCCGCGTTCGTTACGCTCCTTGGCCGGCTCGCTCTCGGACGGAGCGTGGAAGATGTGCCGGGCCTTTACCTGCGCGGCCGGGGCCGGCAAGGCGAGAGGTCATTCCTGGCCGATCTGGACGCCGCGCCGCTGCCGGGACCGGACCTCATCCCGGCGGGGCCGCCGGGCGATGATTTCTGGTTCCCGGTCCAGACCCGCCGCGGCTGCCCGCTCGAGTGCAGCTATTGCTCGACCAGCGCCATCGAGGGCCGCATGATCCGCAAGCGCTCGCCGGCCGCCGTTATATCATGGCTTAAAGGGCTCCGCGACCGCGGCATCTCCAGCTTCCACTTCGTGGACAACACCTTCAACCTGCCGGCCTCCTATGCCCTGGAGCTGTGCCGCGGCATGTCGCGCGCCGGCCTCGCCGCCAAATGGCGCTGCATTCTCTACCCGGGCAAGCTGGACGAGGAACTGGCCGCGGCCATGGCGGCGGCCGGGTGCGCGGAAGTGAGCGTCGGCTTCGAGAGCGGCTCGGCCCCCATCCTGCGCGCCATGAACAAGCGCTTCAGCCCTGACGACGCGCGCGAGACCTGCGCGCTGCTCCACCAGCACGGCATCCGCTGCCTGGGGTTCCTGCTCCTGGGAGGGCCGGGCGAGACCCGCGATACCGTACTCGAAAGTCTCGCCTTCGCGGATTCGCTGCCGCTCAGTTTCCTCAAGATCACCATCGGCATCCGCATCTATCCCGCGACCCGCCTCGCCGAACAGTCCCGCCAGGGAAAAATCATCTCCGCCTCCGACAACCTCCTCCGACCAGCCTTCTTTCTCACGCCCGGACTCGAACCCTTCATCCGCGACACCGTCTCCCACTGGACCAGCACCCGCCGCCACTGGACGGCCAACTGAACCCGGCGCGGACCACCGCCGTCCTTAAAACTCGATGCGCTCCCCCCTCTCCAGGTTGAAATCATGGGAGGTGCCGCCTGCCTTGACCATGCCCTGGGTCCGGCCCTCGCCCAATACCTTGAGCTCGATCTCGACGCCGTCGCCGGGGAGATCGAGCCGGAATACGGCGCCCGTTGCGGCCGCCGGGAAGTTGGGCGCGAGCCGGCGATGGCCTCGGTCCTGGTGGAAGCCGATCAGGTGCTCGATCACCAGGGTGTCGGCGAGCCCGGTCCAGCCCACGAAGTGCGCGCGCGGCTTGCCGCCCAGCGTGAGCTGCTTGTACAGGTTGCCCTTCTTGCGGCTGAGCTCCTTGAAGTCGAAGCGGTCGGGGTCGTAGAACTCGACCAGCTTGCCGGTGTTGGCGTAGGTCTGGTAGATGCCGTCAACCAGCTTCCAGGAAAGCAGCGCCGCGTCGTCGTTATACTCATAGCGCTCCAGGCCAACGACCACCATGTAAGCGGTGTTCAGCCACATGGGCCCGCGCCAGCAGTCCTTCATGAACGCCGGGTCATCGCGCGCGACCGAGCCGAGCGGCATGGGCGTGTTGAACTCGGCCGGGTCCATGACGTGGCCGCGCACGATGGCCGCGCGTTCCTGGTCCGGCACGCCCGCGAACAAAGGGAACAGGGAGGCGATGGTGCGGATCTTGATGAGCTCATCCGAGCTCATGTCGCGGTCATAGTAGTACCCGGTCTCCGGGTCCCACAGCATGTCATTAATGAGGCTTCGCAGCTCTCCGGCCTGCTGCTCGAAGCGCCCGGCCTCGTCCGCCCGGCCGAGCTCGCGGGCCATCAGCGCCAGCGAATCGTTCTGCCGGACCATATAGGAGTTGAGGTCAATCGCGGCCAGATTTTTCATGTCCACCATGTATGACTCGTCGGCCGATCCGAACCGCGGCGAGTTGTCAATGCCGGACTCGTAGGAGTGAAGCCAGAAAAAGAGGCCGCAGGGCAGGCGCCGGTTCTCGTAGAGCCAACGGTTGTAGTCCTTTAAGACGGGGTAGGCGCGGGCCAGGTAATCCCGGTCCCCGCTCCATAAAAAGTTCTCCCACCCCGACCAGGCCATCACCGGCGGCTGCGTGTAGTCGCTCTTGCCGTATTCGCTGGTGTAGTGCTGGAGCCGGCCGTCCCTGGCGTGCGAGAGCACCGCCCAGTTCACGTCCTCGGCCGTCCTCGCGTCCCACGGCTTCCACACCTGCGCGATGAACGCCGAGTCCCACAAGTACACCCCCCGGAAGATCGGCGACGGGTACGCGAACCGCGTGTCGAAGAACGAGTTCGGGCCGTGCAGATTGCCGAGCAGCGTCCGGTAAACCGCCTCGAAGCCCTTTTCCCAATACGGGCCGAACCCGGCGCCGGACACGGAAAGCGACGGCGACGGCGCGGCCACGCCCTTGGCCGCCTTGATTTCGGCGCCGCCCGCATCGCCCCGACCGGCCGCGAAAATCACCAGCGCCAATACCGCGGCGCGCGCGCCATTAACAATCATCGTCCTTCTCATGCGCTCACTCCCTTTCATAAGGCTTTTCCGTTTTCAAGCGGGGCACGGCCCGGAAGTGCCTCTGGTTGAAGGTGCAGAGGATGGCGCCGTGGCCGATGGCGCATTCGCCGATGAGCAAGTCCAGGATGTCAAGCTGATGCATCAGACGGATGGCGGAATAATCTTCGAGCGCGCGGTCCAGATCGTCTTCCCGCGGCCAGTAAATTTCATGGCGCTCCAGCAAGCGCCGCAGCTCATGAAGCTCGGCTTTGTTCCGGCAGCCGGCAATCAGCTCCAGGGCCACGAACCCGGGGAGTCCCAGCGGCTCATCCGCGGGCAGTGACTGCATCCAGGCCACGGCCGGCGGGTGCCGCCTGAGGAGGTCAACCATAACGTCACTGTCGAGAAAACGCATGGATCAATCGTGATGGCGGGTCGAGGCCCGCTTCCGGAGTTTCCGCGCGAATTCGATGCTGTCGCCGATGTCGTCGCGGTCCTTCCATAACCCCACCAGCCCTGATTCCAAAAGGGTCTTGGGGGTCAGGGGCAACTTGGCCCGTTTAGCCGCGGGCCCGGGCCGCTCGTGGCGTTTAGCTCCAACCAGCCCGCTCTTCTTTAACAAACGATGCTGCGAGCGCAGGAAACGCTCGGCGGCGTTGCGGGTGATGTGATACCTCTTCTCAAACTTCGAGAGTTGCGCCACCTCCGCCTTCAACTCCCCCTTCTCGATCCACTTGTACACCGCCTGCACGCTCACCCCGGCCTCGGCCGCCAGCTCCCGCACCGACATGTATTCCTTGGCCATCTTAGAGTCCTCCCGGTCCGATCCAATTAATATCCATGGTAGCCGGTTAGTTTAAAGTTGTCAATTGACAATTTAAATCCGGAGCGGCCAAGCGCCGCCCTAGCGGATCTCGAGGCGGATTTTTTCCGTCCGGCCCGGCAACCCGAGCTCGAACGCCATGGCCCCGGCCGCGGGCGGGAAGTTGGGCGCGCACGGCCCGCCGCCGGCGGGGCAGCCCATGAGGCGCTCGATCACGAGGTTATTGACGAGCCCGTCCCAGCCCACGAAGTGGGGCTTGGGCTTGTCGTTGTGGGTGAGGATTTTGTAGAGGCTGTTCTTGCGGCCCAGCTCCGAGACGCCGTCATGGTCCGGGTCGTAGTACTCGTAAAACTCGCCGGTGAGCCGGTAATTGCGATACACGTTGTCCACGATGCGGAAAGCGATGTCCGCGGCCTCGTCGCGATAGCCGTACTCTTCCAGTCCGAGCACGATCATGTACGCGGTATTGATCCAGACCGGTCCGCGCCACATGTCCTTGCCGAACGCCGGGTCGTTGCGCGCGACCGACGGCAGCGGCAGGGGCGTGTTGAACTCGGCCGGGTCCATGATATGGCCGCGCAACCTCTTCGCCCGCGCCGCGTCCGGCACCGCGCAGAACAGCGGCAGGAGCGAGGCCACGCTCTTAACCCGGATCAGCTTGCCGGCCTTTACGTCGCGGTCGTAATACAGGCCGTCCGCCTCGTCCCATAAATTATCGTTAATGAGCTTTTTCAGCTCCTCCGCCCGCGCCGTGAAAAGCTCCTCGTCCCGGGGCATCGCAAGCTCCCGCGCCATGGCGGCGAGGGCAGCGTTCTGCAGGGCCATGTAGGATGAGAGGTCAATGGCGGCCAGGTTCTTCATGTCGGCGGTGCGGCTGACGTTTTGGTTGGCGAAGCGCGGCGAGTTGTCCATGCCCGACTCGTAGGGATGGACCCAGAAGAAGAGTCCGCCGGAGAGCCTGCGGTTATCGTAGAGCCAGCGGTTGTAGTCCTTGAGGATGGGGTAAGCGTAGGCGAGATAGGCGCGGTCATGGCCCGCCAGATACAGCCGCCGCACGGCCCAGGCCATGACCGGCGGCTGCGTGTCCTGGTAATACTCATCCGCGCCCACCGCATGCTGGAGCCGGCCGCGCTTGGCGTGGTCCAGCACCGCGCGCGTGATCTCCTGGGCCGTGTCCACGTCCCACAGCCGCCAGACCTCGGCCACGAACGCCGTGTCCCACAGGTAAACGTCGTCGGGCCAGGCCGGGCCGGGCTGCGCGTGGCGCGTGGAGAAAAATTTGTTGGGCATGATGAGGTTCGCGAGCAGTTCCTCGTACATGGCCCCGAACCCGCGCGTCCAATCCTGTGCCCGCGCGCCGCCGCCCGAGACCGTGAGCCCCGGCGCGGGCCCCCTCACGCCCTTCTCGGCCCAGACCCCGGCCAGTCCGGCCGCGGAAACCGAAAGACCCACCAGCACAACGGCCGCCGCCTTTTTTACTCTGCTCATCAGTTTACCCCCGCGGACCTGGACTTCCCCTTTATTTTTTTGCTTGCAAATCTCTCTTGTCCAAAATAGGCCGTAAGAAAACCGCCAAGACGCCAAGAGCGCCAAGGATCGCCAAGTAAATAATGATGTTTCTTTGCAGCCCCCAAAAAAACAGCTCCGGAGCGTTGGCCCCAACCGGCTTGGCGGACCGGCCGACGGGAGCGCCAAGCAAGAAACATTCGCGACCAAGCCCTCTTAAAATCGTGTTGAAAAATAATCCTTGGCGCTCTTGGCGTCTTGGCGGTTCTCCGGTCCGTTTATTTTGGACAGCACTGTTTGCAAATTAAAAAAATTTAGAGTACTATATTTATCAGAGAGGGCAGCGGAACAGGTCAGCCAAAGAACATGGCCTTTCGCGATTCTCTTTATCGCGACCAACCAGGGGCGGGACACCACCGCCCCTCTGTTATTTCAATACGTCCCCCAACCCGGGCATTTTCCCCTTCTTTTCCAGTTCGCTCCAGAACGCGCAGCGCTCCGGGAGAGGCGTGATCGGTTCGGGCCGCGTGACCTTGTCCAGCGCCTGCACCCGCTGGTCATCGGTGGTGAACGCCGGCCACTCGGGCAGGCCCGGGCCGTTGGGGTCGCCGGTGCGGGCGAAATTCAGCCAGTAACCCTGCACCACTCTCACCATCTCCTTTGCCCGCTCCCGCTGCTGCTTGCTATACAGCGGCGACACCGGCGCCCGGTCGGTGCTGTTGAAGACGTAGGGCATCTCCATGGCATGGGCCACGCCCGCGTACCTGGTGAACCTGAAGTCGGCGTAGTCAAAGCGGTAGAAGTACACGTTGGACTGGCGCGCCGTGGTCTCCATCAGGCCGTCATAGGTGCCGCAGCCAAAGAAGGTGTCGAGCCCGAACATCCGGCCATAGGCCAGGACCGGCCGGTTGTCGAACTCAGCTAACGGATAGAGCCGGGCCAGCTCGGCGGCGTCTTCCGGGCTGAGCCCCATCTGCACGAGCCGCTCCTCGTATTGAGCCGGCTTGACGCGGTCGAACGACCGGACCAGCTTCAAGAGCGCCGCGCCCTCGTCGTGGTTGTACCCGGCCATGAACGGCACCCGGCTGTAATCGCCGGACCGGATCATGTTGAGCGCCGTGTCCTGGAGCAGCCAGCCGTCGGCACAGGGCCGGCTCATGCCGTCCATCATGTCCGCGGCCGCCTGGTCCAGCAGGACCTTGGCCGGTATCCGCCTCAAGCAGGCCAGGTCAGCAGGGTCGCAGCCGACCTTTTGCGCGCCCGCTTGCGCGGATGCGTAGCCCTTTTCCAGCGGCGGGCCGTCGTCGCAGCCCCCGCTCTCCATGATGGCGCGATGGAACAGGCCCCTGGTGAGCGGCGTGGCCACCATGGTGCAGATGCTGGCGCCGCCGGCCGACTCGCCGAAGATGGTGACGTTGTCCGGGTCGCCGCCGAAGTTCCGGATGTTGTCATGGACCCACTTGATGGCCGCGACCTGGTCGAGGCTGCCCTGTCCGCCGGCGGCGCCGTTAGGGTCCTCATCCTTGAGCGCCGGCAGCGCGAAAAACCCGAACAGGTCGAGCCGGTAGTTGAAGGTCACCACCACCACGTCGCCGGTCTCGGCCAGGCGGTCTCCCCAGTAGAACTCGGAGTTGCCGGTCCCGCCGACGTAGCCGCCGCCGTGGATCCAGACCATGACCGGGAAGCTGCCCGACTTGGCCGGACGCCAGACGTTCAGGAACAGGCAGTCCTCCGACATGCGCTTGGACGGGTCCGCGTTCACCAACTCCATGATCCCCTTTTGCATGCAGCGCGCGCCCCATTTGGTGGCACCGCGCACGCCGGACCACGCCGGGTGCGGCCTTGGCGAGCGCCAGCGCAGCTCGCCCACCGGCGCCGCCGCAAAGGGGATGCCGCGCCAGACGCACGTCGCGCTGTCCGCCTCCGCCGCGCCCCGCACCAGCCCCGACTCCGTGGCCACCGGCTCCCCGCACAAGTCCTGGGCCCGCGCCGTTGCCGCGCCCAGGCAAAGCATCGCCGCCGCCAATACCATCATGCTCCTCATCATGGCTTCCCTCCCTCATTCATTTTTTCGCCGCCCGCTGATCCGACCCCCCGATTCTAGCACGGCCTGAAAGGATGAGTAAAAAACGGCGCGAAGCCGGGGCCTGAGATCATGCGAATAGTGGTCCCGACACTCTTGTCGGCCCCAAGGCCGGGGACAAGAGTGTCCCCGCCACCAATTATTTTCTGAGCAGTTGCTCATGCCGCTTGGCGACGCCCTGGAATCATGAGAGCCTCTTGCAAAAAGATTCCGGGGGGTAGCGCCGGCATCTTGCCGGCAACGTAACCCCCTAATATTACTGGTGCCTGTTTTTGCCGCCAAGATGGCGGCGCTACATTTTGCAAGAGGCTCATGAAAATGCCTCTCAGGGTGGGAGGAAGCCTCCGGCTGGCGACTCTTCCACTTTTCCAGGCGCGTGGTCGCCCGGCGGAGCCGGCCTCCCACATTATTTCCCAAACATTCTCAAAAACTCCAACGATTACCATGCATTATAAAAATTCTCCGATTGCGGCATTTTTTTCTTGACATTTCCAATCAGATGATTTAATCTTTTGATTAAATCATCTGATTTAAAATCCGCTGAACGTTGGAATTAATCGGAGTCGGGGTTGAAAAAAAATCCTCTCATGATTGACCATGTGCCCTTGAAGAGGCTGGAGACGGCGCTTAGTGATCCGGCATCGCCTCCCGGCCGGATCCTCCGGGCCGCGGAAGACATCTTCGCCGAGCGGGGATTCAAGGCGGCGACCACCCGGGAGATCGCCGGGCGGGCGGGTGTCAACATCGCCACCATCCATTATTACTGGGGCTCGAAGGACGAGTTGTGTTACGCGGTCATCTACCACGTGATGACGCGGATCACGGAGCTGACCCAAGGCCTGCTGGATCTCCCCGCCGGTGATTTGGAGGGCGGCATAAGAAATATCGTGGGCAAGCTGGTTGATATCTTCGCGGATAATCCCAACTATGCCCGCCTGCTCCAGCACCGCACCCTGGAAGGGATCAACGCCGAGATCGGCGAGGAGCTTTTTCTCCCGATCCTCAACATCGGCCTGGGCTTCGTCAAGAAAAACAGGATCAAGGGATTTGCCACCAACTTTGCCCCGGCGCTGGTGTTGTTCAGCCTCCAAGGGGCCTTGAGAATTTTTTTTCAGGAGAAAGATTCGGTCAAAGCAATCTTTGGAGAAGACCCTTTGTCATTCTCTCCGGCTTTCCGGCAGCAACTCAAAGATTTATTATCATCGCTTGCCCTTCATGTCGCGGGACTCAGTCCCGGCAATGGAGGCGATCGAAATCTTTGCTGAGGCGGTCACGGGAGCGGGTTATTGGAGGAATAAAAGGTCTGGGGGGGGGGCCGGAAGTCTTAAAAGGCGGGTCCCGCATGATTTCAAACAAAAACAAGAGGATTAGTCATGGGACCAATACCGGCGGTGAATATCGTGGCCGTGCTTCATCTCGCGTTCGTGTCGGCGCTGATCGGCGTCATCGCCACTGAAACCGTGATGGAACTGCTTCCTCTTTGGCACCGGGACCTTCATCACGGCGCCATTCGATTTCATTTATGGATAGACTTATTACTCGAGGGGCCCATCGCCCTGGGCGTAGTCGCCACGGGAATCGCCATGGCGACACAGGTCAACGCAATCACAACATATCATCTCGTAAAAATATCGTTTGCTTCCATCGCTTTTATGCTGGGCCTTACCTGCATCCTGAGGGTGATTCGCCGCAGCCGGCTTCGGGAGGGCCGGGCTTCGGAAGACGTTCTCGAAAGGGAGACCCAAAAGATTCACCTTACCGCGGCAGTCATATATATTCTGTTGATTCCCGTGGTGATCCTGGGCGTTTGGCTCGCGTATAACCGGGTGCTGCAGTATTACTGATAAAACTGGAACGGCAGCCAAGGGCTGCGCCGCTCAAAAAGGGGGATAATGAAAATGAGCGCGAAAGGAATCGGGAACAAACGCCCGGCCGTGACGGGCAAGTCGCAACTTTACGTGGTGGGCGGAGGGATGGCCGGGCTTTCGGCCGCCGTCTTCGCCATCCGGGACGGCGGCCTGGCGGGAAAGAACGTCCATATCTTCGAGGTGCTGGACGTGCTGGGCGGGGCGCTGGAAGGCGGCCTCACGCCCGACAAATATTACGTCAGCCGCGCGGATTGGAAATTCAATATCGAGGCCTACCAGTGCATGTGGGACGTCCTGTCCGCCGTTCCTTCGCTGACCGACCCGGATGTGTCGGTGAAGGACGAGATCTTTGAATATAACCGGACGCACAAGAAGAACGCGCGGTCCCGGCTGATTGACAAGGACCGGAACGTGGACCACGTGGCCACCATGGGCCTGACCTGGGGGCAGCGGCTCAAGTTTCTCCAGCTCCTCTTCATTCCCGAGAGCCGGATCGAAAACCGCCGGATTGACTCCTGGTTCGAGCCCCCGTTCTTCGAGACCAATTTCTGGAAGGTATTCAACTCGATGTTCGCGATCGAGTACTGGAACGACCTCGTGGAAATGAAGCGCTACATGCGGCGCTTCATGCATGGTTTCCACCGCATGGCCTCGGGCCAGGCAGAGGTTGTGACCCCGTACCACAATTACGACTGCATGGTCCGGCCGATGCAGAAATGGCTCGGCGATCGGGGCGTCAGCTTCGAGATGGGCTGCAAGGTCACGGACCTGGATTTCAAGCCGTCCCCGGATGAGCTGACCGTGGAACGGATCCACTACGTCCGGAACGGAGAGGACAAGGAGATCGCCCTTGACGAGGGCGACTTCGTGTTCATCACCAACGGCTCGATGACCGCGGACTCGCGGCGCGGCTCCATGACCGAGCCCCCGGCCCTGGAAACCAGGAAGCTGGACGGGTCCTGGACCCTGTGGGAAAACCTCGCCCAAAAGCGGCCGGGCCTGGGAGACCCGTCCGCTTTCAACAGCCACATAGATCAATCAAAATGGATAACCTTTATTGTCAACAGCCGGGACCCGACGTTCCTCAAACTCTACGAGCAATTCACCGGCAACAAGCCGGGCCAGGCGGACATGGTCACCTTCCGGGACTCCAACTGGCACATGTCAGTCCTCGTGCCGCACCACCCGCACTTTCTCGGCCAGCCCGAGGACCTGTATCTTTGGGCCGGATGCGGGCTCATCCCGGACCAGCCGGGAAACTACGTGAACATCGAGATGACCGAATGCAGTGGCCGCGACCTGTTGACCGAGGTCTGCCACCACTTCGGGTTCGAAAAAGAGCTGCCCCACATCCTCGAGACCTCGACCTGCATCCCCAGCATGATGCCCTACGAAATGAGCCACTTCCTGCCCCGGAAAAGAAGCGACCGGCCACCGGTGGTGCCCGATGGCTCCACCAACCTGGCCTTCATGGGGCAGTTCGTGGAGAGCGACGAGTGCGTCATGCTGGTCGAGTCATCGGTCAGATGCGCCCAGATGGCCGTGTATTCGCTCTTCAATGTGGACAAGAAAGTCCCGCCGGTTTACACGTCCCTCCATAATCCCGCGGTCTGGGCCAAGGTGCTGGCCACCTTGCTCAAGTAGGTTAAGTGATGGTGCTGTCCAAAATGAATAGACCGGAAAACCGCCAAGGCGCCAAGAACGCCAAGAATCATGATTTTAAATCAAACCAAGGCCGGCTCCTGGCAAAAGATTTTTTCTTGGCGCTCCCGCCGGCCGGTTCGCCAAGCAGGTCGGGGCCAAAGCCATGGAGCTTCTTTAAGTCCCGGCGCGAAGAAACACCAGGTTTTGATTGGCGATCCTTGACGGTCTTTGCGCCTTGGCGTTTTTCTTAGCGGCTATTTTAGAGAAGAGTGGTTCAGGGACCACCGAGCATAAGGAGGCTCTGCCATGAAATATCTTGAAAAGCTTCTCCATGACTTTTCCGACACCCCCAGGGAGATAATCCTCCATGCCGACATGCTGCGGCGGGGCATCAGGGAAACACAGGACCTGATAGATGCCGGCGATTACGCCAGCATCACCGGGATCTCAACCAAGCTGCAGGGCTTGGCGGGCCAGAAAAAGCCCACTCCCAGCATGTTCCATTTCAAAGGGACTAATGTTTCGGTTGACATCAAGATTGACCCGACCAGCCCCTATGAAATCAAGAAGCAGGACGGAAAATTATACCTTGATGGCGGCGGCCAGAATTTCGGAGAGATCTGGTTCGCCAAACGGGCGTCCTACACCGACAAGCAAACCGATGACGGAGAGCAATGCGCGGCCCTGCTGCTGCAGCGGGGCCCTTACTGCCTCATGGTAAATCCCCTGGAATTTTGCGCCTACTATAAAAACGGCGAGGCCTGCAAATACTGCATCCTGGCCTTTGCCATGGACGCGGGAGTGAAGGCCAACCTGATGAAACCGGTCCCGGATCCTGAGATGATCGCCCAGGCCGTCGAGTATGCCTGTCAGGACATAAACCTCAAGGACCTGAAACTCTGCGGCGGCGCCCTCTACGACCTCAAGAAAGAGGCCGTCCATTACAAGAAATGCCTGGAGGCCATCCTCAAGCGCATCGCCCCGCCCGAGGAGATCCAGATCTTTTCGCAGGCCTTCGATGAGGAAGACATGAAGGACCTGAAAGCGCTCGGCGCCACCACGATCATATATAATATCGAGGTCTGGAACGAGAGTCTCTGGCCCGAGCTGTTACCCGGCAAGACCAAGGCCATTGGCCGGGCCGAATGGATCAAGCGGCTGGAAAAGGCCGTCGCCATCTTCGGCCGCGGCAGAGTGGGCACCGGTTTCGTGGGCGGGTTCGAGTGTGCGCCCCGGCCTGGATTCCTTTCGCAGGAGCAGGCGCTCAAGTCATACCTCGAGGGATTCGAGTACTTAATCGAGCGGGGGATTCTCCCCTGGTTTACGGTCTGGACCGCGGTGCCGATCGCGGGCGGTTTCAATCCCGGCGATCCTCCATCCACCGAGTGGTATCTTCGTCTGGGGCTTGGTCTCCATGAGTTGTTGGACCAATACGATTTTTATAAGGACCTGGGGTTCCCCCGAATGGGCGTGGACCCGCCCACGTTAGGGCTCTATTGCTACTACTGCTTCAGCATGACCTTCACCCGCGATTACCCCCGGCTGATCGGGCGCAAGGATCAGGCAGCTTGACTCCGCGGACTTTTTATTTTCCAAACGGCCATTCATGCCGCGAGGCGGCGCCTTGAAATCATGAAGATTTTATCAGACAGGATTAACAGGATTTACCGGATGAAAAAACAGGAGCCGTATTCTGAAAATCCGGTTGATCCTGTTAATCCTGTCTTGAAATTCTTCTGGCGGATAATGATCGCGCTGGCGCTTTGCATCCTGGCGCCGCCGCCCCTGCGCGGAGTTGAAAAGCCGCCGCTCGACCTTTCGCCGGAGGACCGGGCCGTCCTGGAAAAGGGCGAATTGGTGATGAAGGTGGAGGAATTCAAGGACGCCAAGGGCAATTTATGCCATCGGCTCCGGACCTACCGCATCATCGCCGTCCCTCCCGAGGAGGTCTGGAAGGTGCTGAGCGAGCCGGAAAAAGACCGCGAATGGATCCCCGGGATGGACGTGAGCGAGGTCATGAACAGGGGCAAGGACCAAGTTGACGTTCATTACGAGGTCACGGTGCTGTTCATGGTATTTCAGTTCAACATCCACCGCGTCTTTCACCCGGACATCCTGTTCATCAAGAATGACCTGATCGAGGGCATGGAAAACGATTTGACAATGGCCGATTCCTATTATGCGCTCTACCCCGCGGATGACGGCAAGAAGACCATCATGAACTATTCGCTGCGCCTGGCCGTCAGCTCAAGCATCCCCAAAGCCGTCGAGGATTGGTTCGCCAAGATGAGCAGCAAGGGATGGATGGAAAACCTCAAAAAACGGGCCGAAAGCAAGGGGACCTGGAAAAAATAACCGGCGGCTCAAAATCCAAGGCCAGGGCGCCGGGAGGCATTCCGATTTTTTGCCGGCGCGCGAAAACAGCCTAAGGCCGGTTTACCGGCCTTTCGTCTGGGGCCAGGCCCGTGCTTTAGCGCGGGTAGTAGAACAGGTTGATAACCTGTGCTCCGACCCCGTTTCAACCGGGTTCTCGTAAAAAAAGCATTTATCCGGCGGCTCAAGCCAAAACAAGAAAAGGACGTTAAAACGCCCTCCCTCCTCCCCGCCGCCCCCCCGACACCCGCCATAAATGACGGGCCTGAATTGGGGACAGCCACCTTTTCGGATGGCAACTTATTGATATAATTCATGAATATCAGAGCATCATGCACTTGCAATATGGTATTGATAATAACTTTAATTATCAATAGGTTACGAATCTAAATGGTGGCTGTCCCCAATTTCCCCAATTTCCGGGGCTATAAAACCCCGAAGGAGGTTCGCCAAGAATACGATAAATTAGCGGCGAGAAGTGTCCAAAAACAGGGGGTACACTACATACGAAGCATTTTATTGCCTTCCCGAGTCATCACCAGAACTGCAAACAATCAACCTGTCACTTTGCATAGGCCTTTACTTTATGGAATTATCTATTTGGGTCAATAACTTGAGCATTTCATCATATTCCTTCGTGGTGGTTATATCTACTCCTTTTGGTCCCCACATTTTACATTTAATGGCCGTATTTCCTCTTCCGAAATATATTTGTACGCTTCGGGGCTCAGGGTCGTCATCATCAATTTTAAAAGCGCAATTCTTATCACCTAGCTTAATATCAGCTAGCCGTTTTCTTTTTTTATACTTGTAAAATACTCTTTCGCAGTCCACTAATGGCACGTACAGATCCTGATATTTTGTGAATAATGGATAATTTCCAAGGTCAAGGTTAATTTGGTAATCTCCAAACTGAAAGCTATAATACGCCGAATTCCAAATTATACCGAGTCCAAAGTCACTTTTTCTATAACTAATATTAATCGCTTTTAATTGAGCTTCTATATTTACCACATCCTTTTTGAAATGCATACAATTGATTGTCAAATAGATTAATAATATAAGTATTATACTAAATAATAGCCCGATTGCATAGAATGTAACTATTATCGTCTTCTTAATGATCTTATTCTTTATTTTCATTGCGATGTGCCCCTCTAATAAACACGACCATAAATTACAGGAAGGTTTTGCCATATGGATTCAACATTAACACCCATTATATCGGCGTACTGCCTTTCACTAAAGTTTCCGATAAAATAATAATAGTCTTCTCCGTCTTTATATTTAAGCATTGCGTCATAGACATACCTTGTGTCGTAACTACCCGCGGGATATTCATTAACGTAATGCTCAACAAATGACGTATCTACTATCGAATCAGGAGAAATGACGCCGCTAAATACAAAATCATCACTATGGTAAGTGTCAAAGTGCCTTGAATTCATATCAACTCCAATCGATTTAAGCATGAAATTAGTTATTGAGTTATATTCCTTGCAATCCGCACCAATGGCCGATTGAGATGGGTAAGTTAAATCAACGATAAAATTTGTTAGATCAAACCTGAAATAACTGAATAAATATGGTGCTCGCGTGAAATCTGAATATTTGACTGTATCAGTAGGTAGTTTGGTAGCACCATAATCCAGTTGTCTGGGGCTTTTACTGAAATACAATGAATCCGAGACCATCCACCAGGAATTAAATGCACCCTTGGTGATACAGGCTCTGATGCCATCGGGAGTGCTGTAATCAGAATCGCAAGCGTCAAGCAGGGAAAAAGACAATTCAAGAGGCACCAACCAATCAATGAAAGTATCCAAAGAATAATCCAAGGGGTGTTCATGTAGTGAATATATACGATGATACGTTTCTTCAATTTCAATTGTATTGCCAGTCAAGCTGGTATTGCCGTAATCTATATCGCTAACCTGCCATTTGTAATGGTTCATTGAGGCCATGACTGTACTGACCGAAGTATCAGAGTACAGGACTTCATAGGGATAAAGTTGACTTAGAATGCCACAATTAATTGATTGTGATGCCACATCTCCATAAGGACAGGAGTTGGATGACGTGGTGCCGTCACAGACAGCGCCAAGGTCAAAGGAATCAAGGCCGGAGCATTCATACTCGACCTTGAAGCTTAGTTTCTCGCCTTTAAGGACTGCGGTGGGAGCGGTAATAGAATCTCCATAGTGCTCATGGGTCGGCATTATTTCCCTGGCATGCCTGATCCATTCCGGATCAGGAACGTCCTTTGCGCCCAGTCCGTTGTAAAGGTCAATCTCTCGTACACCGGAAGCCCATACGTCACGCATCACATCAATCTGCTTTATCTTCACCGACCCAACCCGGAACTCAAGCTCCTCAAACGGAATGTCTTCATTATCTTCATCGGGCGGGCCATATGGTTCGTTGCGCTCGGTCCAGAGGGTGCGGGAATAGACGGCGCTCAATTTGACGTCGGCGCCGCTGGCGTCCTCCCGGAATATCAAATCCACAATGCGGTCTGTCTGCGCCGGAACCAGGAAATACTTGTAAGAGCCGCTGGTTTCATAATCCTGGATCTGCGTCCAGTCAAATGCGTCCGCGCCATTGCCGAACGGCTCGCTCTCGACCTTGAGCCACCAGTCAAGATCGAGCGTGTTATGGAGGGATACTTTTATTTCCTGCTCCGAGGTCAGCGCTATTCCACCATCTTCTAGTGAGCGGGAAGACCCGTCCTTGGATATGACTTGCGCCGAAATAAGGGTATCCCCATTTTTATTGAATGAATAATAAGTGTTAATTATCATCTGCGCATCTTTAAATAATTGATAATATAATCTGGAATAGTTGCCTGAATATCCCGGCGCCCAGTAAGCCATCGCCTGATCGGTTGTTGACGAGAAGGCGACCGTAACGGATGAACCGGTTTCAGGCAACCCAATATCCCAAGGATCCGCGGCCACTCTTCCCGTACCATAATAGTTTTTAAGCTTCAAGCTGTAATGCTCATCCGAGAATGGCTCGGCTTTAAGCCAAATTGAATTGCCTTCACTCACGCTTACCATTTTAAACAGGCGCACCGGATAAGGATATGGAATAACACGCCAGACTTCTTGGCCTTGAGTAGTGTCGCTCATTCTCCACGGGTTGCTTTCGTTAAAAACGCCCCGCAAAATTGTGACACTGCCAGTTGACCACCACCCGGTAAAATCCATGCCGGTCAGGGTGCAGGAGTCCTCAAGCGATGGATAGCCATCCGCGACTACGTCAAGCGTGTTGATCTCTTCAGGGATATCGTACATGACCCAAATGAAGAACACAAAGCCACTTGTGTCCGTTGACAACGAAATATCGGATTGCCAGTTTAAAGAATCATCATAAATGGTCGGATGAATGATCCCGCTACTGTAAATAATATTTAAATCATTAAGGGTTGAGTAATTGCTGGATATATTGACTTTTTGATTGGCAACCGGGTTGCCGTAAACATCTTCAACCACCACAATCGAATCGGGTTGAGGGGTCCAGCAAAGCCAATTGCCAGCCGGCAATCCAATAAAGGCATAGCCATAATAACATTCAACGAGGGCTTCTTTATTAATTATAGATAGCGCGGCCGGCTCACCGGCGAAGGCCCTGGCCTTTTCAAAGATGTCGCTGACCGTATCGCCGTCGGGAGTATAGGCCACGGCGCGAAGCTCATAGATATTGGCCATGGATTTGAAGGGGTCCTCGGTTTTTCTCTGGACGGCTTCGGCGCGGCAACCATCGCAATCAATGGAGTCGCCGACATTAATTGTAACCACCGTGGACCCGCTGGCGTTCAGGGTGAATAACTTGTATTTGAGGCCGCCGTCAAAGTAGCCGGGATTATCTTCCGCAATGGTGACCATGACCGTGGAGCCGTCGGGGGCAAGGCCATAGATATTATTGCGGGCCTTAAGCGGGATTGATATCGTTCCTCCAGCCACGCCGTCAACCGGATTGGCCCCGAAATCAAGATGAAATATGCCTTGAATCGAGTCCCCTTCAACCTCTTGCACGTCCTCGCTGTAGGCGGAGAACTGGACGTAACCGGCGCCAACGCCGGCGAGGTGGGCCAGGTGAGTCACATATTCTCCGGGCTCGGCCACGGGCACGGTGAGGGAGGCCTGGCCGTTGGCGTCAGTTAACAGCACGGTTTCATCGGACTCGAACACGACGGGGATGCCAGCCTCCTCGACCGCCGTAGCTCCGGCCATGACCTGGACCACCATGGGGTCGGTTTCGCTCTGGGTCCGGGGGTCTATGACCTGGTTATTGCCGGAAACGACGGAGAGGCCGTCACCGCCCATCAGGTCAGTGTGATCGAAAACCGAGATGCTGAAGTAGGACTCCGGCGTTGCCGAGGCCACAAGGGTATAGGCGCCGGTCGCGGGGAGTGAGGTGTCGCCGTCAAACGCGCTGATGAGAAGACCGCTGCCGTAGCTCTCGGAGCTTGGACTGAGTTCAGTCCCGTCTGGCGCGATCAGGCCCAGGGAAGGAGTGCCGGACACTGTATCGCCGTAATAGTCCAAGAGCTGCACCCGGACCTCCAGGGCCATCCCCGCATCGGCCTCCAGCGAGAACATGCCCCGTCCCGTCCCGGTATGGCCCAGTCCCAAAGTGTCGGAATCAAGCGCAAGCAAGGCCAACTGATCGCCAATGTCCTCCATCATCGCTCCGCCCGTGTCTCCGTCATAG
>DATKZS010000237.1:0-5804 GCA_035527835.1 bacterium
CGCAGAAGTTGCGGACCCGCCACGGCGGCGCGATCTCCCGCCAAAATGCCGGAGTGTCCTTGTCCGTTCAAATCCGACAGCGTGTCGGTTTTCGCTGCGGCTGCCCCGGGCTGCCTGGTAAGGTCGGCGGGCGAGATGGGCGGAACCTACCTAATAGTGGAGCCCCCCCCACTTCTAAGACCCAACGAGAGGCAGCATGGGCAGCGTACACCTTCCGACGGTGACGACGGAAAGTCACAGCGGGCGAATAGTCAGCGATTCCTAACCGCCTGGAGGCGGTTGCTTCTGTATGGCGCCGGGCTTTCTTTCAAGGTCATCAGGAGCTCTCGTACGGTGGTCTCATCGTATGCCGGCGCCTTCCCGTGTTTCGCGCCAGGCTCTTTACTGGCCTTCTCGAACCCCCGGGTGTGAATCATTTTCAGCACAGTCCGATACGGGAATCCCGCCAGGGCCGCGATCTGATGAGCCGTGAAGTATTCCTGCTTCGGGAAGGGCAAGGCCCAGTTATGGCACTCCGGGCAGAGTGGAGTGAAGTTGAGCGCTTGAGCTTCCGCCAGAGGCAAGTCGAAGTCATGCCGGCAGGAGATGCACCCGAAACGGACAACGGGTTGTTCCAAGCCCAGGATGCCCCGGTACAGTCTCGTGCACTCCTCCAGGACGTCGACTCGGCGCACCAGCTGGGCCACGGCCCGGGTGACTTTTAACATTGTCGCCTCGATACGCGCTTGATCCGCGGTGAGCCGCCCGTACAATTCGTAGAACAACAGCGCGCCGGCATCTCGTTTGCCCGATGGCGCCGGCCGTTTGGAGAGCCGTACTTGCCCTCCTGGTATAAGGGTCTGCCTGTGCTGATTCATCTTTACACCTCCTAGTTGGTGCACGAACCTAGTGTGAGGTGCCGGAGCAGGTGGCCACTAGGAAGCCACTTTTCGGGAGCTACCCTATCCCCGGCCTGCCAGTATAGCACCTCCCGGCCGGAAGTCAAGCAAAATCTCGCACCCGGCGGGGGCGCCAAGCGACTTTCAGGGAGGAGGTGGTATCTCAGCACCCCCCCCGTAGAGGAGCTCTGCCACTTCGAGCGCCGCGCTCTTGCCCTCCCGCGCCCGGGCCCCCCCGACCCGGGCGACCGCCTCGAGGGCCTGCAGAAACTCCGGCTCCATCCCCTTCTCCAGCTCCTCCACCGCCCGTTGTACCAGCTCCGGCAGATTCCGCATCACGTGAGCGTAGAGAAAGGCCGCGCCCCGGCCGGCTGCTTCAGCCGTTCCGTGCCTGGTGGCGAGACCGACGCCGGCCACGAACTGCAGGAGTACATCGGCGTCGTTCTGGATGCTCATTTTATTATCGCCCTGGCGTTCACGAGGATCCGGGCGTCCGCGATGGCCCGGGTGGTCCACTGGGCCAGCTCCCGTCCGTCCAGGTACATCATGTTGTTGATGATGATCTCCCTCCCCCCGCCCCGGGGCTCCACGACCACGTGCTCCCCGCTCTCCACGCGCATCGGGTAGCTGTCGTCCGGGTAGCCCGGGGGCACGACGAAATCGGCGCCCGTGGCGAAAGCCGGCACCGGCTTGGCGTTGGTGATGGCCGCGATCTGCACAGCGCCCATGATCCCGGCCAGCACCGCAGCCGCGAGCCCCACAGGGATGAACGGCTGCATTGCCAGGGCGTTGAGCACAGCCCGGGCGGCCGCTGCGATGGCGCCGACCAATTGCAGTTTCCAGGAGGTCGTCGCCGCCTCGTACTCCAGCTGCGCCCGTTCCCGCTCGTATTTCTCCTCCAGCGCCTTCTTTTCTTCCTCGGTCCCCTCGAAGTTCTCCAGCTCGGTGCGGTAGCGCAGGTCCAGGGCCGTGAGCTCTCCACGTAGCTTGGCCTGGAAGGCCGCGTCCAGCTGTCCCCAGATCGAGACCATGAAGTCGGCAAGCTGCTGCCGCACCTGCTCGATGGCCGCGGCCTGGTCTTTCTCGGCTTGCAGTTCCTCCGCTTTGGCGTCAGCGTTGGCCTGCGCCTGGCGCGCCAGCTCGGCCAGCCGGAACTTGTTCAGGTTCTCGATGGCCCCCCGTTCCTGTTCGACCTGCGCGTTGATCCCCTCGATATGCGCGGCGAAGCCGTCCTCCTGGGTTCCCCGCAGGGCCTCCAGTTCCGCCTTGAGCAGCTTGACGGCCTGCGCCTGGAGGCCTAGCTGGTAGGTCTGGTCCTCGGCCCAAGTGAAACTCTCGAAATAGGCGAGCTGCGCGGCCAGCTTGCTGTACGCGCTCCGATTGTCTTCGATGTAGCCGGTCATGGCCGCCAGGCCGGCGGCGTACCGCTTCTCCGCTTCCGCCTGCCGCTCGGCGCTGGCCTGTTTTTCCTTGTTGCCCTGCTTCTCCGCTTCCGCCCCGATGGCCTCCAAGCGCGCCACCGCCGCCAGCGTTCCGATCTGCACTCGGTAACCTGCAATCTGTCGATCGAGAGCGGCCGTATCCTCTTCGCGCCTATTCCTCCGCAGCTCCAAGGCGGCAATCTGACTCTCGAGAAGTGCGATCTCGTCGACCGCCGCGACCCGCTTCCCTTCGGCCAGCTCCTCGGCCACCTTTTTGAGTCGGCGAGATTCAGCGATGGCCGCCGTGGTGCGGGTCACAAACTCCGTCAGCCCCCGGATGCTCGGCGCGAGGAAGTCCACCAGCGCCGCCCCGCCCTGCTCCTTGAGGTCTCCGATCGCGTTCTGCAGTTGGAGCATGGCCCCGGTGCCCGTCTCCGCTTCCGCCCGGGCGATCGCAAAACCGTTGGCCATGGCCTCCTGAAGCACCGCCTGGCGCTCCGCCTCGCTTCCAGCAGTGCGGAGGGCAGGGATGTAGCGAGACAGTTGCGTATACTGGCCCTCGTAGGCCAGGGCGATCCCGCGCATGGCCGTGTTCATGTCGATACCGAAGGCTTTTGAGAGCCCGATCGCCCCTTTGGTTGCCTCCTCCATCTTGCCCCGGGCGATCCCCAGGCTCTCACCGATCTGGATCAACCCGAGGGTCTGCTCGTCGCCCACGGTCGTGGCGGCCTGCACTTCGGAGGCGAAGTCCTTGTACTGCGTCATCAGGTCATCGACGTCGCCGCCGGTGGCCCGGATGGCCGCGGCGAGTCGGTTCTCGGCCTGCTCCTGGACGCCGTAGGCGGCGATCAGGTCCTTGCCTATTCGGATCAGGCTCCGAACGGCGATGACAGCGCCCCCGATGCCCAGGGCGGACATTACGAACTTCGAGAACTTCGCCACGCGGTCCTGGGAGCCCTTGAGCGAGGTATCGAGCATCTTGGAGTCGCCCGTGATCAGGTAGGCCAGGCGCCCGACGATGTTTTTAGTGGCCACGTGCTATCCTTTCAAAGAGGCCCGGGGCGCGTTTTTCCAACACCCCGGGCCCGGACCGAAATTGAAAGCCCTCCGGCACCGCCAACGGCGGTGCGCCGGCGGATTCTACGCGGCCAGGATCACGAACGGCGACACTTGGTCAACTCCGTTCTCCATCAGGACCGGAGTTGTGAGCCACGGCTGCCCGTCCACGTTCGCGAAAATCTTCAAAACTGATTAATTCTGAACGAACCTGGGGCCGTAGCTGATCTCGATGCTCGGACCGAAACCAAGCTTCCGCAGGTAGTAGGAGGGCTCCAACAGCATCACATCACCAGTCGCTCCCAGGGTCGGATTGCGTCCGCTCACGACCAGGGGCAAGCCCAGGATGCTGGGGGGGCGGCCGACCGCCGTGTCGGACGGTCGCAGCACGAGCGTTCCACCGGCGCCCGGGTCCGCCATCATCAGCAGGGCGGGCAAGGCGCTTTGAGCGACCAGCCAAAAACCGCGAGCCCAGCAGTTTGGCCCGAACACCGCGACCATGTTGACCAAATCGGTGTACGCGAGCGCCCCCGGCGCCGTCCGCGCGACCTCGATCCGGCATGGGGAATTGAGGATCCCGAGCGGTTGTCCGATCCCGGTGCCCGAGAGAAATGCGACCTCCTGGGCCGCGACCAGCGAGCTCGAGAGGGTCCGGCGCAAAAAAATATCAAGCTCCGCGCCGCCATTTCTCAAAAGCTTGTCGGTCAACACGACGTGCCCGGCGATCTCCTGGGGCTCGAGGCGCACCTGCTTGAGCTCCGGCTGCACTTCCGGCTTTGCCGCTCCCTCGGCGAGCCACGTCATGTCGATGCCCCCGAGGATTCCCTTGCCGCCGCTCTGATCGAGGGTGGGAATGAGGGTTGGCGCATCCGGGGCGCCTTCGAACGGCGCGATCGTCGTCGCCCGGGGGCTGATTGCCGCGTCCTCCGCCGGGGCCTGCAGGATCTGGCCAAGAAGCTGATCAGGAATCAGAAAGCCGCCCGTCGCCCCTACGGACATGGCCATGACCCGGCGCTCGGTCGGATACGCGACGTCGCGGATGAACTCTGCCAGGCCCCGGTGCTCGGTAGTGTAGCCCGTGGGCTGAAAGTCGCCGCTCTGCCCGCGCTCGATGGGGCCGCCCCCGAGCTCGCCGAAGGGGCCGTAGGTCCGGCCATCGCTGTCCGGCATGAGCCGGCAGTGATCGATTAGCTGATCCATTTTGGCGATCTCTACCCGGAGCCGCTCGTTTTCCGTCTCTTCGTCCGATGTGAGCAGCCGCTCCGCGCGGATTGCCTTGTCCAGGAGCGCTTTGCGCTGCTGAACGAAAACGCTCCTCTTGTCGTAGAGGGCTTTGTATTTGTCATACATGAGTGTTTCCTGTTATGTGTGCTATGTAGCTTCGCCGCCGCGCTCGGCGCCCCGAGCTGGCCGCCGGCCCGCGACCGGGCCCGCCGGTGGGTAAAGCGCCCAGGCTTTCGCCCTGGGGCCAGGGAGACGTCCCGCGCCCTGCGGGGCCGACACGTGTCTTCGCACATCCCCGCGCCCGGGGTGGCCTCGGCAGCGCCCTGCTCCGGTCGACGATTCCACGTATCACCTCAAATTTACATCGAATCATCGTCGGAAGGCAAGTCCTTGCCCCGCCATAGGAGCCGCTGGAGCTCGGCGATCCGCGCCTTGACGCGGACGACCGCCTCCGCCTCTCCGGGAAGGAGCTGGCCGTGCTTCCGAAGCCAAGCGAGCTGCCAGTCCTGATACCGATAGGTGGTGAAGGCTTCGGGGTTTTCCAGGACCTTCGGGGGGATGTCGCTTTCGAATCGCCAGTAGCCCCATGCTCGTTGACCCGGCATCAGCGCCAAGTCCGTTTTCAGCGGATCTTCCGTGACCAGGCCCATCAGCAACTCACGGTTGGCCTGCCACGTTTGTTTCATCTCCTCTTCCGAGGAGAACTGTGCCGCATCATCGAGCAACGCGGGCATACACCCGCCATCGTAAAGCAAGGTCGACACCAAATCCAGGTTTTCCGTGCTGCCTCCCTCTCGGGGGTCTGTGAGCGCAATCGCTTGTCGTTTCATCGCTCGCTTCCGTGGTGGTGGCATTCCTTTACCTCCTCGGGGGAAGCCTCGGTGGTTCCCCTGCTTTCTCAAGATCGAGTCCCAGCTCGCGCAGGAGCGCCGCAAAGGTTCGTTTTTGAGCTCGCTCCTCTGCGAGCAATGGGTGTGGTTTTGCGATGCCGAACCTGTCCGTCACCTGGTAGCCCTCCCGCCCGAGGATCTCACGGATATCGTCGAGACGATCCCACGCCCCGGCGGCCAGGTTCAAAACCCGGATGTGGCGCTCCTCGAAAAGATATTCCCGGGTCAGCTCGTTCACCCACACACGCGTCGGTTTTTTCAGGAAATCAGCCGCCTTTTTCACGTTCTACCCCAAATTTTCCTAAATTCCGGTTCCGGGTCGTCGCACACGCAAA
>DATKZS010000238.1:0-9472 GCA_035527835.1 bacterium
GCCACCCGGCGACGGCTCCTCATCTTCATCCTCGCCTTCTTCCTCGATGTACTCATAAAAATCATCCTCGTCTTCTTCGCCGTCCCCCGCCGGCCGGCGGCCCGCCAACAGCCGCGCCCCCCTCTTCTTGACCCGGTAATCGTAATCCGCGATGTCTTGCCGCACCTCCTTCATCCGCGCGGCCTTGCGGAACCAGGCCACCGCCGAAAGCAGCCCGAGCAGGCCCCAGAGCAGCGCGCCCCCGGAAAGCGCCGGGACCAGGCCGTAGGTCCATCTCACCCCCTTGAGCCACTGGGTCTCCAGCGGGAACAGGGTCGAGTGGAACGCGGCCTGCAGCGCCTGGTCCGGGTCCTGCCCTTGCGCGATCAGGTCAAGGTAATGGTTAAAGGCGTCGCTCCCGTACTGGTGGTAGAGAAAGCGGATGAAATCGCCCGACTGGGCATAGGCCGTGGCCGCGTCATCGGCATCGCCCGGGAAGCTGTCCTCCAAATAGCGGAACGGGATGTTGCGGCCCGTGATCCCCACCCGGGCCAGCGTCTCCGCCCGCGAGTACAGCGGCTCGTCCGCCATGAACACCGCCAGCCCCTCGTCCAGCCAGCGCGGGACGTGCCGCCCGCCCAGCTTGTGGTACAACACCACGTGCGTAATCTCGTGCGCGATCACCGCGTCCAGCGACGCGTGCCGCACCTCCAAGCCCGTGAGCGGACGAAGATAGATAGTGGCCCGCTCCGGATACGCCATCCCCGATACCCACGGCGGCGCGCCCCCCGCGAGCTCGCGAAAAGACCGCGCGTCCGGCGCCAGCACCACCGTGATCCGCGCCGGCGGGTCCGTGTGCAAAAGCCCGGTAACCCGCCCAAGCTCCGCCTCGAACTCCGGCTCAACCCGGTCCAGCAGCTTCGCGGACGGCGGCAGATACAGCAGCGTGAAGTGCGGCGTGTCCCGCCGCTCCCACTCCGGCGCCGCGCGCAGGCACAGCGCCGCCATGATAATCAGTATCAGCCGGGCCCTCTCCCCGGGCCGGCCGGCCGTCATTGCCCGCCGCCCGCCGGCGCCCTGGTCCGCGATCTTTCCATGCCTCCCGCCATATTGCCATTGTAAGCGCTCCATGCTATTCTTGCAATCATGGACCGGCGCTGGTGTTCGCTCGCGGACACTGGAGTTGCGGCCATAACGGGGCGTAGCGCAGTCTGGTAGCGCATCTGCTTTGGGAGCAGAGGGTCGCTGGTTCAAATCCAGTCGCCCCGACCAGCATTAAAGATGCAGTCGGCATTTTGAGGAAACAGGTTAGTTTTATCGGCCGAAAACTCCGGCGGAGGCGAAATGAAATATCGTATTGAATACTCCCCGGAGACTCTCGAACATTTAAGAGCTCTTTCCGCCCGCCAACAGGCCACGGTATTGGACACGGTTGAAAAACAACTGAGCTTTCAGCCAACCATGGAAACCAGAAACCGGAAACCCATGCGTCCGAATCCGGTCGCGCCCTGGGAGTTGCGGATTGGCAATCTTAGGGTCTATTATCATATTGATGGAATAGAAAGGATTGTGCGCGTTCTCGCCGTGGGAATCAAGCAAAGAGATCAGGTGAGAATTGGGAAAAAGGTGATAAAATTATGAAAACCGTGGAAGCGGCCGAAGCCAAATCGTCTCTTGGAGAGTATGCTAAAAAAGCTAAGAATGAACCGGTCATCGTCACTGCCCGGGGCAAGCCGGTTGCGGTGTTGGTAAGCATCCACAATGCGGATCTGGAAACGGTTTCCATGAGCAACAACCCCGGGTTTCTTGCCCTGATTGAGCGTTCCCGGACACGGCATATAACGGAAGGTGGAATATCCACGGAAGAAATGCGTCGTCGGCTGAAAAAAACTTGAGACGGGCGGCTCCCGGCTCTTTTTCTCAGGCGGCGGGAAGATATAATAAGGTCATGAAATTGACTTAATCGGCATTGCCGAGCGGAAAGGTCTTTTTCCAGCAAGGGAGGGGGAAACCCATGTCAGGGCATAGCAAGTGGAGCAGCATCAAGCATAAGAAGGGCAAAGAGGACGCGAAAAGGGGCAAGATTTTCACCAAGTTGATCCGCGAGCTGCAGATCGCGGCGCGCGCCGGAGGCGCGGACCCGGACAACAACCCGCGGCTCCGCCAGGCCATCAGCGCGGCCAAGTCCGCCAACATGCCCAACATCAACGTCGAGCGCGCCATCAAGAAGGGCGCGGGCGGCGAGGAGGGCGGGACCCTCGAGGAGATCATGTTCGAGGGCTACGGACCCTCCGGAGTGGCGCTGCTGGTTGAGACCATGACCGACAACCGTAACCGCGCCGTCTCCGAGATCCGCCACATGCTGGAGCGCCACAACGGACACATGGGCGAGACCGGGTGCGTGGCCTGGATGTTCGGAAAAAGCGGCCTCATCGTCATCGAAAAAGACAAGGCCAGCGAGGACACCGTCATGGAGATCGCCCTCGAAGCCGGCGCCGACGACGTCACGGACGAGGGCGAAGTCTTCGAGGTCACCACCGGCATGAACGTGTTCGAGGCGGTGAAGGATGCCTTCGAGAAAAAGGGCATCGCGATGTTGGAGGCCAACCTCTCCATGATCCCCCAGACCACGGTCAAGCTCGCCGGCAAGAGCGCCGAGCAGATGATCAAGCTCATGGAATCACTGGAGGACCACGAAGACGTCCAGAACGTGTACGCCAACTTCGAGATTTCCGACGAGGAGATGGAAAAGCTGTCGGCGTGATTGGGATGGTTATCGGGAGAGCCTCTTGCAAAAGGCATGGGTTAATAGTGAAGCCGCAGATGAACGCAGATGAACGCGGATAAAACAATAAAAAGAATTCTTCGTATCCGCGTTCATCTGCGTTCATCTGCGGCAAAAAAATCTCTTGCCTTTCGCCCATCCCGTTTTATTCGCGGGAAGCTGGTTCATGATGCTGATCCTGGGAATTGATCCTGGACTCCGGTGCACGGGTTATGGCGCGGTCGGGCTCGAAGGACTGGCGCCGTCGCTCTTGGAGGCCGGGGTGGTGAGGACGGGCGGCGGCGGGCTGGCCGAGCGGCTTTGCGAGCTGGCGCGCGGGCTCCAGGAAGTGATGGAATCGGTGAAGCCCGGCGTCGTGGTGGTGGAATCGCTCTACTCGCATTACAAGCACCCCCGCACCGCCATTCTCATGGGACACGCCCGCGGCGTCGTGCTCCTCTGTGCCTCCCAGCTCGGCATACCCGTCATCGCCTACCCGGCAACCCGGATCAAAAAGTCGCTCACCGGAAACGGGCGCGCCTCCAAGCTCCAGATGCAGCGGACCATATTGCATACGCTGAAGCTCGCGGCCATGCCCGAGCCGCCCGACGTGGCCGACGCCCTGGCCGTGGCCCTGTGCCATGCCAACGTCATGCGCCACGAAGCAATGTTGGAGAAACAAGTTTGATTACACGAATCAGAGGCCTGCTGGAAAAAGTCATGGAGAACAAGGCCGAGCTCGCCTGCGGCGACTTGGTTTACGAGGTCCTGATTCCTTCGTACCTCGGCCGCGACCTGCGCGCGAAGCAGGGCCGGCAGGTCGAGCTTTATGTCCAGCATTACCTGGAGGGCGGGTCCGGACATGCCTCCATGATTCCCCGCCTCGTCGGATTCATGAGCGAGGCCGAGCGCGACTTTTACCTGTTGCTGGTCAAGGTCCCCGGCCTCGGCGCCCGCACCGCGCTCAAGGCCATGATCATCCCGCCCGGAGAGATGGCCAGCGCCATCGAGGGGGAGGACAAGAACGCGCTCGCCAGCCTGCCCGGAGTCGGACGCCGCACCGCCGACAAGATCGTGGCCAGCCTCAAAGGCAAGGTCCTCGCATTCGCGATTGACAAGGGCGCGAAGCGCGAGCCCTCGGGCCCGTGGACCGAGACCGAGGAGGAAGCGCTCATGGTCCTGCTCCAGCTCCAGTACAAGCGCTCGGAAGCGGAGCAGCTCATCATCCGGGCGCGCAACAAAAACCCGGGCCTTGACAGCGCCGAGGCCCTGTGCCAGGCCGTGTTCAGGGAAGCCGGGCAAAAGGCTCTCCGGTGACGGTTGACAGGATCATATCCGGCAAGGCGCTGGGCCCGGAGGACGAGGCGTTCGGCTGGAGCCTCCGCCCCAAGCGGCTCGCCGACTACATCGGCCAGAAGGCCGTGACCGAGAAGCTCAGCATCGCGATCGAAGCGGCACTCAAGCGCGGCGAGCCGCTCGAACACGTGCTCTTCTACGGACCGCCCGGGCTCGGCAAGACCACGCTCGCCTTCATCATCGCCGCCGAGATGGGCTCGCGCCTGGTCACCACCTCCGGCCCCGCACTGCAAAGGGCCGCCGACCTGATGGGAATCCTGACTAACCTCGAGCGCGGCGACGTGCTCTTCATTGACGAGATCCACCGGCTCTCGCCGCCGGTCGAGGAATTCATCTACCCGGCCATGGAGGACTTCAAGGTGGACTTCGTGGTGGACAAGGGAATGTACGCCAAGACCATCAACGTCCCGGTCGCGCCCTTCACCCTGGTCGGCGCCACCACCCGCGCCGGACTGGTCACCGCGCCGCTCCGCGAGCGCTTCGGAATCTACCACCACCTCGACTTCTACCCCGCCTCCGAACTCCTCGAAATCATCGTCCGCACCGCCCGGCTCCTCGCCATCGAGTGCGAGGGCGAGGCGGTCAAGCTCCTGGCCGCCCGCTCGCGCGGAACGCCCCGCACCGCGAACCGGCTCCTGCGCCGCGTGCGCGACTTCGCCCAGGTCCGGGCCCAGGGCAAGATCACCAGCGAGGTCGCCGTAAAGGCGCTCGAGGTGGAGGGCGTGGACGCCAAGGGACTCGACGAGCTCGACCGCCAGTTCCTCCGCACCATCGTGGACTATTACGGCGGCGGACCCGTCGGCATCGAGGCCATCGCCGCCACCTTGAACGAGGAGACCGACACCCTGGTGGACGTGGTCGAGCCGTACCTCTTGAAGATCGGCTTCGTGAACCGCACCCGCCGCGGACGATGCATCACCCCGAGGGCCTGCGAGCACATGGGAGTCAAGGTCTCCCGCGATACCATGCCCGGACTGTTCGACTGATCGGCAAGGGAGGTGGAGCCCGACACTCCTGTCGGGCGGCGTCTGCATTGTTGACATGTGCCGGGGACAAGAGTGTCCCCGCCACCATGCCGCCGGTGTCCGATATTTAGGGCTCCCATCAGAAAAAATTCCGCGGCCCGGTTGCATGGCTCCCGCCATAAATGTTATTCTTCTACATTGGAACGTTGTTGTGCAAAATATTCTCCCGCAGGGGAATGATGAATAATAATGCCGGGTGAAACCGAAAAAAGGATCCAGGAGCTGATCGCGGCGGGCGAGCCTTGCCGCGGCGAGGTCTTGAATAACCTTGACTTCTCCCGCCAGCGCCTGAAGAACGCCGTGTTCGAGGGCTGCGACCTGTCCGGGTCCAACTTCTCCTTCGCCGAGCTTACGGGCGCCGTGTTCCGGGAGTGCCGGCTGGCCAAGACCTCCTTCCGCGGCGGTCTGCTCGGCCATTGCGTTTTCCACCAGTGCCAGGCGTCCGAGTCGGACTTCGAGAGTGCCGGCATGGAAGGCACGCTCTTTTATCATTCCGAGCTCGACCGCTGCCGCTTCGTGCGTACCGACTTAAGAGGCGCACGCGTCACCGAGTCCTCCTTTGAGGGCGCCGACCTCACCGCCGCCCTGGTCACGCCCGAGCAGCTCAAGGGCGCGCGCCTGAGCAAGGCCGTGCTGGCGGAGGTCAACCTCGAAGCCGCGGACCTCTCCGGCCTCGACCTCTCCCGCGTCAGCCTGCGCAAGGCCCGCCTCAAAAAAGCCCGGCTCGACGGCGCAACGCTCCGCGAAGCGCGCCTCGAGCTCGCGGACCTGACATCGGCCCGCGCTAAGGGCCTCCACGCCGAGTCCGCGGCCTTCACCGGCGCCAACCTCGCCGACACCGTGTTCAGCGATTCGCACCTGGCCGCCGCCGACTTCACCGACGCCGTCCTGTCCGGCGCCCAATGGCAGGCCTGCGACCTCTCCCGCGCATCCCTGGCCGGCGCCGACGCCCGCGCCGCCAGCTTCCTCGGCTGCCAGTTCGCCGGGGCCCAGGCCAAAAACGCCAGGCTCTCAAACGCCGCCTTCATCGCCTGCGGATTCTACCGCGCCGACCTCTCATCCGCCGCCCTCGACGGCGTCCAGCTCATCAACCCCGACCTCGAAGCCGCCACCCTCGCCGGCGCGCGGCTCGCCGGACTCAATCTCAGCCAGGCCAACCTTAAAACCGCGCATCTCGCCGGCGCCGACCTGTCCTCGGCTAACCTCTCCGGCGCCGACCTCTCCCTGGCCGACCTCGCCGGCGCCGACCTCGCCAAGGCCGGACTCGCCGGTTCCAACATGACCGGCGCCAGGCTCGCTACAGCCAGGCTCCGCGGCGCCAACCTCTCCGGTGCGCGACTCGACCGCGCCGACCTCGACCACGCCGACCTGCAAAACGCCAACCTCTCCCGGACCATCATGCGCGACGCAATCATGACCCGAACCAACCTCGCCGCCGCCAACCTCACCGAGGCCGAGCTCGCCAGGGTCCAGATGTCAGGCGCCGACCTCACCGGCGCCCGCCTGGAAGGAGCCAAAATCACCCGCAAGGAATCAACGCCGTCATGCCCCGTCTGCGGCTCCGAGCTCGAACCCGACGGCTCGTGCGGCTCCTGTAAAAAACAGGAGATCGGCGCCCTCATCTTGTCCCGGCGCTCCCGGCCCGTGTACCTCGCCCTCCTCATCTGCCTGCTGGCCGGACCCCTCAACCTCGTGTTCACCCCGCTGTTCGCCGCCGCCGCCGGAGGCTGGTACTCCGGAATGCACGCCTTCGGCATCGGCTGGCCCATAGGCATCGCCCTGTCCCTTCTCGCCCTCCTCCTGGGCGCCCTGACCTCAAGAAAAAGCGAGGGCCGCGAGCGCAGGCTGTTCATCGCCAACACCTTCCTGGCCTGCGTCAACGTCCTGGTGCTGGGCGCGACGCTTGCCGCGCTCTGGCGGCTGGGGGCGCCGTTATGGAGATGAAGATGCGCGTGCTCCTGCACTCCTGCTGCGGCCCGTGCAGCGTATATCCGTTGGACGCCCTGCGCGCGGAGGGCCACGAGCCCAGCCTGTTCTTTTTCAATCCCAACATCCAGCCGTTTAAGGAGTACGAGAAGCGGCGGGGCGCGGTGAAGCTGCTCGCCGAGAAAAGCGGCGTGGAGCTCGCGGTGGACGACGCGTATGACGTGGTCGAGTGGCTGCGCATGATGGTGTTCCGCGAGCCCGGCCGCTGCCTGGTCTGCTACCGCCACCGCCTGGCCCGCGCCGCCCGCGCCGCCAAAGAGGGCGGGTTCGAGGCCTTCACCACCAGCCTCCTCTACTCCCGCCATCAGAAGCACGAGCTGATCCGAGAGCTCGCCTCGGCCGTGAGCGAAGAAGAGGGCGTGCCCTTCCTCTACCGCGACTTCCGCAAGGGATACCAGGCCGGCATCGAGGCCGGAAAAAAACTGGGGCTCTATCGCCAGCAGTACTGCGGCTGCATCTACAGCGAGCAGGAGAGGTATCTGGGGCCTCTCCATAAAAACCCGGACGCGGGGGGCCGGCCATGAACCTGCCCGCGCTGCCCATGCTCGATTACGAATATCTTCTGGCCGCCTCCGGAGCGGCCGCCGGGCTGCTCCTCCTCTTCTTCCTCCTCATGTACCGCCGGGAGGAGCACCTCGCCGGCTACGGCGCCAAGGTGGCCCTGGAGGGAAAGAGCAAGAAGTGGATCGAGAAGAAGGCTAACGAGCTGACCCGCGTCGAGGCCTTCCGCCTGGCCGGAGACCTCCGCGCCCACCTCGGCCAGTGGGACGAAGCCGCCGAGCTGTATAAAAAAGGCGGCAACCTGATCCGCGCCGCCGAGAGCTACCTGCAAAACAACAAGAGCGACCTGGCCGCCTCGGCCTACCTGCAAAGCAAAAATTACGACCGCGCCGCGTCCCTCTTCCTGGAAAACGGCAACCATAAAATGGCCGCGGAGTCATACCTCAAGGCTCTCGACCCGATCAAGGCCGCACAAACCTACGAGCGCGGAGGGCTCATCGAACCCGCCGGTGAAATTTACGTGGAACAGGGGCTCTACCGCCGCGCCGCCGAGACCTACGCCAAAAAGGAAATCTGGACCCGCGCCGCCGATGCCCTGTGGCGCTGCTACAGCCAGGAGCTCACGCGCCTGCCGGAGGACGTGGCCAAGGCCTCCAGCATGCCGCTCCGATTGCTCGCCCGCGAGGCGGGCGAGATGTTTGCCCGGGCCGGCCGCCCCGACGAGGCGGTCGAGGCCTTCAAGACCGGAGGATGGGCCGCGCGGGGGGCCGAGGTACTAAAGGACCAGGCGCGCTTCACGGAGGCCGCCGAGGCCTATTTCGAGGCCGGCATGGCGCTTCCCGCCGCCGAGTGTTACGAGAAGGCCGGCCTTCCGGCCAAGGCCGCCGCCATCAAATCGCGCTATCACTTGGACCGTGGCGAGGAGGTCGAGGCCGTCCCCTTCCTCGAGCTCGCCGGTGACTTCCCCAAGGCCGCGGAGATTTACCAGAAGCTGGAAAAGTGGCCGCAGGCCGCCGAGACCTATGAAAAGGCCGGACTCTTCAAGCAAGCCGCCGCCATGTACGAGAAGGCCCAAGAGTTCGAGCTCGCCGGCGCCAGCCTGGAAAAGGCCCAGGACTTCCGCGCCGCCGCCGAGCTCTACGGCCGCGCCGGAAACGCCTCCGCCCAGGCCGACGCCCTGGAAAAGGCCGGAGACTTCCTGGCCGCCGGCCAGAACTTTTTCGAGCGCGGCCTGCTCGACAAGGCCATCGCGGCGCTGCAGCAGGTCGAGCCGAGCCGGGAAGACTACAAGCCCGCGTCCCTGCTCCTGGGGCAGGTCTTCAAGGAAAAGGGCATGCTCGACCTGGCCCACGAATATTTCAAGCGCTCGGTCGCGGACGAGGAGGTCTCACGCGGAAACCTCGACAACTATTACCAGCTCGCCGTGTGCGCCGAGCGCTTGAACAACCCCGAGGAGGCCGCGCGCATTTTCGAGCAGATCCTGGTGGCGGACTTTCATTTCAAGGACGTGGCCAACCGCCTCAACGCCATCAAGTCCGCCCGCACCGTTCTGGAGACGCCGAGCACGCCGTCCAGCTTCGACGCCACCGTGTCGCGGAGCAGCCTGGAGGGACCCCAACCCCAGCCCGAGTCCGTGGCCCAGACCGAGCGCTATTCCCTGATCGAGGAGATCGGAAGGGGCGGAATGGGGATCGTGTACAAGGCCAAGGACAACGTCCTCGAACGCATCGTCGCCTTCAAGGTCCTGCCCGCCAATCTCAAGGAACACCCCCAGGCCCTCAAAAATTTCTTCCGCGAGGCCAAGAGCGCCGCCCGTCTCAACCACCCCAATATCGTCACCGTCTTTGACGCCGGCGACGAG
>DATKZS010000239.1:0-23188 GCA_035527835.1 bacterium
TGCGGGCCCTTGTCCATGGGCGGCACGCCCTTGGCCCGGTTGTGCATCTGCGAGTCGCGGTAAGAGATGCCCTCCCGCACGTTAAAGGAATGGCGGAGCGTCTCGATCCTCTCGCCGATGGTCATGTAGTCGTCCTCGGTGAGGCCCCAGCCGGTGGCGGCGTTCAGGTATTCATAGAGCGGGTACTTGGGCCCGCAGGTCAGCCCGAACAGGCACACGCCCGCGCCGTTGACCACTTGCATCAGGTTGGAGTTGATGGCCTGGTTCTTGGCGCGGCCCTGAGGATTGCTCTTGGCCTTCTTGCTCTCCATGGGTTTCACCTTGTCGGCCTTTCGGGAGAAGCGGTGGACCTGCATCAGCTCCTGCCAGACGTATCCGGAGATGGTGTGTCGTCCGGGGGTCGGCTCGACCTCAAAGGCGAGGCCCTGGAGGATGTCGAACTTGGGATCGTGCATGGGCAGCTCCTGGCCGCCGGCGTGGACGGCGAACTGCTCGGAGCCTTTGCCGATCTTTTTGGCGGCGGCCTTGACCCCGTCGGCAAGCACGTCGCCGAAGCCTTCCCGGGCGATGACCATTTGGAGGAGCTTGACCATGGGCTCGGCCTTGCCCCATCCGATTTCGAGGCCGCCGAGGTCTTGCTTGGTGATGATGCCGTTCTCGAAGCACTCGATGGCGAAGGCGACCACTCCGCCGGCGGAGATGGTGTCGAGCCCGCCGCGGTTGCACAGGTCGTTCATTTTGAACAGGACGTGGATGTCGTCAACAAGACACATGGCGGCGAATGCGCACATGGTCTCGTATTCCGGCTTGTGCATCTCGGCTATCGGGTACGGCCCGTCCTTGACCTCGAAGATGCCGCCGCACTGGATGGGGCAGGAGAAGCAGCCGTAGCGCTTGGTCTGATACTTGATCACGTTGTCGTCGCCGGTCTTGCCGGAGCGCGAGAGCGGGAAGTCCATGAAGCCCACGCCGCCCCAGTTCTTGACCGGGCTGTCTCCGGTCTCCGCGCTCATCGCGGTGACGCCCATGGTCCCGTACTTTTTGAGGATCTGGCACCACAGGTCGCCGGGCTGGGCCGTGGCGATGGGGTTCACGCGCGTGAGCCAGCCCACGAACTTGACCATCTTCGACCCCAGGATCTTCTGCATGAAGTCGGCCTTGTTGAGCGCCGCGCCGAACTCCTTGGAAAGGGCCTTCACCCGCTCGGCGTCGTCGGCCTCGATCTTTTGCTTGCCGGTGGCGACCACGGCCTTGAGCTTCTTGCTGCCCATGACCGCGCCCAGGCCCGAGCGCGCCGCGAAGCGGCCGCCGTCGTTCGAGATCCCGGAGATCAGCGAGAGCTTTTCGCCGGCCGGGCCGATGCACGCCACCTGCACCTTTTTCAGGTCCGCGAGCTCGGCCTTGATCGCCTGCTCGGTCTCGACCGTGTCCTTGCCCCAGAGGGCGGTGGCGTCCTTGAGTTGCGCGCCCTCGTCGCTGAGCAGAAGATAGACGGGCTTTTGCGAGATGCCGTGGAAGAACACCGCGTCGTAGCCCGCGCGCTTGATGGCCGGCGAAAGATAGCCGCCGCAGTTGGCGTCGCCCCACCCGCCGGTGAGCGGCGACTTGGCGCAGACCATGAAGCGGCCCGAGAACACGGCGCCGGTTCCCGTGAGCAGGCCGGAGCAGAAGCCCAGGATGTTGTCGGGTCCCAGCGGGTCCGCGCCCGGCGGGATGCGGTCGTAAAGCAGCTTGGCGCCCAGACCATAGCCGGTCAGGAACTTCTTGTAAATTTTTTCCTCGATCTGCTCGTCGGTGAGCTTGCCGGTGTCCAGGTCCACCCACAACACCTTGCCCATGAATCCTTTGCCCATAGCCATCCTCCTTGGTCGGACGGTTGCGGAAATTTTCCATACCCTGCCGCTTCCCTCTATTCTTGCCCAGCCGCGAGCAATTTTCAAGCCGGTGGAATGCAAGGGCATGTAGAAACCGCGGAGACGCGGAGAACGCAGCGCAGGGATTAGAATAATATTTCTCCGCGTCCTCTGCGTCTCCGCGGTTAACTTAAGCCTCAAATGATGTTGTTATCAGCTTCCCGGCGGCTTGAATGGATCATCATCGTCGGATGGCTTGGGCGCCGGGGCCGGGGCGGAAACGGCTTTGCCGGCGAAGCCGCCGCCGGAGGCGGGCCCTGATGTCGGCGCGGGCCGGAGTTGCGCCGGCGGCGCTGCGGGCCTGGGAGCAGCCGGCGGCTGCGCCGGCCTGGACTGCGCCGCGGGCGCGGCCGGGGCCGCCGGCCTGGGCGGTTGCGCCAGTGGCGGCGCTGAAGGTTTCTGCGGGGCGATAGGCGGCGCCGTGGGCCGCGGCTGCTGCTGCGGGGCTTGGGGAGGGATCATGGCCGGAGAGGGCGGCGGTCCGGCATAGCCGGGCGCGGGCCCGGCCGGCGGCGCGGGGGGACTTGCCGGCGCTGGTGCGGGCGGTGCCTGCTGGAAGGGAGCCCCGGGCTGGCCGGGCATGGGCTGCTGCTGATAGTATGTTCCGGGCTGTCCCGGGTAGGTGGGTCCGCCCATTCCGGGAGGCGGGTAGCCGCCGCCGTAGGGCGGCATGGCGCCGGGGTACTGCGGCGGGAAGCGGCGGGGCAGGAAGATGCGCAGGCCGATGAAGCCGCCGAGGGTCGCGAATGCGCTCATAAAGATCACCGATAACACGAGTCCCAGGAAGATCATGCCCACTGATCCCGGCCTCATGAACTGCATCATCTGCTCCATGAACTGCTGGACCTCGGGCGGCACGTCCCGCATATTGCTCATCATTTGTTCCATCTGTTGTTGCTGCACCCCGCCCATCATCATGTTGAGGAGGCCGCCCAGGATGCCCGAGATAACGCCGGCCAGCGCGCCGGAGCCCAGGCCCACCAGCGCGCCGTCGCCGTCGGTGGGTATGTAGTAGAGGCAGGATTGCACATAAATGTAGGAGGCCAACACTCCGCCCAGGATCACCCAGGCGCAACAGCAGATGTTGATAGAGCTGACGCAGGGGATCGAGCTCAGCAATCCCGCCGCGGCCCCTCCGATCAGAATGGCTTTCAGGTAACTCGGCTTGTTCATGTGCGGTCTCCCTTGAATGGCTGGATGGCGGCGGCATGAGATCCCGCGCCGGCGCGGAAATATTGCCTATATGCTTCCTGGATAATCTTGGCGGCTTCGAGGAGCGCGGGCCACAGCGCTCGGGCGGCGACGGCGCCCACCAGCAGTCCGGTGGCGACGCGGAACCAGGCGGGCGAGGTGATGAGTGTGGTGGTGTTGATGAGTCCGTCCACTCCGAGCGGGGCGATGCCGGCGAGGAGCAGGGCGGTGGAGATGGGCCGGCCGCGTCGCGGCTCCGGGACCATTCGCCAGCAGAGCCAGCCGAGCATGAATCCCGCGTAAATTCCGGTGCACCTCGCGCATACGGGCAGGCACACGCCGCTTAGCCAGAGGCTGCGCTCGGGCATCTGGTGGCAGACCTTGGAAAAGGCGAGCCGGGCCACCGCGTTAACCGCGCCGCTCCCGCCCAGTCCCGCTTCCAGGACCGGGGCGAAGACCAGGGCGCAGGCCGCGGCCGCGCCGGCAAGCACTAACAGATAAATTCGGCGGGGGCTCATGGGCCTGATTAGTCTTGCCGGATCGGTTGCAATTGTCAAGCGCGATGGAAGGCGCGATGGAGAGATAAGTTGATTATTAAGCGCAAAGGCGCAAAGAACGCAAAGGCAAAAAATATTCTTTGCGATCTTTGCGCCTTTGCGCTGAAAAAATAACTTCTGGTTTTTTAAGGAGCCGGTACAATTTTACCGAGGATCACGGTTTTCTTGGCGCCGGTTGCGCCGGGGAGGTTGCCGGGCCTGCCTTTGAGGGTCTCCATGGCGAGGATGGCGAAGGCGATGGCTTCCTTGGCCAGGGCGGGAATTCCGTATTCGGATGACGAGGCCATGGGCGCGGGCGCGAAGAGGTCGGCGAGCTTCTGCATGAGGTATAGGTTCCGGGCGCCTCCTCCGGAGACGATCACCTCGTCCAGCGATGCCTTGGCGGCGTGGAATTTCCGGTAGTGGCCGTGGATGGCATGGGCGGTGAGGTCGGTGGCGGTGGCGATGAGGTCGCGGTATTGCTTCTTGGTTTCCGCGGGATGGCTCTTCAGGATGTCGTCCACGAACTTGGCGCCGAAGCGCTCGCGTCCGGTGCTCTTGGGTGGCGGCTCGGCGAAGAAGGCGGTGGCGAGGAGGCCGGCGAGGAGCTTGGGGTCTGACTTTCCCAGGGCGGCGTGTCGTCCGTCGCGGTCGTAGGTCTCCTTGTGGTTGGTCATGCGGCAGACGAGCTCGTTGATGACCATGTTTCCGGGGCCGATGTCGGAGGCCTGGACGGAGAGGGGATCGTCGTTGCCCTTGATGAGCACGGTGCCGTTGGCGATGCCTCCGATGTTGACGAGGAAGCGGGTGCGTCGGGGGTCGTGGAAGAGGAGGTGGTCCACGTAGGGCACGAGCGGGGCGCCCTGTCCGCCGGCGGCGATGTCGGCGGGCCGGAAGTCGGCCACGGTGGTGACGCCGGATCGGGCCGCGATGACGGAAGGCTCGGCCACCTGGCAGGTGGCGCGGATCCGGTAGCGGCCCATCTTCACGGGCGCGGGCAGGTGGTGGATGGTCTGGCCGTGCGAGCCGATGAACTCGACGTCTCGCGCGGCCACGCCTCCCTGCTTCATGATCTTGAGCGCGGCCTCGCCGAAAAGCTCGCCCAGGTAGAAGTTCAGGCGCGCGACCTTGTCCACGCTCGCGGTGGCCGGGTCGGAGCACTCCAGGATGTAACGCACCGTCTCGCCATTGTAAGGGTACGTCTCGAACGCCAGCAGCTCGACCGCGACGCCTTTGCCCGTGCGTTTCAAGTCAACCAGGGCCGCGTCAATCCCGTCCAGCGAAGTCCCGGCCATCAGTCCGATCGCTTTCATAACGGCTACCTCCTTTGTTCTTGGTAGGACAGGGGGAATTTTTTACCGCCAAGGCACCAAGACGCCAAGACACCAAGAAGATAATAATTATTATAAAAAAACTTGGCGCTCTTGGCGCCTTGGCGGTTACTTCGGCCTCCCATTTTGTACCCACCCCACCTACAGATAATCCGGCAGCTTGCCTTCCTGTTTGATGTACGCGCGGTGCTCGTTTTTGATGTCCTGGCGCAGGCGCTCGTTAAGGAGGACTTCCGCGCCGGTGAGGGCGTTGGCCAGGATGGCTTTTTCGAGCATGGCTCGTCCGCCGGGCCCTCCGGCCGCGGCGGCGAACTCGCGGCTATGGACCCCGCTCGTGGCGCCGGGCACGGCGAGCAAGGGGTGGAGCACGGGGGCGTAGAGGCTCACGTTGCCCACGTCGGTGCTGCCCATACCCTCGTCCTCCGGGCCCTGCTTGACCTCGACGCCGATGCTTTCGAGCACGCGCCAGAAGACCTGGCCCAGCGCGCGGTTGCCGGCGTAGGGCGCGTAGAACTTGTCCTTCCGGAGCCGAGTCACCAGCCGGGCGCCCGCGGCCTTGGCCGCGCCCTGCGCGCAGGCGATCACCTTGGCCGCGACCTCGTTGGTTTCCTTGACGGTGAGCCCGCGTGCCAGGAACACGGCGGCGGCCCGCTCGGGAATGATGTTGGGGGCGACGCCGCCCTGGGTGACGATGCCGTGGACGCGCACGTGGGAGGGGAGCTGCTGCCGGAGCGCGTTAACGGCGTTAAAAGTCTGGATCACGGCGTCGAGCGCGTTCACTCCCTTTTCCGGCTCGGCGGAGGCGTGGGCGGCGCGGCCCTTGAAGAAGAACTCGATCTCGACCACGCCCAGCGCGCGCTTGTAAACCTCGGTACGGCGATCGGGATGGATGATGAGCGCGGCGTCGAGATTCTTGAACGCGCCTTGCCGCGCGAGGATGACCTTGCCGCCGCCCATCTCCTCGGCCGGACAGCCGATGACCTTGATCGAGCCGTGGAGAGGGGTAAGCGATCGGCTGAGCGCAGCGGCGGCGCCGGCGCTCCCGGCCGCGATCAAATGATGTCCGCAGGCGTGGCCCATGCCCGGCAGAGCGTCCATCTCCGCGAGATAGGCGAGACAGGGCCGCCTTTGCCCGCGCTTCTCGGCCGTGAACGCGGTCTTGAGCCCGCCCAGATGATTGGTGATGGCGAATCCGAAGCCGGCGAGGAAATCGGAGAGGGCCTTGGCGGCGAAGAACTCCTGGTACGCGGCCTCGGGATGCTCGAAGATCGTGCGCGCCAGCGCCCAGGCCAAGGGCTCGATCTTCCGGCACTCGCGCTTGATGCGTTGCGCGACTTTTGCGGGGACCAAAATAGACTACCTCCTTAAGGGGGCGCGAAATGATTCCATGATTATAATAATGCCGGCGCCTGAGAAAGTCATTATATCCTTCGATGAGGACAATCCTTGGAGCATAAGGCACAGGGCGACTTAAAAGCGATGTTTTGAGCCAGCACCGCGGCGCCCGACACCGTCTTGGCCGGAATCATGATGAAATGAGGCGTCAGCGATACCCCGATCTTGCGCGCATCAAGCGCCTTGAATATCAATTCCTGTCCCTCGAGGCCCCAGTCGCAATATCCCGGGCTCATCCGAGCCGAAACTTGCAGGCCTCGCGATTGCGCGTCAGCCTGGTACCTGTCTTGAACCAGGTCCGCCGCCAGCTCCGCCAGTTCCGAGCCCAGGGCATCTATAAGCAAATCCATCCAACTCGACGCCCCGGGGCTGAATCCCTCTCTCCACTCCTCGCCCGCCGTGGCGATGGAGAAAGCTATGGATTTTTCTCCCCCGCATCTCCCGGCCAATCGGGCGAGCAGGGGACTTTTTATTGTGCCTTGCTCAACGCGGATCCCGTTCCCGTCAACCGATTTCACCTCCATGGTTTTGTAAAGTCCCCTGGGTTTAAACCTCTCCCCAACCATGGAAATGGACTCCGTGATGGCATTGCCGATGATATTATCCGGGGGATTGCGCTGATTGTAGCCGAGTCTGGCGGCGAGTTTCCTGGGCAGTTCGGAGATGAGTGGGCGAGGGTCGGCCTGGTTGACGATCACCATTTTTCGCCGGCCCCGGCCCTTTCCATCGCGGCTTCGGTCTCCTCCAGCAAGGTAATGGCCGAATCGGCGAATCCGTCCGCTCCGAAGGTTCGGGCCAGGTCCGCATTCAGAGGGGCTCCGCCGACCATGACAATCACCGAGGGGAATCGCTCCTTGACCCGCCGTATGATCTCGGGCATTTGAGACATGGTGGTTGACATCATGGCCGATAAAGCGAGGACCCTGGCATGGTGATCCTCCAGGGCCTTCAAGAATGAATCGAGTAAAACCTCGCGGCCGAGGTCCCGCACATTATAACCGCTCGCGGCGTACACCTTGGAGATTATATTCTTGCCCAGGTCGTGCGGATCTCCCTCCACCACCCCGATGACCAGGCGCATCCCCTCCCCGGCCTCACCCTCCTTCAACGGGGAAATCATATCAAGACCATCGTGAATAAGGTCCAGGCAAATCAGGAACCGCGGGAGAGGGACTTCATCGCTCATCATTCTACGGCGTTGGCGCTCCAGCTCCTGGAACAGGGTTCTTCGAAGATCCTGCTCCGGAACGCCCGCGGTGATGAGAGCCTCCATGGTCTCTCTCAGGGCCTGAGAGTCAAGCTCCATGACCGAGCGCTTCAGTCTTTCCAGGAGGCTTTCCGGTTCGTTCATCCGAGTCCCTTTTTCATCCGTAAAGACGCGCCGTCTCGACCATTACCACCGCGTTCATGAGGTTGGCGTTCGGCGGATACTCGCAGCCGGGAGCCAAAATGAATCCCCCTCCCGGGGCCAGGTCGTCAATTATCCTCCGGCACTCCTCCATCACCTGGTGAGGACCGCCGTTGTACAAGGTGCTGGTCTCCACGTTGCCGATCAAGACAGTCTGCTCGCCGTATCTCTTCTTAAGCTCCTTGCGGTCCCCGCAATCCTCGGGCAGGCGCGCGAAAGAGATGGCCTCCGGCTCCATGAATTTGATCAGAGAGTCGAAGTAAGGGCCGTCACCGCAGTTGTGGATGGCCACCGCGCAGCCCCTCCCGTGAATGACCTCGGCTATCTCCCGACCCCAGGGACCCTCGATCTTCTCCCACAGCTCCTGGCCCAGCCCGCTTTTGGCCGCGAAGAGCATGTCGGGCGCAATTATTATAAGTCCGGTGTCGCAAAGCGCGTTGATGTAGTCAATCAGCACCCCGGTTATCGTTTCCGCCGCCGCCATTACCTCCACCGGATGAAGGACACAGTCCTTGAAGAGCTGCTCCGCGCTCCGCATCATGCCCAGGACTGACAGGGGGCTTGACACGATCGGCACAAAAGCCGTGCCCAGGCCCCTTTCCGCCACTGACCTTTTGGCCATCTTGATCACCTTCTGCATCCGGGGAGCGTCCTTGATGTCAATTCTCTTCAGCTTACGGTAGTCGGTCCAATCCTTGAGCAGGGGATGGGAGTAGTCCGGATGCGCGGTGCTGTTCTCCGGGTAGATTGTGGCCTGGCCAAAGTCAGAAGCCTCCACCGTGAGGTCCAGGCCAAGCAGGACCACGTCGCCCCCGATGAGGTCCACGCCCAGAAGACCGGCCTCGATGGCCACGTCCGCGTCCAGAGAAAAATCCGGAAAAGACGCACCGGTGAGCTGCCGGTAGGCGCCTCCGAGAAGAGTGCCGCAGGGAACGTGATCGGGCTCCTTATGGCGAAAGGTTGTTATAAGCCGCTCAATAGTACTGAGCTTTGAATACCGCGCGCGGAAACTTGAAAATTCAGCCAGGCGATCCAGCACGCCCTCCGGAATAAGACCCGGCGGCGGCACCCGCCCCCTGAAGATGAACTGAAGTGCTTCTCCTAAAGACATGATCTCCTCAACCGTCGTCGAACATTAACAATTCAACAGTGCATATACACGTGAAAAAATATATCATACTCCAACCGGACGATCAAACTTCGAAGCAATCTCAAGTTCGGAATTTTATCCGGGAGACGAAAAGGGGTATGCTCTCATAATACGGCGGGAAGCGCCGGGAATTGATCGGAAGGGCCCATGAAGAGGAAAGCGGCATCACATACGGTCTTGCTGATAGACGACGAGGAGAGCATCCGGACGACGCTGGCGGGGGTGCTTTCGGACGAGGGTTTCCGGGTGCTGACGGCGGCGGACGGCGCGGCCGGCCTGGCGCTGGCGGAGGAGAAGTTTCCGGACCTGGTGCTCCTGGACATCTGGATGCCGGGTATGGACGGAATTGACGTGCTCAAGGCGCTGAAGGAGCGGTGGCCGGAGCTGCCGGTGGTGATGATCTCGGGCCACGGCACGGTGGAGACGGCGGTAAAGGCGACCAAGCTGGGCGCGTTCGACTTCATCGAGAAGCCGCTGTCCATCGAGAAGGTGGTGCTGACCATCGAGCACGCGCTGGAGCTCACGCACCTTTCCCGCGAGTACACGCGGCTTCGAAAGGAGCTGATGGAGGGGCAGGACCTGATCGGCGACTCGAAGATCATCCGGGACTTAAAGGAGCAGATCGCCAAGGTGGGCCCGACCGAGGGCTGGGTCCTGCTCACGGGCGAGAACGGGACGGGCAAGGAGGTGGTGGCGCGCTCGATCCACCGCCAGAGCCTGCGCAAGGATGGGCCGTTCGTGGAGATAAATTGCGCGGCCATCCCGGAGGAGCTGATCGAATCGGAGCTGTTCGGCTATGAGAAGGGGGCGTTCACGGGGGCGGAGGGCCGCAAGGTGGGCAAGTTCGACCTGGCCAACGGCGGCACGCTGCTTTTGGACGAGATCGCGGACATGAGCCTGAAGACGCAGTCCAAGGTGCTTCGGATCCTGCAGGAGCAGCAGTTCGAGCGGGTCGGCGGCACGCTGCCGGTGAAGGTTGACGTCCGGGTGATCGCGGCGACCAACCGGAACCTGGAGGAGGCGATCAAGGAGGGGAAGTTCCGGGAGGACCTGTACTACCGTCTTAACGTGATCCCGATCGTGGTGGCGCCGCTCCGGGAGCGGAAGGAAGACGTTCCGCTGTTCGTGGAGCATTTTCTCAAGGACTTCAGCGCGCGCTCGCGCCTGCCCAAGAAGAAGGTGAACAAGAAGGTGCTGCGGTCGCTCACGCAGTATCCGTGGCCGGGAAACGTGCGCGAGCTCAAGAACGTGATCGAGCGGATGCTGATCCTGTCTTCGGGCGACGAGATCACGATGAAGGACCTGCCGCCGCAGATCACGTCGGGGGGCGCGGCGCCCGGCTTCACCCCCTATAACCTGGCGTCGTTCAAGGACGCGCGCGCGGCCTTCGAGCGCGAGTACCTGGTGCGCAAGCTCATGGAGAACGACTACAACATCTCCCAGACCGCGGAGCAGATCGGGATGGAACGGACCACCCTGCACCGCAAGATCAAGAGCTACGGGATCGAGACGGAGAAGTGAGGAAAGAGAGAATATAGAAGATAGTATTTAGAATGGGAAGGCATGGCCGATGAATGGTGATGGAACAGGGAAACTTGACCGCAGGCGATTTCTCGCGGGGGCGGCGGCGGTTACGGCGGGAGCGGCGGGGTGCGCGGGGAGGAGAGCCGGGAAGAGATGTCCGGCGTCGCCCGCGGTTTTCAGCCTGACGCGGCAGCGGCCGGCGCTGGCGGATTTGACGGGCGGGCGGCAGCCGAACATCCTGTTCATCCTGACCGACCAGGAGCGTTACGCGGGCAACCTGCCGCCGACGCTGAAGCGTCCGAATTTCGAGCGGCTCGCGGCCAACGCGGTCAACTTCCGGAACACCTTCTGCGCCTACCCGCTGTGCTCGCCCTCGCGGTCCGCGATCCTGTCGGGAAAATACCCGCACCAGACGGGAGTTCTTCAGAACGTGATCTTCCCGGTGGGCACGAACGAGTTGCCCAACGACCAGCCGCAAATCGGGTCGGTGCTGGCGGCGGCGGGCTACCGGATCGGCTACAAGGGTAAGTGGGACCTGTCCAGGGGCCCGACCTATTACCGCATGAATTTAAAGGACCGGGGCAATGCCGGCGATTACGGGTTCGAGGGACATTGCGGCAAGGTCCCGGACCAGGAGTACGGCATGAACGCCGACGGCCAGGTGGTGGACATGTCGTGCGAGTGGATCAAGGGGCAGCAAAAGGGCAAGCCCTGGTTCCTGTGCTGCTCGATCATCAACCCGCACGACATCTGCCATCCGCAGCTCAAGCCGGACCAGACCATCCGGCCGGACGCGGTCCTGCCATCGAGCCTCCACGACGACCTCAAGAACAAGCCGGCGGACCAGCGCCAGATGCGCGACTCCACCATCGCGCACTTCAACCAGGTCATCCATCCCGGGGCCAAGCCGTTCAACCAGTACAACGAGCGGGACTGGAAGCTCTTCCTCTCCTTCTATTACGACCTGATCGAGCTCACCGACCGCTACGTGGGCCGGCTCTTCGCGGCGCTCGAGGACACGGGCCAGCTCGACGACACCATCATCGTTTACAGCTCGGACCACGGCGAGCTGGGCGGCGCGCACGGGTTCTCGGGCAAGTACGAGGGCTACGAGGAGGACCTGCACATCCCGCTGTACCTCTGCCACCCGGCGCTCGAGCGGCGCGAGATAACGGCGCTCACCTCGAACGTGTCCATCGCCCCGAGCATCGCGGCGCTGGCGGGCGCCAAATGGCCGGCGCCCATCCCCGGCCGCGACCTTTCGGCATGGCTCACCGGCCAGGCCGGTCCCGCGCCGGAGGCCGTGTTTTCCGAGACGGAGACCAACGTGAACTACGGCCTGTACAAGAGAGTGATGGCCACGCGAATGGCGCGGGCCGGGCGCTGGAAATTTTCCTACTCGTTCCACGATGTGAGCGACGGGCAGCTCTACGACTTGGCCGCCGACCCGATGGAGATGAACAACCTGTTCCACGACCCGGCGCACGCGGCCGAGCGGCGCGAGCTCGCGGCCATGATGCGGGCCTGGCAGCGGGAGACCGGAGACCACCTGGAGCTCCCGAAGGACATTTAGAATCAGTGCTGTCCAAAATAAAAGCACGAGGAAAACGCCAAGGCGCCAAGAACGCCAAGGATGATGTTATTATTAACTTCTCAAGCCGGCCTCCTGGCAAATGATTCTTTCTTGGCGTTCCGGTCGGCGGGTTCGCCAAGAAGGTTTGGCGTCAAGGCTATGCGGCTTTTTTGAGAATTGCAGCAAAGAAACATAAGGATTTGCTTGGCGATCCTTGGCGGTCTTGGCGCCTTGGCGGTTTTCTTACAGTCTATTTTGGACAAGAGTGTGTTGAGAGGTAAGAATTAATGCCGAAAATTTTGGCCATGATCCTGGCGGGCGGAGAGGGGCGGCGTCTTGATCCGCTTACTCTGCACCGGGCCAAGCCGGCGGTGCCGTTCGGGGGCAAGTACCGGATCATAGACATCGTGCTGTCCAATTTCGTGAATTCCGGCATTTACCACATCGCGATCCTCACCCAGTTCAAGGCGGAGTCGCTGATTGACCACATCGAGAGCGGGTGGCAGATGTACATGGGCACGCTGGCGGGCAACATCAGCATCAACCCGGCGCAGCAGCGGGTGAGCAAGGACTGGTACCTGGGCACGGCGGACGCGGTGTACCAGAACTTCAACCGGATCGAGAAGGTGAACCCGGAGCTGGTGGCGGTGTTCGGCGGCGACCACATCTACAAGATGAACGTAAAGGACATGATCAATTTCCACCTGGGCCGCGGCGCGGACATGACCATCTCGGCGATCCCGGTGCCGGTGGAGAAGGCCGCCAGGACTTATGGCATTATCGAGGTGGACCCGGACTATAACATGATCGGGTTCGAGGAGAAGCCGGAAAAGCCCAGGCCGATCCCGGGCAACCCGGGCAAATGCCTGGTCTCGATGGGCAATTACCTGCTCAACCGCGAGCTCCTGACGTTCGCGTTCACGGAGGACGCCAAGAAGAAATACGTGAGCAAGGACCAGTTGAAGGCGCTCCTGGAAATGGACCCCAACGCCCAGGAAACCTATTCCACCCACGACATCGGCTACGACATCATCCCGTTCCTGCACCGGAGCGGGCTGCGCATCTCGGTGTATGATTTTGTCTTGAACAAGGTGCCGGGTGTCGAGGGCCTGGAGATCGGGTACTGGCGCGACGTGGGAGCGATTGAAGAGTTTTACGACGCCAACATGGACGTGTGCGGCCTGAACCCGATCTTCAACCTGTACAACGCCGAGTGGCCCCTGCGCACGTCGCAGTCCACCTTTGCCCCCGCCAAGTTCTCGCTGTCGTCGGAGGTCTACAACTGCGTGATCGCGGAGGGCTGCATCGTGACGCGGAGCCGGGTGATCAACTCGGTGCTGAGCTACGACGTGCGGGTGGAGGAAGGGGCATGGGTGGAGTTCTCGGTGATTTTCGGCGGAGTGAAGGTGGGGGCGGGGGCGCGGCTCCGGAGGACGATCGTGGACAAGTACTGCGAGATCCCGCCGGGGACCAACATCGGCTACGACCATGAAGAGGACAAGCGCCGCGGCCTGATCGTGGGAAGCTCGGGGATCACGGTGGTGCCCAAGCGCTTCGATTTCAGCAAGTAGGAGAGGGCAGGGGGAGATATTTTTGCCGCGGATGAACGCAGATGAATAATATTAGAGAAAAAGAATTTTCCCCCTGGCTACGGGCTACGGGTTACTGGCTACTTGCCTCCAGTTTACTGTACATCCGGGAACGGAAAAACAATCATGGATGACTTCGGCGTTTACATGGATGATCTGCTGGGCAAGCTCGGGCTCGCTGAGGTCAGGGGCACGTGGGAGGAGGCCTGGATCGAGAGCGGGGGCCTCCGGCTGTACGCGCCGGTGTTCGCGGCGGGGGCGGGCCGGCCCACGGTGGTGTTCATTCCGGGGACGTCGGTTTATGCGCTGTGCTACGCGGAGCTGCTTTACGGCTTATGGAAGGAAGGCTTCAACGTGGTGAGCTTCGACCCGCAAGGGCAGGGGCAAAGCGGGGGCGGGCGCGGGGATTATACGATCATGGAGCACGTGGCAAACGCTCGGACGATCTGCGCCTATGCGCGCGAGCGGTTCTCGGGCCCGGTGTTCGTGATGGGCAGCTCGCAGGGCGGGATCGAGGCGTTTTATCTGGCGGCCACCGACGAGCCGGCGGCGGGGGTGATCTGCCACAACATCGCGGACCTGCCCAGCCCGGACAGCTTGCGGCTCACCCGGTTCGGGCCGGGCAAGAAGAGGAAAGGCGCGGCCGATGCGCCGACGCACCCTTCACGCGCGCTCACGTATCTGTCGCGCGCCATGCTCGGCTTCTTAAAGGCGGCGGCCGCCGTGGCCCCGGGCCTCAAGCTCCCCATCGCCCTCTATCTTGACCTTGCCAGCGAGCCCATGCGCGTGTTCGGCAACGCCTGGGCCTTCCTGCTCCAGGACCCGCTCGCCCTCAAGACGATCACTCTCCGCGCCTTCTGCTCCATCGCCACCACGCCGCTGCCCCGGCCCGTCGCCGCCATTACCACCCCCATTCTCGTGCTCCATTCCTCGGGCGACCACATCTTTCCCGAGGACTACGTCGTGAACCTCTATAACCAGCTCACCTGCGACAAGGCCATCAAAATCTATCCCGACCTCCCCCACCTAATCACCATCGAGCACGTGCCGCGCATTCTGCCGGATGTCTCCGAGTGGATTCGGGCGCATTCCTCTTCCTGATCCGCGCCGCTTGATGAAATTATCCGCCATTTCCCCATATAATATGCAATGCGCGGTCGTGGCGTACGGGTTGGGCAATTCTTGACTGGAGGGAACTGATGGCTCGAGTGTTGATCATCGGCGCGGGCGGCGTGGGCTCGGTGGTGGCGCACAAGTGCGCGCAGGCCCGGGAGGTGTTCGCTGACATTTGCCTCGCGAGCCGGACCGTGGCGAAGTGCGGGGCGGTCCGGGCCTCGATCCGGGAGCGCTATCGGCGGAACATCGGCGTGGCCGCGCTCGACGCTGACAAGCCCCGGGAGACGGTGAGGCTGATCCGGGAGTTCAGGCCGGACGTGGTGATCAACGTGGCGCTGCCGTACCAGGACCTGGCCATCATGGACGCGTGCCTTATAACGGGCGTGGATTATCTGGACACGGCCAACTACGAGCCGCGCGACCAGGCCAGGTTCGAGTACAAGTGGCAATGGGCGTATAAGAAGCGGTTCCGGGAGCGGGGCATCATGGCGCTCTTGGGGTCCGGGTTCGACCCGGGCGTGACCAACGTCTTCTGCGCGCATGCCCTGAAGCACCGCTTCGACGAGATCGCGAGCGTGGACATCATTGACTGCAACGCCGGCGACCACGGCCATCCGTTCGCCACGAACTTCAACCCGGAGATCAACATCCGCGAGGTGACGCAGAAGGGCCGGTACTGGGAGCGGGGCCGCTGGGTCACGGTCGCGCCCATGTCAATGTCGCGCGAATTGGGATTCCCCGCCGGGATCGGCGTGAAAAGGGTCTACCTGCTCTATCACGAGGAGATGGAGTCGCTATCCAGGAACCTCGCCTCCTTCGGCCTCAAGCGGATGCGGTTCTGGATGACCTTCTCGGAGCGATACCTCACGTACCTCAAAGTGCTGCAGGACGTGGGCATGACCAAGATCGAGCCGGTGATGTACGAGGGCCGCGCGATCGTGCCGCTCCAGTTTTTGAAGGCGGTGCTGCCGGACCCGGGATCGCTGGGCAAGACCACCAGGGGCAAGACCTGCATCGGCTGCCTGGTGCGGGGCAAAAAGGGCGGGCGGGACCGCGCGTATTACATCTATAACATTTGCGACCACGAGGCGTGCTACCAGGAGGTCGGGTCGCAGGCGATCAGTTACACCACGGGAGTTCCGGCCATGATCGGGGCCATGCTGATGGTAACGGGAAAATGGAAGCGGCCGGGCGTGTTCAACATGGAGGAATTCGATCCGGACCCGTTCATGGCGCTCCTCGGAAAGTATGGGCTGCCGTGGAAGGAAACCATGGCCGCGAAATTCACCGAGCAATGGGTTAAAGCGTTGGAGCGGGGCTGACGAATGCTGGATGACAAGATTATCGCTGGACTGCCCACGCCTTGTTACGTGATTGACGAGGCCGCGCTTATAAGGAACCTTGAGCTGCTGGCGTCGGTGCGGGCCGACACGGGATGCAAGATTTTGCTCGCGCTGAAGGCCTTTGCCGCGTGGCGGCTGTTCCCGCTGATCGCGCAATACCTCGACGGCGTGAATGCGGCGTCAGTGAACGAGGCCCGGCTGGGCCTCGAAGAATTCGGCAAGGAAGTCCACCTCGCCGTGCCGGCCTATGGCGAGCGCGACCTGGCCGAGTTGTTCGCGTTGCTCGCCGCCCGCGAAAGCAGGGCGCCGTTCCACGTCGTGTTCAATTCCCTGGCCCAGTGGAAGAAGTTCGGCAAGATCTGCCTTGACCGCGGCATCGTCTGCGGCCTCCGGGTCAACCCGGAGAGGTCCACGGGCGCCAACCCGATTTATGATCCCTGCCGCTCAGGCTCCCGCCTCGGCATCACCATCGCCGAGATGGAATCGTGCTCCGCCTCCTACCTCGCCGGCGTCTCCGGGCTCCACTTCCACGCGCTGTGCGAGCAGAACGCCGACGCGCTGGCCCAGGTGCTCGAGGCATTCGAGCAAAAGTTTGGGAAGTACCTGCCGGGCCTCAAGTGGGTGAACTTCGGGGGCGGCCACCACATCACGCGGCTATCCCGCCTGCATCCGGGAGTGGGGATCACGGAAGAATACGACGTGGAGCTGCTCGTGAAGCTGGTCCGGGAATTCAAGACGCGGCGCCCGGTTGAGGTCTACCTGGAGCCGGGGGAGGCAGTGGCCCTGTACGCGGGCGCCTTGGTGGCGACGGTGCTCGACGTGGTCCGGCGCGACGTTCCCATCGCCATTCTCGACGCCTCCGCCGCCGCGCACATGCCCGACGTGCTGGAAGGCCCGTACCTGCCGCCGGTCCTTGGCGCTCTCCCGGCGCCGCCCGGCTGCCCGCCGCCGCCCCACACCTTCCGCCTCTCCGGCAACACCTGCCTGGCCGGCGACGTGATCGGCGATTACGTGTTCGAGCGCCCGCTCGAACCCGGTTCGCGCGTCGTCTTCCTTGACCAGGCCCATTACACCATGGTCAAGAACAACACGTTCAACGGGGTGAACCTGCCGGCGATCATCCTCTTAAAAAGCAGCGGCGCGGTGGAGACGGTCAAGGAATTCGGCTTTGAAGAATTCCGGGGCAGGCTGTCCTAGCAAGAGCATGAAAAAAGCGCGGGCATCGGCCCACGCTTTTTTGCTGGATCAGCAGCGCCTGATCATCTGTTAATCATTGTCTTGCTCTACGTTCCCTTTCTCGATCTGGGAATGGACGAACTCGCGGACGCGTTCCTGGTCCTCGCGGGCGATGGCCATGAACTGGACGCCCATGCCGGGCTGGCGTTCTGGCGCGGTACGCTCATCGCGCAGCCACACGACCTGACCCATGGACTCGATCGGCTGGTCGTCACCGGGCAGGGTGAAGCTGATTTTCAGGTTGGTCCCGGGCGCGAACGGTTCCTGGGTGATGAGGAAGATGCCGCCGGAGCTCACGTTGCCGGACACGTAGAGCGGCACGCGCTCGCGCCGGGCGCCCTTGTCGAAAACCTCGATCCGGGCGATGGCGCGCACGGTCCTCCGCCTCTCCACCATGGATGATCTCTCCAATCAAGATCAGGATTATTTGTTCTTGTGACGTAGTTTCTTGAGCTGTTTGCGCTTTTTGTGCTTGCTCATTTTCTTCTTGCGCTTCTTGATTACGCTGCCCATATTCTCCCCTTTGATTTATAGCCCGCGGGCATTGCCGCGGGCGCTTGAGCTGACTTATGCCAGAGAGGACTATTATATTGAAGAAACCGGAAAAGGCAAGGCGGGACCAGAAGGGAACATGAAAAAACCGCGGAGACTTAGGAGAACGCAGAGAAAAAATCCTGTTAATTATCTCCCCGCCGCCTTCTTCTTTTTCGCAATCTCCCGCGTGAGCCAATCGGTCCATTGCTCCACGCCCTCGCCGGTGCGCGCGCTTAGCTCGATGATCGGCATGTGCGGGTGCACGCCCCGGATGTGGCTCCGCGCCAGCTCAAGGTCGTAGTCCAGGTGCGGAAGCAAATCAATCTTGCCCAGGATCGCCAGGTCGCACACCTGGAACATCAGCGGGTACTTCGACGGCTTGTCCTCGCCCTCCGTCACCGACAGCACCACCACCCGCCTGTCCTCGCCGATGTCGAACTCCGCCGGGCAAACCAGGTTACCGAGGTTCTCCACGATCAGCAGGTCCAGGTTCTTGAGGTCAAGACCCGACGCCGCGTCCCACACCACCGGCGCCGTCAAATGGCAGTCGCCCCCGAAAGCGTCCGTGCAAATCTGCACCGCCGGGATCTCGCCCGCAAGCGACAGCCGCTCCGCGTCGTTCGTGGTGCAGATGTCGCCAACCACCACCCCGATCCTTAAGCTGTCCTTGAGCGCCGTGAGCGTCTTCTGCAACAGCATCGTCTTCCCCGAACCCGGCGAGCTCATCACGTTGATCACGAACAGCCCCAGCTCCCCGAACCGACGCCGGTTGATCGCAGCCAACCGGTCGTTCTCGCCCATCACCTTCTTCGCCACCGCGATGTGCTGATGTTTGTGGTCGTCATGCATGACTTACTCCTTGTCAAACTATCATATTTTTTATTGCCGCAGATGAACGCGGATGAAAAAGAATCAAGAATCAAGAAGCAGAAATGGATAGCACTGGTTCCGGCTTATCGTCTCAGTTCCCTGCACCTCTTACCTTATCACTCTTATCTGCGTCCATCTGCGTTCATCTGCGGCAAAAAAACATTTATTCTGGGCGTCCCCCGGCGCTTGAATTCACTCCCCCTCCACTTCGATCGAATCTATCACCATCTCTCTTCCACCCACCACTTCCACATTATCGCTCCCGCACTGCCCGCACACGAACGGCGGCGCGCTCACCTCGCTCTGGGCCCCGCACTTGTCGCACTCCAGCAGCACCGGCACCTCGTTAAACACGATCTCCGCGCCCTCCGCCGCCGTGTCCTTCATCACCACGTCCATGCAGAACGTCAGCGACGAAGGCACGATCGCCGTCAGCTTCCCGATCGTCAAATGGATCGCCTTCACCTTGAGCGGCTCCCCCGCCGGCATGCTCTGCTGAACAATCCCCAATATCTGCATCGCTATCCCCATCTCATGCATCGTCCGCTTCTTCCCTCTCCTAAAAGATCATTCCCGCCCGCCGAACTGTCAACCCGCAAAATAATAACGAGGCCGTTTTAACGGCCTTTACCATGATAATAGGCCCGTGCTTTAGCGCGGGTGCCGGGCCGCCGCAGGCCGCCAAAGACCCCGTTTCAACGGGGTTCTCGAAATAAAGGATTCATCCATTCCGCGCGCGGAACGGCTAAAGCCCCAGCCCGACAAGGACGTTAAAACGCCCTCCCCGGCAACTCCTCCGTATCCCCCCACCCGCCATAAATGACGGGCCTGCACCCGCGAAGCCGCGGGCAAAGCCCGGTGAACCGGGCTGAACCAGGATGTTGCCACCTATAGAAACTCGGGAATTTTATTGTCTGTTTTCCGAAACTCCCATCATCAGTTTTGTCGGACCTAAAAGACCGGCCGGAAGAAGCGTTGCTTCCTTGCCCTTGAATTGCTTGTACCTCTTATCACCGCCTCTGGCCTTGCCGATGAAGCTGTTCCGCAACGGCGGGATAACCGTCACTTCGATCACGTTCCGGCCGGCGGTGATCAGCCCGGACACTTCGAGACGGAAAGGAGGCGCGAGCGGGACTCCGGAGGACTGGCCATTTATCCTGACCTCAGCGACTCCATGCACCGTTCCCAGGTCAAGCTCGACCAGTTCATTTTCACCAAATTCTTTGAGATCAAACTCGGTTTTATAAGTCACCGCGTTTGAGCGATATCTCAGTTCTTTAATCTCGCGCCAGTCATTTAGAGCCACCATCGGGAGGCTTATTGCTTTTGCGGCATTACCGGAATCTTCAACCGTCAGGAACCAATGATCCAGATTTTTCTCCTCGACCAATCTCCACGATTTTCGACATATCCATTCCAGTCTCTCTGCCAGTTCAGGGGAATCTGGAGGAGAGGAGCACCAGGAAGGCGCATCAATGTCTGTTTCCGGCGAACTCGCCGCTTGATTGAAATGAGGCAATTCATAGGGGGTGAATTGGGAAATCGAGTTGAAAGGAGCTGACACCATGCCGCTGAGCCCGTCATCGCTGAGATCGTAATGTCTGTAGCTCCTCCCGTTCCAGGGATCGATCCATTCGCCGTTCCGGACACACCCGTAACAATAAAATATATTGCTTTGCGTCATCCCTGTGGGGTTGCTTATGAATAGATAGGTGCTGTATTCAGCGAGCCTTCTTCTCTGGTAATTGAATGTGACTGGCACGTCGTATTGTTTTTGCTGTACAGTGCCGGAATAAAAGGTTTTAGAAAGGGTCCTTATGCTCATGTTGTATGGTGGAAAAAGCTCTACGGTGCCGGATAAAATGGTTTCATGAAGGGAGGAAACAGCCGCCCCTGGGGCCAGAGCTGTCTTGGAGTTGCCTCTTTTCAAAATACTCTCGAATGCCTCTCTTACGCGGTTATCGCCCGCCGAATAGTCCTTGAATCCCGGCTGAATAGCGGGAGGCGCTCCATAAATAATGAATATAGCCAATTGATCATTGATCTGGTTTAATCTCTCCGCCGTCTCCACTCCTATCCACGGCGCATTCGCGATCACCAGCGCCTTGTACTCGTTGTCCCCGATCACGATCTTCCTATTCCTCGTCTCTGCTCTGGCCAGGCTATCGTCGTTCACCCATTCCCAGGTATAGCCGTTGTTCTCTAAATCTTGGAGCATGGGCCAGATGTTTTGGAGCCAGGCGATGCGCGGGTCGGTCGCGGTGCCGCCGCCGAGGAGCGGCGCGAGGGCGTCGAGTCCTCCTCCTTCCATTTCTGGCTCGCCGTCGAATTGGCCGTTGAACAGGAACTCGTCGTGGCCCTGAGCCTGGGAGAATGATGAGGGGAAGCCGAGGAAGGGATAGTAAACGATCAGGTCGTAGTCGGGCTTGCCCTGGCGAAGGAGGTACTGGCAGCGCGCGATGTAGAGGTTGATGTCGCGGATGTACTTCCAGTAGGGGTTGGCCTCGGACATGTTGGTGGAGAAGGTTCCCATGGGCACAAACGGCGACGACCACGGGAACCAGCCGGTCTCGCCGTACCCGGGATCGGTCTTGCGGTACGAGTAGCCGTGATAGATGATGTGGTTCACGCCGGAGGTGAAGAGCTTGTCCGCCGCCGCCTTGATCTTGAGCGGAGTCGTCATGTAGTCGCGTCCGGCCCACACGAACGACTCGGCCGAGACCACGTTCTTGCCGGCCAGGTGCGCGCCGGATGACGCCATTTTTAAAAACATCTCGGACCCGCCCGCGTAGAGCTGCTCGGTCTCGGGGATGTCCACGTGCCCCATGGCCCGGATCACGTCAATGTCCAGGCCGTAAGTCTGCGCGCGGCTCTGGAGCCCGCGCTCGTGCGCCCACTTTTGCAGCGGGTCCAGGTAGCGCTCGATGAACAGGTCGGAGACGGTGAGGTCGTAATCATAGCGCACGCGCGCGTCGAGCTCGGAGAGGACGTAGGCGGGCGCGGGGTACACGCCCATCGCCTCCATGAAGAAGTTGTCGCCGCCGGGCACGCGGAGCGCGGCCAGGCGCGGGGCGAGGTCATAGCCGCGCCGCTTCTTGAACTCGGCGAGAAAATCCGGCGTGATGTGCCGCTCCGTCTTGAACTCGAAGCTGTCGTTGAAGAACGCGCGGAACGGCGCGCCCGCGTAGGGCAGCAGCCCGGTGCGCTCGCCCGCCAGGTGTTCGACGTTGGCCACGGCCGCGGCCGCGTCGAAGTGGTCAACCACGAAGCCGGGATCGGCCTGAGCGGAAAGGGTAGGGCGCTCGCCGTCCGGCGCCAGGTAAACGCCGACGATCAGCCACTTTCCGGCCGGAGCGTCCCACGTTACCACTCCGTCCGCGTCAACCTTGTCCGTGATCACCTGCGCCGATTCCGGGTCCAGCCGCACAGCCTTCGGCGCCAGCGGCGATTTGCCCGGCGCCACCCGGTACGCGACCGCCGCCATCAGCCTGGCGTCGTCGCCGCGGTACTGTGCGACCTCAGAGTTGAGCAGGTACTCGGCGATTTTGGCGATGGTATAGAACCCCGGTTTCTCCGGCCGCCTCAGCTTCCCGTGCATCCTCCTCGGCCCCGTCACCTTCTGCTCGCTCCACAACAGCGTCTTCATCCCCATCGCCGGCGTCACGTGCGCCCCGCCCGAGGGCCAGCCCGAGCCCAGGTTCAGGTCCACCCCCATCCCGTACTTCTTGGCCTCGTCCATCACCGTTGCCACGTGCGCGTAAAACGACGGCGTGTCAAAGCTCACCCGCCGCGCCATCTCCTCCCTGTCCGCCTTGGGATCGAGCCCCATCACAAAACACTGGATCTCCACCCCGCCGAACCCGTTGTCATAAAGCAGCTTGATCTCGCGCCGCAGCTCTCCGTCCTCCACGTCGTTCCCCGGCCACCACCACCGCACCCACGGCCGATACTCCACCCCCGGATCCTGAAACTCCTCCCACGAAATCCCGGACGCCGCGCCCGCGGACGCATCCTTGCCCGGAAGCGCCGCCGGCGACAGGCCCAACAGCAATAACGCTGCGCCGATCATCCCTATCGCTCTTGTCCTCATCTCTCACCCCTCTCCCCACCTCTCAAATGGACCGCCGAGAATTTGGGTCAGAGCTTCAGTTTTCAGTTAATCTCGTGGCGGCCAGGACGGACAGCATCTCGTGATTAACTGAAAACTGAAGCTCTGACCCGAGCCGCGCTCACAAATTTCTTGGCAGTGATGAATTATGAATTATAAGCATTATAGGTAATCGCCGTCCCCAATGAAAGCGCGGCCCGCCGCCAGACTCGCCGCCTCCCGCCATTCATAAATCGGGTAGGAGGGGGCCTCACGGCCCCCGTCCTCCCACACCACCGGACGTACTCACCGTATCCGGCGGTTTCTTCTATCGGTTCAACTCCTGATGCCTGACGAAAAGGCTGACCAATCCGATCACCTCAAACCAATCG
>DATKZS010000240.1:0-20049 GCA_035527835.1 bacterium
CGGTGGCGAACCCGCAGGTGATCCGCGACGCGTCGGACAAGTACGGCGCGCAGTGCATCGTCGTGGCCATCGACGCCAAGCGACGCGTCGGCGCCGACCTGGAATCGCGCGGCGCCGGCTGGGATGTCTACACGCATGGCGGACGCAAGAACGTCGGCCTGGATGCCGTGGCCTGGGCCGCGCAGATGGCGGCATTCGGCGCCGGCGAGATCTTGCTCACCAGCATGGACCGCGACGGCACCAAGATCGGCTTTGACCTCGAACTCACCCGCGCCTTTGTGGAGGCCCTGACCATACCCGTGATCGCCTCCGGCGGCGTAGGCACCCTCGAGCACATTTACGAGGGGCTCACCGTGGGCGGGGCCTCCGCCGCGCTGGCCGCATCCATCTTCCATTACGGCGAGTACACGGTGGCGCAATGCAAGCAGTATCTTGCACAGCGCGGCGTAGCCGTGCGGCCGCCCTCTCAAGAACAATAACTTCTTGACCACCGCCCGGCTTCGGTGTAATTTTAACCCATGGCCAAGCAAAGAGTCCTCATCACCGGCGGCGCCGGATTTATCGGCTCGCACCTGTGCGAGCGGTTTTTAGGGGAAGGCTTCGAGGTCCTGTGCTACGACAACCTTCTGACCGGCGACCTGGACAACATCGCGCCCCTGTTCGAGAACCCGGACTTCACCTATTACAAGCAGGACGTGACCAACTACATCCATGTCAAGGGTCCGCTCTCTTACATCCTGCATTTCGCGTCGCCGGCGTCGCCGATAGATTACCTGGAGCTTCCGATCCAGACCATGAAGGTCGGCAGCCTGGGCACGCACAAGGTCTGCGGGCTGGCGCTGGAGAAGAAGGCCCGGATCCTGCTGGCGAGCACGTCGGAGGTGTACGGCGACCCGCTGGTGCACCCGCAGAAGGAGGACTACTGGGGCAACGTGAACCCGATCGGGCCGCGCGGCGTTTACGACGAGGCCAAGCGCTTCGCGGAGGCCCTGGTCATGGCCTATCACCACCATCACGGCGTCGAGACCAGGATCGCCCGCATCTTCAATACCTTCGGGCCCCGCATGAGACGCCGCGACGGACGCGTGGTCCCGGCCTTCGCCGACCAGGCGCTCCACGGCCAGGACCTGACCGTGTTCGGAGACGGCTCGCAGACCCGGTCCTTCTGCTACGTCTCCGACCTGGTGGACGGAATCTTCCGCCTGCTCATGTCCGATTACGACAAGCCCGTGAACCTCGGCAACCCCGCCGAAATGACCATCCTCGAATTCGCCCAGAAGATCATCGCCATAACCGGCGCCAAGAGCAATCTCGTTTTCAAGGACCTGCCGGTGGACGACCCCAAGCAGCGCCGGCCCGACATCGCGCTGGCCAAAAAACTCCTCGGCTGGGAGCCCAAGGTCGGACTCGACCAGGGGCTCAAACTGACCATCGAATACTTCCAGCATAAAATCGAAGCGGACGAAAAGACCGGGAAATAATCCGCGCCCGCGCGGGCGCACCAGGAGATGAAATTATTTATCTCTGTAAAAGTTATGCTGCCACAAAGGTGGGGCCGACACTCCTGTCGGCCCAGGCAGAGGGGACAAGAGTGTCCCCTCCACCGACATCAAACATGGCTTTATTCTTACAGAGATCAATAATTGTGTCATCCGGGCTCACGGGTACGCGCAGCGGAACCCGGCATTATAGGCGGCGGAGTTTTCGGCGGCGGCATTGCGCTTGGAGATCCTCAGAGACGCGCTTTCGCGCTCCATCCATGATCCTCCCTTGAGGACCCTGCGGTCTTCCGGGCCGGGGCCTGGCTGGTCCGGGAGCGGCGCTCGCGGGGAAGAGGATGGGCGGTAATTATCCGCGGTCCATTCCCAGACGTTGCCCGCCATCTCCCGGACGCCCTCGGAACTGGCGCCTTGCGGGAACCGGTCCACCGGGCAGGGGCCGTCCCGGCGCCGCGGCGGGATGCCGGCGCAGACGTTTTCCGCGCTGAAGCCCTGGCCCCACGGCCAGATGGCCGTGGTTGTGCCGCGCGCGGCCCGCTCCCACTGGGCCTCGCTCGGCAACCAGCCGCCACGCCACGTACAGTAATTTTCCGCTTCCTTCCAGGTGACGCCGGTCACCGGCTTCAGGGCGTCCCAGAAGCCGCCCAAGCCCTCGGGGACATGGGGCAACGGACAGGCCCCGGCCTCCACGCATTGGCGATAAGCGGCGTTGGTCACGGGAAACCGGTCAATTTTGAAGGCGCCGAGGTTGACCGGCCGCGCCGGCGGCTCGTCCCCGCCGCACTTGTCGTCGCCATTTGCGCAACCCATGAAGAACGTTCCGGCCGGGATGGACACCGGATTTGAGGCCAGCACCCGCCCGGTCCGCCGCCAGTTGGACAGAGCAAGGATGCCGAACACGATCGCACTCAGCAATGCGGACGCGGCCAGGAACACGCCCAGATATTTAAGGATGAGCCGGATCATGGCATCAGTTGCGCCTCCTTGATCCAGCGGGCCACGTCGGCGGCGGCCAGGGCCGAGCCGCGGGGGTTGAGGTGGCACTGGTCAATGAACACCGGCTCGGCGGCGTGGGCGCGGAGCAGGGGGAGGAGGTCGAGCACGGGAATGCCCAGGGCCTTGCAGAGCTCCTTCATCCGTTGCTGCGGGTAGTCGTCGGCAACGCTGGACTCGGCCTGGATGGACACGGGAAAGATCAGCACGGCGGGCCGCGCATGGCGCTCGGCGCAGATCCGGGAGAGCCGCTGAATCTGGCCGGCCACTCCGGGCCAGACCGACGGCAGCCAGGCCGCCCCGAAGTCGTCGGAAGAAAGCCGGATGATCTCGTCATAAACTCCGCGCTCGCTGACCCACGCCCTCTCCTGGAACGGCCGGACCCAGCCGGTGGCCACGCTCTCGGCCGATACCAGCTTCATGGCCAGGACGCGCTCCCAAAGAAGGTTGAAGAGGACGCTCCGGCCCCGGAGGCGGGTGATGATCGAGACCAGACGCTCATCCATGCCGCCGTACTCTTGCTCCAACAGATACGAGCGGACCGGGTCGTTCATGTAAAACCCCACCACCACCAGGTCGGGCTCGAGCCGGCCGGCCTTTTTCTCGAGCAGGTCCACTTCATCCCTCAAGCTCATCCCCGGCACCGCGGCGTTGACGACCTCGACCCCGGACCCCAGCCGCGCTCCCACCAGATACGGCACCGTCTCCTCATACTCCAGGCCCGGGCCGAACACGATGGAGTCGCCCAAAAACAACAGCCGGCGCACGCTTGCGGCCCGGGGCCGGAGCTCAGGCCCGCGAAAGCCGTCCGCGTTGATGTCAAGACGCACCGCCCGTCCGGCCATGGCCGCGTACTGCTCCCGGTGGGTGTTCGGGACCAGGCGCAGCCCGTCCGGGCCGAGCTCCATCCACGGCATGGCCGGCGGGTAGATCCTGCCTTGCTTGACCCGGAACACGAAGCGCGCCGCGGCCTCCGCCACCACCAGGGTGAGCGCCAGCGACACCATTGCCGCAATCACCTTGTGCCGCCAATGAATCCGAGTCTTGGAAGCAGCGCCCATCAGTCCCATTTTCCTCCGGCCAAGCCCATTTTCGATCAATTGCTTGAATCAATCCCGCGAGACGACATGTTAGCTTATCGGCGAATAAAAATAAATGCGGGGGCCTCATGCCGCGGCCACGCGCAAATCGCGCTCGCAGCAGGATGAGTAAAAGGACTCGCGGACGGCAGCCGGAGACCCCGGAGCCTTTTGCGCATCACGGAGTTTTCGGCAAGAATAGGAAAATCAGCGGTCTTTAGTTGCGTGGCGGGTTAAGCGATGGAGGGGTTTTTAAAAGAGCCCGGCGGCCGGGCATTGGTGGAGATGCGGGGCATCCGGAAGTCGTTCCCCGGCGTTTTGGCGCTGGACAATGTGAGCCTGGACCTGGCGGCGGGCGAGGTCCACGTCATGCTCGGCGAGAACGGCGCGGGCAAATCCACACTGATGAAGGTGCTGGCGGGAGTGCACCAGGCGGACGCGGGCGAGGTCCGGCTGGGCGGCGTCCCGGTCCTGCCCAAGAGCGTGCTGGAGGCGCAGCGGCAGGGCATCGTGATGGTGATGCAGGAGTTCAACCTGATCCCGGACCTGACGGCGGCGGAGAACGTGGCGCTGGTGAACCGGCCGGAGGGTCCGCTCCTGGGCCTGGTGCGGCGGCGGGAGATGGAGGCGGAGGCGGCCGGGATTTTCGAGAGGCTCGGCATCCGGGTGCGGCCGGACGCGGTGGTGCGGGGGCTGTCGGTGGCCGAGAAGCAGATGGTGGAGATCGCCAAGGCCATGAGCCTCTCGGCGCGGGTGTTGATACTTGACGAGCCCACGGCGGCGCTTTCGGACCAGGAGGTCTCGAAGCTCTTCGATCTGATCCGCGAGCTCAAGTCGCGCGGGCTGGCCGTGGTTTACATCAGCCACCGGTTCGAGGAGATCTTCACGGTGGGCGACCGGGTGACGGTGCTGCGCGACGGGCGGTTCGTGAACACGTATCGTTTGAGCGAGGTGGAGAGCGCCCAGTTGATCCGGGACATGGCCGGCCGCGAGCTGTCCGAGATGTACCCGCGCCGGCGGGTGGAGCCTGGCGAGACGGTGCTGGAAGTGAGGGGCCTGTGCTCGGGCGCCAAGGTGAGGGACGCGTCGCTCGAGCTCCGGCGCGGCGAGGTCGTGGGTCTCGGCGGGCTCATGGGCGCGGGCCGGACCGAGCTCGGCAAGGCCGTGTTCGGAGCGCTGCCCTCGAGCGCGGGCGAGGTCAAGATCTTCGGCAAGAATGCGCGAATCAATTCGCCGCGCGACGCCATCGCCTTGGGGCTGGCGTACTGCACGGAGGACCGCAAGGACGAGGGGCTGTTCCTGGAACAGAGCGTGGCGTGGAACATCTCGATCACCGACCTGGCCGCGGTGCTCCGAAACGGCCTGATCAGCTCGAAAATGGAGGCGGGCAAGGCGCGCGAATACATCCAGAAGCTGCGCATCACGCCGCCGGACGAGACGCGGTCGGTGAAGACGCTTTCCGGCGGCACGCAGCAGAAGGTGGCGCTGGCCAAGTGGCTGGCGACCCGGCCCGGCATCCTGATCCTGGACGAGCCCACCCGCGGCATTGACGTCTCGGCCAAGGTGGAAATCTACAACATCATTGACCGCTTCGTGGCGGACGGCGGCGCCGTCATCCTGATCAGCTCGGACCTGCCCGAGTTCCTGGCCATGTCCGACCGCATCGTGGTGATGCGGGAGGGCCGCGTCGCCGGCGAGTGCGGCCTCTCCGAGTTCTCGCCGGAAAGGATCATGGCGATGGCCACGGGAGTGGAGGCGGGAAAGCAAGATTAACCGCCAAGACGCCAAGGGCGCCAAGATAAAATTTAAGGCTCTGTGCATTTTAAAGTGGATGATACTTGCAGCATCAACCACTAAGAGTTTTACACGGATGGAACGGATTTCACGGATCGGACCAGGATATCCGCGCAATCCGTATCCCATCCGTCGGCGTCAAGTTAAATCGCGCCCCTTCAAGTCATCGAAACCAGCGCTCTTTTCCCAGGCTTACGGATGGAAACTGATCTCACAGATCGGGAAATTTCCCGCCATTCTCTGATCCGTGCCATCCGTCTCATCCGTGTTCATCCGTGTAAATTCTTAAACCCCGCCTGATGATGATCCACTCTCGAGTGCACAGAACCAAATTTAATAAATTGGCTTAAGGAAATTCGTGCTAATGCCGGGAAAGGGGCTGCATTACTAATTAGTATTTTACCTTCTTGGCGGCCTTGGCGTCTTGGCGTTCAATTTGTTATGATTGCAAAACCATGAAATCCGGCATGTTCATTGTGTTCGAGGGGATTGACGGGGCGGGTACGACCACGCAGACCAAGCTGTTGGCGGACTGGTTCCAGGAGAAGTGCCTGGCGGCGCACCTGACCTGGGAGCCGTCGCCGGGGCGGATCGGGCGGATGATCCGGGAGTACCTGGCGGGGGAGGTGGACGTTCCTGATGCTGACCGCCATTACCACTCGCTGGCGCTGCTCTTTGCGGCGGACCGCCTGGACCACCTGGCGCGGGAGGTCGAGCCGCGGCTTCGGGAGGGCACGCACGTGATCTCGGACCGCTACGCGCTCTCGAGCCTGGTTTACCAGTCGCTGCACTGCGACCCGTCCTGGGTGCGGAGCATCAACCACGAGGCCATCCGGCCCCATGTCACCTTCCTGCTCGACGTGCCGGTGGAGGCCGCGCTCACGCGGCTGGCCCGCCGCAACCTCTTCACCATCTCCGAGATTTACGAGACCGAGGAGCAGCTCACGAAGATCCGGGACCTTTACCTCAAGGCCGCGCGCGAGCTGGTGTCCGAGCACAACATCATCGTGATTGACGGCGGGGCCGGAGTGGAGGAGGTCCGGCGCCAGGTGCTGATCCAACTGGAGCCGCGGCTGGCCGCGTTCACTGAAGTGGATTAAGAGAGGATCGGGAATCGAGGAGCGGGGAGCGAGGGGGAGGAGAGGGTGGAAGGGCGCAGGTTATCAACTTGTGCTATTGAGGGTTTATGGACCCTGGATCGCCATCATCATCGCCTTCATCGGACGCAGCGTCCGATCGAAGGGATTGAGGACCAGGCCCATGATTTCCAGGGTGATGGTCCCGGCGATGGCCTGGTCCTTGCTCTCGCCGAGCACCACCGGGGTATGGGCCTCCTGATCGCCGTAGCGGAAAAGGCACTCCGAGACCTTTCTCTTGATCTTGGTGCCGTCGGCCAGGGTGAACTCCATGGTCCGCTTGGGTTGAAGCCCGAGCTTCTTCCACACCGCCTGGGGCAGCACGGTGTAGCTCGCGCCGCTGTCCACGAGAAACGAGACCGGAAGGAAACCGTTTTTCGGCCCCGCCACCGCGGCTTCGATGTAGGTCAGACCCATGGCAAATCCCTCCCGCTTGATAATGAGCATAGTTGACCCTTAAAATTGTGTCAAGAGATTAAGCATGGACAATCGGCAAATGGCTTGGGGGTGAGTGATGGCGAAAAGAAATTTAAAGGACTTGGCAAAGCTCTCGGCCGGAGAGCTCGAGGAAATTTTTCAAAAGGGCAAGACGCCGGACCCGGCCAAGCTGGTGGACTGGGAGTTCAAGGGGTACAACGTCCCGTTTTTCGCGAAGCTCCTGGGCATCAAGAAGTTCAAGAAGGGGTTTTACCGGAAGGGCGATGAGTTCTGGGGCTATAACATCCCACAGTACCAGAACTCGATAGACGAGCCGTGGCGGTGCAAGCCGGTGGACCATAACCCCAAGCGCTTCGGCTTTTTCTCGGTCAAGGCCGTGCGGACCGAGATGAAGGAGAACAAGGAGCCGGGCGCTCTGATCCTGAATTACGCCGACGGCAAGAACTGGCTGTGGGAGGGCAGCTTCCTGCGCGACTACGTGAAGCAGGTTGATGCGGACAACTACGACCTGTACCTGGGCAAGGCCTATACCGCGGTGGGCCCGGCGCGGATCATCCCGAGCTTCTTCATCATCGAGCGCGACCGCAAGGCCCCGACCGAGGTCATCCGGTGAGCGGGCCGGAATAGAGGATGATGATCTCAGACCGCGGCAAGCGACGCTTCCCCGCAGCGCTCATCTTGATGGCCCTGCTCTGGCTGTTCCCGGCCGCGCCGGGCCGGGCGGAACCGGCGCCGCCTCCAACTCCACCAGCGCCCGCCAAGGGGCCGGCCGGCGCCCTCACCGGCCGGCCCCGGGCCCGCTCCACCTCCCGGTTCGAGGCCGGGGCCAACGGCACGCAGGGCAATTCCGAGACCTTTGACTCTCTGGCCGCGTTCAAGTCGGATGGCAGGACGGAGGCCATGCGCATCAAGCTCGACGCCCGTTACTGTTATGGTTCCAAAGGCGACCAGATCACCCGCAACGAGTACACCATCGGTGTTTTCAACGAGTGGTTCCTGCCGGAGTCTCGATGGTCGTTGTTCATCCAGGCCCGCTACGACTGGGACGCGTTCGAGTCCTGGTTCGGCAGGGTTTCCACCGCACTGGGCGTGGGCTATAAGTTCATTGACCTGCCGCGGCTCACGGCAGTCGGCCGGGTCGGCGCGGGTCACATCCGCGAGTACGGATCGGAGCTGACCCAGTCGCGGCCGGAATGCCTTGCCAGCACAGAGCTTGACTGGACCATCTCCGACCAGCAGAAATTCTCGGCGGACGCCACTTACTACCCCGACCTGGATCGGCCCCGCATCTACCGCGTGGTTTCCTCGACGGCCTATACCGCGAAAATCAGCGCGGCGGGCAGGCTGAGCCTCAAGGTCGGCGCCCATAACGAGTACCAGTCGGAAGTGGACCCCGGCTTCGAGCACAATGACTTGAAATATTACGCATCGCTGGTTATAGATTTTTAAAGACGGCGATCGGACGCCGCAAGACAAAAAACCGGTGAGGAGGATGCCATGATCAACAAGTTGACCGAACTGGCTAGGCAATACTCGGACCAGATGATCAAGTGGGCGCTGGCGCACGGCATGCGCGTGGTCCTGATCATCGTCATTTTCGCGGTGCTGTTCTTACTTCTCCGCTTCGCGTTGCGGCGGTTCATCAAGTTTTACCTGCAGCGGGAGGAGGAGGGGTCGGAGAAGGAGAAGCGGGTACATACCATGACCCGAGTGCTGAGCGTCCTGGGCGCGATCATCCTGTTCGTTACCGGAGCCATGATGGTGGTCGGCGAGGTGGGCATAGACATCAAGCCGGTGATAATGTCCGTGGGCATCGGGGGCGTGGCGCTCGGCTTCGGCGCGCAGAGCCTGGTCAAGGACGTGATCTCCGGATTTTTCATCCTGTTCGAGGACCAGCTCCGGGTCGGCGACGTGGTGCAGGCCGCCGGGCAAGGAGGCGTGGTCGAGTCGGTCGGGCTCCGGGTGCTGGTGCTCCGCGACCTGGCCGGGAACCGCATCATCATCCCCAACGGCGAGATCAAGGCAGTGGTCAACATGACCTACGAGTACTCGCGCTACGTCTTCGACATTGGGGTGGCCTACAAGGAGGACGTGGACCGGGTGATCGAGGTGGTGAAAAAAGTCGGCGCCGGCCTGTCCGCGGACCCGGCCTATAAAAACGATATCCGGGAGCCGCTGGAGGTTTTGGGCCTGGACCGCTTCGACGACTCGGCGGTGGTGATCAAGGCGCGCATCACCACCCGGCCGATCAAGCAGTGGGTGGTGGGCCGCGAGTTCAACCGGAGGCTCAAGAAGGCATTTGACGAGGCGGGAATCGAGATACCATTCCCCCACCGCACCATTTATTACGGCGACGCGCCCAAGCCGGCCGCGAATTGAGACCTCCATCAGGAGATTTTTTTCGCACAAAGGCACAGAGTTCCCAGCGCGGCCCTTGGCCGCAACCAAAACATGGTCTTGGCGGTTTCATTGAAACCATGAAAAGATTTTTTGACAGGATTTACAGGATTTACAGGATAGAAGAAGATCGGGTTACATTTTCCGAGGATCCTGTAAATCCTGTTAATCCTGTCAAAAAATAGCTCGAACATCTAAAAGTGCAAAGAAATTTATGCATCTTGCATGTTAGTAGTACAGAGATTAATTCATCTCTTGTTTATCTCCGTGATCTCTGTGTCTCTGTGCGAGATCAAATGGCCGATGAACAGGGTTCATCGTGGAATAATGTTATTCACCTATTGATCGGAGCAAGTGCATGCGCGTGATTTTCATGGGTACTCCCGAATTCGCCGTACCTGCCTTGCGGGCGCTGGTCCGGGCGGGACACGAGGTGCCGCTTACGGTGACGCAGCCGGACCGGCCGCGGGGCAGGAAGGCGGCGCCGGCGCCGCCGCCGGTGAAGACCGTGGCGCGCGAGATGGGCCTTGCCGTGACCCAGCCGGAGCGGATGACCGAGCCCGGCGTGCTCGAGACCTTGCGGGACGCGCGGCCCGACGCCATCGTGGTCGTGGCCTTCGGGCACATCCTGCGCCGCGAGGTCCTGGCCCTGCCGCCGCGGGGCTGCATCAACGGCCACGCCTCCCTCCTGCCCCGCTACCGCGGCGCGGCGCCCATCCAGTGGGCCATCGCCAACGGGGAAACGGTCACCGGCGTGACCACCATGCTTATGACCGAGGGCCTGGACTCCGGCCCCATCCTGCTCCAGCGCGAGCTCGCCATCGCTCCCGACGACACCGGCGGATCGCTCCATGACAAGCTGGCGCCAATGGCCGCCGAGCTGATCGTGGAAACCCTGGCCGGACTCGCCGCCGCCACCATCGTCCCCAATCCCCAGGACCACGCGCTTACCACCTACGCGCCCATGCTCAAGAAGGAGGACGGTAAAATTGACTGGGCCATGCCCGCGGCCTCCCTCGCCCTGTTCGTGCGCGCGTTCGATCCCTGGCCCGGGACCTACACCTTCATGCACGGCGCGCAGTTGAAAATCACTAAAGCGGGGGTGGGAGGCGGAAGAAAAGAAGGAACGCCCGGGACCGTGCTCGCCGCGGACAAGGATGGGATCGTGGTGGCATGTGGTGAAGGCTCGCTGTCCATCCTGGAATTGCAGCCGGCCGGAAAGCGCCGGATGAAGGCCGCGGAGTTCCTGGCCGGCCATCCCCTCCATCCGGGCGATCGGCTGGGGGTATAAGCACTGAGATCCACATCAAGGTCCTGGTAAAAAGAGGGCCGCGGATGAACGCCGATGGACGCAGATACATCTAATCATGTATGTTGCTCTATAGAGCCTTGCCATTGGATTTGCAGTCAAGAAGCAAGGAGGAATGACCATGCCTAGAGGAAAATTTGCGGGAGTAATGGGCGCTGCGCTTGCCGGCCTATTGCTCGTGGCCTTGTCCATAAACTCTCCGCGGGCCCAGAACCAGGACGCCGGATCCCAGGCCGGCAAGCTCTACGGCCAGGCCATGGCCATGCTCAAGGACAGCCTCGATAACAAGACCATCACCCAGGCCCTCGCGCTCCTGGAAAAGGCGGCGGAGCTCGACCCGGATAGCGAGGAAACCTGGACCCAGATCGCCTGGCGCCACTGGATGCTGGGCGACGACATGCCCAAGTCGAGCGGCGACGAGAAGCAGGCGCGGCTCAAGCTGTTCGAGAAGGGCATGGCCGCGGCCGAAAAGGCCATGGCGCTGAACCCGCGCAGCGTGGGCGGCCTGTACTGGTACACCGTGAACATGGCGGCGGCCGGCGAGATGCGCGGCATCCTCTCCAGCCTCTCCATGGCCGGCACGCTCTTCGGCAACATGAGCCGCGTGGACCGGCGCGACCCGTATTACCTTTACGGCGCCACGCGGCGGTTCGGCTCCGAGGTCTTTGTGCGCGTGCCCGCCTTCCTCACCGCGCAGTTCGGATTCAAGCCCGAGTACATCGAGGAAGACCTCCAGATGAACATCGAAAAATGGCCCAACTACTTCGACAACTACGTCTTCCTCGCCCGCGTTTACCTGTGGGAGAAGAACGGGCAAACGGCACTCGAACCCCTCGACTACGTCCTCTCCCACGACCCGGCCTCCATGCCCGAGGAGAGGGCCGAGAACCTGAGGCAGCAAGGCACCGCGCGGCTGCTGTGGAAGGAGATCACGGGCAAGGAGTATCCGGCAAGGTGAGGGAATTTTTCAGGACTTAAGTTATGAGCGCGGCTTTTCCCCCGCTTCTTTTATGAAGGCTCTGAAGATGGCGCCCTGTTCGGGAAAGCCCGGGTAGAGCGCTTCCGGGTGCCATTGCACGCCAACCATGAAGCGGTGGCGCTCGACGGCGATGGCCTCGATCACGCCGTCTTGCGAAGTCCCGCAGAGTCTGGTTCCTTCCCCCACATTTTTCACTGCCTGGTGGTGGGTGCTGTTGACGCGGAGCTTGAGCGGCAGCGCGGTTTTCTTCAAGGCCATGATGCGGTGGAGGATGGTGCCGGGCGCGATGGTGACGGCATGGGCCGGCCGCGTCCTTTTTGTTTTCTGCTGGTGCTCGAGCGCGCGGGGCACCTCTTTTTTGATGTCCTGGTACAGAGACCCGCCGAAGGTCACGGCCATGATCTGCATGCCGCCGCAGATGCCCAGCACCGGCTTGTTTTGTTTCACGGCTTCCACGATGAGCGCGCGCTCGAACAAGCTGCGGTCCGGCTTGAGCACGCCGATCCCGGGCCCGGATTTTTCGCCGTAGTATTCGGGCGGCACGTCAAAGCCGCCGCCGGTGAGGAGGATACCGTCGAGGCGGGCGACGAATTCACGGACCAGGGAGAGGTCGGTGGTGATGGGCAGGATGAGCGGCATGGCGCCGTGGTCGCTGATGGCCCGGGGGTAGCGGTCCCACAGGTACAGGAACCTCTGTCCCCTGGCCGCCGGCCGGAGCTTTGAGCCGTCGTCCATGTCGGGCGTGAGCCCGATCATCACCCGCTTTCTCACGCGCCCCTCCGGAGCACCCGGCCCGCGCGCTCGCCGGTGAGCTCGCCGCGCTCGACCGATATTTTTCCGTTGACCACCACCATCGCGATGCCTTCGGGATACGACTGCGGCTTTTCGTAAGTGGCGGTGTCGCGCACGGCGGCGGGGTCGAAGAGGACGAGGTCCGCGCACATTCCCTCCCGGATCACGCCGCGGTCCTTGATGCCGAGGACGGCGCAGGGGTCAAAGGTCATCTTCTTCACCGCGGCCTCGAGGGTGAGCCAGCCCTTTTCGCGCACCACCCATCCGAGCATTCGCGGCATGGTGCCGTAGGCCCGCGGGTGCGGCTTGCCCTCCGACAAGAAGCCCTGGTGCGAGCGCACGGCCGCGTCCGAGCCGACCATGACCCAGTCCTTCTGATAGATGCGCTGCAGGTTGCCGGCGGACATGGTGTGATAGGTGGCGGCCACGCGGTCCTTGGCCCGGATGGTGAGGTCGCACACGAAGTCGAGCGGGTCCATGCCGGCCTCCTTCGCGGCATCCGCCACCGGCTGGCCCTCGTGGCGGGACAGCTCTTCATGGAAGACCTGCGAGATCACGATCCGGTCCCAGCGGTCGCCGTGCTCGTCGGTGCGTTCGAGCTCGCGCCTCATCTTGTCCCGCACCGCGCTGTCCGCGAGCCGGGCGAAGAACGCCTCCTTGCCGCCCTCGAACACCCATTCAGGAAGCGCCGCCGAAAGCTGGGTGAAGCTCGCGAGATACGGATAGCGGTCCGCGGTGATGGCCACGCCCTGATCGCGCGCCTGCTCGATCGCGTCGAACACGCGCTGGAGCTTGCCCCAGTTCCGGGTCCCCGACGTCTTCAGGTGGCTGATCTGGAAACGGGCCTCCGCCCGCCGCGCGATCGCGATGGATTCATTCACCGCCTCCACCACCCGGTCGCCCTCGCTGCGCATGTGCGAGCTCACGATCCCGCCCAAGGCCGCGGCCTCCCGCCCGCAGGCCGCGATCTCGTCAAGGCCCGCAAAACAGCCGGGCGGGTAGATCAGGCCCATGCTCATGCCGAACGCGCCCGCTTCCATGCCGGCGCGCACCATGGCCCGCATCTCCGCGAGCTTTTCCGGGGAAGGCGGCAGGGCGGTGTATAGTCCGGCGCTGGCGCGCACGGTGTTGAAGCCGACGAGGGGCGCGTAGTTGATGGCGGGCCGGGCCTGTTCCATGCGGGAGAGGAACTGGTCAAAGGTCTCGAAGTCCACGTCGAAGTTGTAGAGGTCCTTGTGGCTCTGCTTGCGGTCCTCGGCCACCGAGCCCTGCACCGGCGCCGCGGAGTAGCCGCAGTTGCCGCCGACCTCGGTCGTGATCCCCTGCTTCACCTTGCCCTCGGCCGAGGGAAGGATGAGGAGAAAATAATCGGAGTGGCCGTGCATGTCCACGAAGCCCGGCGCGAGCGCGAGGCCCCGCGCCTCCACGGTCCGCGCCGCGTTCCAGCCCGCGAGATCGCCCACGGCCTCGATGCGGCCGCCCGTGACCGCCACGTCGGCCGCGAAGCCCGGCCGACCGGCGCCGTCAATGACGAAGGCGTGCTTGAATAATAATTCCGGGTTCATCGTTTTAAAGGGTAAATTTTAGCCGCAGATGAACGCAGATGAACGCAGATAAGAAATTATCTTTTTTAAATTAATCTGCGTTCATCTGCGTTCATCTGCGGCTCATTTTTTGACTGCCGCCTACTCGCACTTCCCCTGCCGCCCGATCTTGATGGCGCACAGCTCGCCGCACATGGAACATACGTCCTCGTCGGCCGGCGGGATCTCGGAGCGTACCTTTTGGGCGCGCTCCGGGTCAATGGCCAGGCTGATCTGGGCCTTCCAGTCCAGCCTCTTCCTGGCCTCGGCCATCTTGCGGTCCCAGTCGGCGGCGCCGGGCAGGCCGCGCGCCACGTCGGCGGCGTGGCCCGCGATGCGCGCCGCGATCACTCCCTGCCGCACGTCCTCCACCGTGGGCAGCCGAAGGTGCTCGGAGGGAGTGACGTAGCAGATGAAGTCCGCGCCGGCATAAGCCGCGATGGCGCCGCCGATGGCCGCGGTGATGTGGTCGTAGCCGGGTGCTATGTCGGTGACGAGCGGCCCGAGCACGTAGAAGGGCGCGCCGTGGCAGAGCCGCTTCTGCAACTTGACGTTGGCCTCGATCTGGTCGAGCGGCACGTGGCCGGGCCCCTCGATCATGACCTGGACCCCGGCTTGGCGGGCGCGCTCGCAGAGCTCGCCCAGGGTCACCAGCTCCTCGATCTGGCCGCGGTCGGTGGCATCGGCGATGCATCCGGGCCGGAGCCCGTCGCCGAGCGACAGGACGACCTCGTACTTCCGGGCGATTTCCAGGATGCGGTCGTACTGGGCGTAGAGCGGGTTCTCGGCGTTATTTACGCGCATCCACCCCACGGTAAGCGAGCCGCCGCGCGAGACCACGTCGAGCACGCGGCCTTCCCGCTCCAGCCGCTCCACCGAGCGCCGGGTCACGCCGCAGTGCACGGTGACGAAATCCACGCCCTCCCGCGCCTGCTCCTCGATGGCGGCAAAGAGCTCGTCGGGCTTCATGTCCGTGACCTTGCGGCCGCTCTCGACCACGTCCACCACCGCCTGGTAGATGGGCACGGTGCCGATGGGCAGCGCGGTGTTCCTGATCATGGCCTGCCGGAGCTCGCGCAATGGCCCGCCGGTGGAGAGGTCCATGACCGTGTCCGCGCCGGCCTGCTCGCAGACCTTGAGCTTCAAGAGCTCTTCGTCAAGGTCGTGGTGGTCGCGGCTGGTCCCGATGTTGGCGTTGACCTTGACCCGGAGCCCGGCGCCGATGGCCAGCGGCTTTACCCGCGGACGAACCCGGTTACGCGTGACCACGACCGTCCCGGCCTCGATCCCGGCGCGGATGGCCTCAGGCGCCACCCCCTCGGCCTTCGCGGCCTCCTCCATCTCCGGGCTGATTTTTCCAGCTCGCGCGATCTCCAGCAATGTACGCTCTCCGGCCAATCAATCCTCCTTGAATCCGGCCGCCATCAATTAATAAAAGCCCCGCGGCCCGTGATAAAATGTTAACACAACATGACGGCATGAACCAATCAATACGCGGGCCGCAGCCATTCCCGCCGCTCCCTCCGGCCCGCGCCACTTGATGTGTCCCGGCCACCGCCCTACTATATAGAGAATGATCAAGGCGGTGGCATTCGACCTGGACGGGACCATCACCCGGCCTTTCCTCAATTTCGCCCGGATCCGGCTCGAAATCGGCGTGCCCATGGGACGCGACTCGCTGCTCGACAAGATCGCGGCCATGCCCGCTCCGGAGCGCGAGCGGGCGAGCGCCATCCTGGCGCGGTACGAGGAGGACGCGGCGAAGAACGCGGAGCTTAACGACGGCGTGATCGAGCTCATGAGTTACGTGTCCTCCCGCGGGCTCAAGAGCGCGGTGGTCACGCGCAACTCGGAGAAGTCAACGCAATTCGTGCTGGACAAGCTCGGTCTCGAATTCGACCGCGTGATCACGCGCGACTCCGGGCTGCCCATCAAGCCCGACCCGGCGGTCCTCATCGCGCTGGCGAAAGAGTGGGGCATCTTGACCCGCGAGGTGCTGATGGTGGGCGACTTCCGCTACGACGTGGATTGCGGCCGGGCCGCGGGCTCGCCCACCTGCCTGGTGACCAACGGCCGCGGCGCGGGCAACGACTGCGGGGCGGACTACGAGGCGAAGAGCCCGGTCGAGGTGATCGCGGTGCTCCGGAAGCTGCATGAGACGAGGGACAATTGCTGATGGGCCGGCCGGTCAAGATCATGAGCGTGGCCGGGGCGCGGCCGAACTTCATGAAGATCGCTCCGCTCGCCCACGCCATCTCGCGGAGAGGAGGCGTGCGCCACGTCTTGGTGCACACGGGCCAGCATTACGACGACAAGATGAGCGCGGCGTTTTTCCGGGACCTCGCCATCCCGGAGCCGGACGTGAACCTGGGCGTGGGCTCCGGCAGCCACGCGGCGCAGACGGCGCGGGTGATGGAGGCGTTCGAGCCGGTGCTCATCAAGGAGGCCCCGGACTGGGTGGTGGTGGTCGGCGACGTTAACTCGACCATGGCGGCCACCCTGGTGTCGTCCAAGCTGGGCTTCAAGGTGGCGCACGTGGAGGCCGGGCTCCGGAGCTTTGACCGGAGCATGCCGGAGGAAGTGAACCGCGTGGTGACCGACGCGCTCGCCGACCTGCTCTTCACGCACTGCCCGGAGGCCGACGAAAACCTGCTTCGGGAGGGCGTGCCGCCCGAAAAGATCGTGCGCGTGGGCAACGTCATGATTGACTGCCTGGTGGCCAACCTGGAGGCGGCCAGACAGCGCGACGCCTGCGGGGAGGCCGGGGTGCGCGCCGGTGAATACGCCTACATCACCCTGCACCGGCCGGGCAACGTGGACGACCCGGAATCGCTGGGCCGGATCGTGGCCGCGCTGTGCGAGCTGTCCGAGCGGCTGCCGGTGGTCTTCCCCGTGCACCCGCGCACCCGGGCACGCCTCGCGGAACATGGGCTGCTCGACGAGCTGGACGGGCGCGAGCGGGTCATCCTGATCGAGCCGGTCGGCTATCACGAAAGCATCGGGCTCGCGTTGCACGCGCGCTTCGTGCTCACGGACTCGGGCGGGCTTCAGGAGGAGACGACGTACCTTCGGGTGCCGTGCCTCACCCTCCGGCCGAACACGGAGCGGCCCATCACCATAAACCAGGGCACGAACCGGCTGACCTCCCTCGAACGCCTGGCCGCGGACATCGAGGACGTGCTCATGGGCCGGCACCCGCGGCCGGACGCGTGCGTGCCCGACTTGTGGGAGGGCAAGGCCGCGGAAAGGATACTGGAGGAGTTGCTGAAGAGGGCTTGAGGTTGAAGCACGACGGCGTAATGCCGCCTCGCCCAGCGCCTGCATCTCCATTTCCCGCTGTCAATACTATTTCAGAGAGATGAGCATGAAAGAGTTATGCAAGAGACTGGGCGTTGACGAGTCCGAGCTGCGGGGGGCGGTGGAGGATGGGCTCCGGCGCATTCCGGGCGTCGAGGCCGGGGGCTTCAAGATGACGGCGCTGGCCGGCGGCGCGTCGGTGCGCGGTTATGCGCGGATCGGGCTTAATGGCGGAAAGAAGCCGAGCGTGGTGCTGATGATCCTTTCCGACCCGGACCCGGCCAAGGGCGTGGAGGAGGTCATGGCCGCGGGGGTGATCAAGGAGCTGCCGTTCATCAACGTGCACCGCCACCTGGCCCGCTGCGGCGTGCCGGTGCCGGAGATCTATCATTATGACCGCGGCCGCGGGCTGATCTATATCGAGGACTGCGGCGACCGGCACCTCAGGAGCGCGGCCGAGAGCGATGACCCGGAGGAGAAGCGCAAGGAGTTCGAGAAGGCCGTGCGCGAGCTGGTGAAGATCCAGGTGGACTGCTCCGAGCGGGAGGACCCGGAGTTCCTGGGGTTCCACGTCCGCTTCGACCGCAAGCTCCTGCGCTGGGAGCTCGACCATTTCACCGAGTTCGCCATCAAAAACCGCTTTCCCGGAGCGCTCAGCGCAAAGGACGAGGCCGCGATCGGCTCTCATTTCGAGGCCATCTGCGACGAGCTGCTGGCCGGGCCTTATGCTCTGCAACACCGCGACTATCACATGGACAACCTGCTATTGAAGGACGGCTGGCTCAAGGTGATTGATTTCCAGGACGCGCTGATGGGCCCGCTCGCCTATGACCTGGCCTGTTTCCTCTACGACCGCGACACCTCCGCCCTGCTCGGGCCGGAGCTGATCGGGCACATCGTGGATTATTACGCCGGGCAGTACGCGAAAAGGAGCGGCCGGGCCATTCCCCGCGAGCAGTTGCAGCGCAACTTCGAGCTGTGCGTGATCCACCGCATGTTAAAGGTGGTCGGCCGCTTCCATTTCATTGACCAGGTCAAGAAGCGGCCCGAGTACCTGCGCTTCATCCCCTTCATGCTCCCGGTGATCGCGGATTACCTGGGCCGTGGTCCTAAGCGCCGGGAGCTGCTCGGAACCATCGCGTCATACCTGCCCGAGCTCCGGGAATTCACTTAGCACGGCCAAGTGCTGTAAAGCTCGGAAAAGTCGGAATGCCGCAGATGAACGCAGATGAACACAGATAAGAAATAATTATTTTTTCTTTCTTCGTCTTATCTGCGTTCATCTGCGGCAAAAAAATAAAATATTTCAATACATCGTTGAAGTAAACAATACCAGGGAGGGCGGCGATGAAGATCGGCGTCATATCCGACACTCACATTCACGGCGGGAGCCTGCACCCGAAGAAGCTGGCGAGCCGGCTGATCAACAAGGTGAGCATGGAGGCGGACGGGCTCAAGGAGCTGGTGCGGCCTTATTTCGCGGACGCGGAGCTGATCATCCACGCGGGGGATTATGTCACTTACGCGGTGATCGAGGCGCTGGAGGAGCTGGCGCCGGTGGAGGGAGTGGCGGGAAACATGGACCCGCACGAGATCACCTCGCGGCTGCCGGCCAAAAAGGTGGTGAGCGCGGGCGGTTTCAAGATCGGCGTGGTGCACGGGTGGGGCGCTCCGCACGGTCTCGCGGAAAAGGTCCGGCGCGAGTTCGAGGCGGTGGACTGCGTGGTCTTCGGCCATTCCCATCGGCCGTACCAGGAGATTATTAACGGCGCGCTGGTGTTCAATCCGGGCAGTCCGACCGACCAGAGGTGGGCGCAGTCGCTGTCCATCGGGGTGCTGCACCTCGGCAAGGAAATCAGGGGAGAGCTGATCGAGCTCAGGTGAGGCTTGAGGCTTGAGGCTTGGGGCTTGAGGCGTGGGGCTTGAGGCGTGGGGCTTGAGGCTTGGGGCTTGAGGCGTGAGGAAGAAACGTGGACATGCGGTCCGGCCTCATGCCTCTTTCTCAAGCCCCAAGCCTCAAGCCTCACGCCCCGATGATGGTTGACATTTCTAAAGGGAACGTGTACTATGCATGGTGTCATGATAAGAAACAGCGCGATTGACCGGGACCGATACCGCGGCCGGCGATGGTTTGCCCGATTCAGTTTTATCGGGTCCACCGGCCGGGCTGTGCTCTAACATAATTACAGCCGCCGGCGGACTTAAAAAGCGCCGGCGGCCTGGAACGAAAAATTTCAGGCCATGGTAACAAAGACCATGGCCGTTTTATTTACGAAGCCGGCGGAAATTGAAGCCGGCTTCTTTTTTGTGGGGCTACGACGATGGAAATGAGCGCACATAGGGTCATGGAGATTAACGGCCTTGCGGCGAGGGCGGAATCTCTAGTAATATCGGCCGGGCCTGTGGGCCGCGGCAACCAAGGAAAAGAGGGGGCAAAAAACATGATCGTGGTAATGAAACCGTCAACGACGAAACAAGAGCTTGACGCGGTGACCGCCAAGGTCAAGGAGCTGGGTTACAAGCCGCACGTTCTTTACGGGGTCGAGCGCAAGGTGGTGGCGTGCATCGGGGACGAGCGGGGCAAGGCGCGCTTGCAGGCGCTGGAGACGATGCCGGGGGTGGACGTGGTGATGCCGATCCTGCGGCCCTACAAGCTGGCGAGCAAGATCACCCACTCCGGCAAGAGCACGTTCAAGATCAAGTGCGCGGCGGGCAAGGAGCCGGTGACGGTGGGCGGCAAGAAGTTTATCGTG